>NZ_SJXI01000015.1:0-359612 GCF_004337455.1 Parafrankia sp. BMG5.11 | reverse complement strand
GCGCTGGAAAGCGACAGCAAGCGGGTCGGCACGCAAGGGCAAGAGATCGACTTCGCGCTGCTGGTCGATGGCCTCGCCGCCGAGCGCGAACAGGGGATCACGATCGACGTCGCCTATCGCTTTTTCTCGACCGAGAAGCGCAAGTTCATCGTCGCCGATTGCCCGGGGCACGAACAGTACACCCGCAACATGGTCACCGGGGCGAGCACGGCGGACCTGGCGGTGATCCTGGTCGACGCGCGCAAGGGCGTGCTCGTCCAGACGCGGCGGCACAGCTACCTTGTCCACCTGCTTGGCATCCGCAACGTGGTGCTGGCGGTCAACAAGATGGATCTCGTCGACTACGACCAGGCGACCTTCGATGCGATCGTGGCTGAATACCGCGAGTTCGCCAGCAGCATCGGCATCGAGGCGTTCACCGCGATCCCGATCTCCGGCTTCCGGGGCGACAACATCACCGCCTCCCCCAGCGACAACACGCGGTGGTACGACGGTCCGAGTCTGGTCGAACACCTCGAAAGCGTCGAGGTCTTAAGCGGTGTGGACAGCGCCAAGCCGTTCCGGATGCCGGTGCAGTGGGTCAATCGCCCCAACCTCGATTTCCGCGGGTTCGCCGGCCTGATCGCGACCGGGGCCGTGCGGCCAGGCGATGCGGTGCGCGTGCTGCCGTCCGGCAAGACGACCACCATCGCGCGGATCGTGTCGCTCGATGGCGATCTGGCGCAGGCAGTCGCAGGCCAGTCGGTCACGCTGACGTTCGCCGACGAGATCGACTGCAGCCGCGGCGACGTGATCGCGGTCGCGGACAACCCGCCGCAGGTCGCCGACCAGTTCGAAGCCACGGTGGTGTGGATGGCTGACGAGGCGATGCTGCCCGGGCGTTCCTACTGGCTGAAGCTCGCGACTCAGACGGTGTCGGCCACGATCGCCGAGCCGAAGTACGAAATCGACGTCAACAGCCTGGAACACCTCGCCGCCAAGACGCTCGAACTGAACCAGATCGGGGTGGCCGAGCTGACCACCGACAAGCCGGTTGTGTTCGAACCCTATGCCGACAACCGCACGCTGGGCGGGTTCATCCTGATCGACAAGATCACCAACGCCACCGTGGCGGCCGGGATGCTGCATTTCAGCCTGCGCCGCAGCCAGAACGTTCACTGGCAGCCGACCGACATCAGCCGGCAGCACCACGCGGCGCTCAAGAACCAGACGCCCAAGGTGCTGTGGTTCACCGGTCTGTCGGGTTCGGGCAAGTCGACCATCGCCAACGAGGTGGAAAAGCGGCTCGCGGTGATGAACCGGCATACCTTCCTGCTCGACGGGGACAACGTGCGCCACGGGCTCAACAAGGACCTGGGCTTTACCGAGGCCGACCGGATCGAGAACATCCGCCGGGTCGGCGAGGTGGCGCGGTTGATGGCGGATGCGGGACTGATCGTCCTCACCGCGTTCATCAGCCCCTTCCGGGCCGAGCGCGACATGGTCCGCGCGATGCTGCCCGAAGGCGAATTCATCGAGATCTTAGTCGACACCCCGCTGGAGGTTGCCGAGGCGCGCGACGTGAAGGGTCTCTACAAGAAGGCGCGCAGCGGCGAGCTCAAGAACTTCACCGGCATCGACAGTCCGTACGAACCGCCGGAAAGCCCCGACATCGTGGTCGATACGGTCACCATGACCCCTGCCGAAGCTGCCCAGTATATCATCGACCGGCTGCTACCGCTCAAATGAACGACCACCAGCTCGCCGCGCACCTGGCCGAAGAGGCCGGCCGCATCCTTCTCGCCGTGCGCGACAGCCGCAAGCACCACGGCAAGGAGCTCGGCCGCGCGGGCGATGCCGAGGCCAACGCGCTGCTGGTCGCCGCGCTGCGCGAACTGCGGCCGGACGATGGCCTGCTGTCAGAAGAGGAAAAGGACAGCCGCGCACGCCTTGCCAAAGTGCGCACCTGGATCGTCGACCCGCTCGACGGCACCCGCGAATACGGTGAGGAGCGCGCCGACTGGGCGGTGCACGTCGCGCTGGCGATCGATGGCCGACCGGAGATCGGCGCGGTCGCCTTGCCCGCGCTCGGCCTCGTCCTGCGCACCGATCAGCCGTCGCCGACCGGTCCAGCTCCCGCTGTCCCGCGCATGGTAGTGAGCCGCACCCGCCCGGCGCGCGAGGCTGAGCTGGTTGCAGAGGCGCTCGGCGCCGAGCTGGTGCCCATGGGCAGCGCCGGGGCCAAGGCGATGGCGGTGGTGCGCGGAGAGGCTGAGATCTACCTCCACACCGGCGGGCAATACGAATGGGACAGCTGCGCGCCGGTCGCGGTCGCGCTGGCGCACGGCTTTCACGCCTCGCGCATCGACGGCAGCCCGCTGATCTACAACCGGCCCGACGTCTATATGCCCGACCTGCTGATCTGCCGGCCGGAGCTTGCGCCGCGCGTGCTGGAGATCGTCGCGGAGCTCGCTTGACGCTTTGGCTGCCCGGAAAAGCGATGCTTTTCGGAATGCGATCTGTTTCCGATTGGCAGGGCCTTCAGACTATCCCAGCTCCGAGGCCGACTGGCTTGCGCTCCTGAGCCTTGCGCTCGCGGTACTTGCTCGCGCGATAGGCGCTCAGCCAGTCGATCGCGCCGCCCAGCTCCGCTCGCGCCTTGGCCAGGATCGGAGCGACGTCGCATTCGTAGCTGCCGCGCAGGGTCCTGAAGGCGAGCAGCACGTCGTTGTCGTCTTGCGCCTGATGAAGCGCATCCCGGTCGACCAGCAAAGCCCTGGCATAGCATCCCGCGATCGTCTCGGCCGACGACAGCATGCTCTCGATCGGGTCGGTCACGTTGTGCGACTGGTCGATCATGTAGGCGGGATCGAACCCGTCGCGCGGGTTGAGCTCGGCTTCGATCAGCTCGTTGAACACCAGGAACAGCTGGTGCGGATTGATCGATCCGGAATCGAGATCGTCGTCGCCGTACTTGCTGTCATTGAAGTGGAACCCGCCGAGTTTGCCCGCACGGTGGAGGCGGGCAACTATCTGTTCGATGTTCACGTTGGGCGCGTGATGACCCAGGTCGACGAGGCACTTGCACCGCTCCCCCAGCTCCTGCGCGGCCAGCAACGAGCTTCCCCAATCGGAAATGACCGAAGAATAGAACGCCGGCTCGAACATCTTGTGCTCGAGCATCATCGTCCAGTCGCCGGGCAGCGCCGCGTAGACCTTTGCCGCTCCATCGAGATAGCGGTCGAAGCTGCGGCCGAGATCCTGCTGGCCGGGGAAATTCGTGCCGTCGCCAACCCACACCGTCAGCGCCCGCGACCCGATCTTGCGGCCGATCTCGATGCATTCGATGTTGTGTTCGATCGCCTGCTCGCGAGTGGCTTCGACGGTCGATGACAGCGAACCCGTCGAATAACTGTGCGGCTGCCCTACCTGATCCTGGAAGGTGTTGGAATTGACCGCGTCGAAGCTCAGGCCATAGCTGTCGGCCTCTTCGCGCAACGCGCCGTAGTCATCCACTTTGTCCCAGGGAAAGTGTGGACTCACGCGCGGCGTTGTGCGGCTGAGCTGATTGATGACCGCGCAATCTTCGAGCTTCTCGTGAATGTTCGTCGGTTCGCCTGCGAGCGGAAACTTGGCGAAGCGCGTGCCGCCGCGGCCCGCCCCCCAACTCGGAACCGCAACCGAAAATTCCTTCACCCGGTCCTTGATCCGGTCGATCGCCACCCCTTGCCGCTCGAGCTTTCGCCCGAGTGCGGCGTAGTCTTCTTCGAGCGCGGGCGTTGCGGCAGAGTTGGCCTCGGCAATTAGCTCTGCGGAAAGCGGTGCAATCATGGCAGCTCCAGTCATCGGGCTTTTCCATACGTTGTGAGGGCTCTGAACCCGCCGAGAGCCGGCAGCACTTGCGCCGACCACAACGAGCGGGGCGCCGGATAGTCATCGCCCAGGCCGGTCCCCGGAAACTGGCCGCCTTGTGGTTTGCGATAGGTCCCGAAAAGGATGTCGAGCAACGGGAAGGCGTCGGCAAAGTTGCTGTTGAAATGCTGCGGATCGCACGAGTGATGCAGGCTGTAAACTTGCGGTGTCACCACCACCCGATCCAGCCAAGGCAGCTCGATGCGGATCGCCGAATGATAAAACATCGACAGGAAAGAAAGCAGCAGGCCGGAAAGGAGCGCCGCCTGCCCAGCCTGGAACGCGGAGATGTCAAAGACGAGACCAAGGGCCAATGCTGGAAAAACTGTCACCCAGATTGCTTGGAGAAAATGATCTCTCGCCCATGTCGAACAGTTCATGAGTTCGTCACTGTGGTGGAGCTTGTGGAACTCCCAAAGGAAAGGCACGCGATGCTCGATCCGGTGTGCCCAGTAGAAGGCTACATCATGAACCACGATTGGCACGATAGCCATCGCCATGACCGCAAGCATGCCGCCGATGGCGGGCACTTGAGCGATGGTGTCATATGAGAAACCGACGGACTCCCAGGGTAACGCATGGCGGAGGCGTTCTGTCGCCAGGCCAATGAGAACCCCGAGCGGCATTGCGAGAAAGATCGTGCTGGCGCTGATCAAAATGTTGATACTGTAATCTCGCCATCCCGGTCTGCGGTGGACCGGGCGCAGTTGCTCCGCGACGATGAACGGCAGAAGAAGCATCGGACCTACGATGACGAAGGCCATGCTCTCAACTGCCGTCTGCCGAAGTACCTGCCAGTAATCCGCCACGTCCATCTCCTTCGCCGAACGGCTTCTTCCCGCTGCAGTCGCTAGCGGGTGAAGGCCTGAGCGTTTCCGGCGTCGATATTGAGCATGTTGCCGGTCGATTTCGCGGAAACGTCGCTGGCGAAGAAGAAAGCGCCTTCGGCAATATCCTCGGGCAGCACGTCGCGCTTGAGCATGGAACGGTTGCGGTAATGCGCCTCGAGCTCCGCGCCGGCATCGATACCATGAGTGCCCGCGCGTTCCCTGCGCCAATCGCCGTCCCAGATGCGGCTCCCTTTGATCACCGCGTCGGGGTTGACGATGTTCACCCGAATGCCATCCGGCGCGCCTTCGAGCGCCAGGCACCGCGCAAGATGGTTCGCGGCTGCCTTTGCCGAAGCATAAGCGGAAGCGCCTGCCGCTGCCGCGACTGCGTTCTTGGAGCCGATGAACACGACGGAAGTGCCGCCCTGATCCTTCATCCGCTTGAGCAGCGGCCAGGCGTGCTTCGCGGCCAGGAAGTAACCTTGGGCCAGAACATCGAAGTTCCTGTCCCACAACTCGACCGTGGTTTGTTCGATCGGCGCAGAACTGGCGATACCCGCGTTGGCAACGAGCACATCGAGACCGCCGAACTCGCGAGCGCACGCATCGAACGCGGCCTTGACCTGTGCTTCGTCGGTAACGTCGCAGACCACCGCACGGACGAGGTCCTTGCCAAACTGCTGGACGAACCCTTGTTTCACTTCCTCGACCGCATCGGCATCGCGATCGGCCAGCATCACGCAGGCGCCATCGCGGAGAAACCGTGCAGCCGTTGCTGCGCCAATCCCGCCCGCACCGCCGGTTACCAGCGCGATCCGTCCGACCATCGGCTTGGGAGCGGGCATGCGCTGGAGCTTCGCCTCCTCGAGCAGCCAGTATTCGATGTCGAAGGCTTCCTGTTCGTCGAGCGCGATATAGTCCCCGATTGCCTCGGCTCCGCGCATGACGTTGATCGCGTTGAGATAGAACTCGCCTGCAATCCGCGCGGTCGCCTTGTCGGCGGCGAACGTCATTCGCCCCACGCCGGGCACCAGAACGACAACCGGGTTGGCATCGCGCATCGCGGGCGAATTGCCCCGCCGGCAACGATCGTAATAGGCACTATAGAGACCGCGATAATCGGCGATCCGCTGGGCCAGATAAGTGTCGTCGTCGAGCCTAGCGGGATCGAGTGCGAGCGGCGCGATCTTGGTTCGAAGGAAGTGATCGGGGCAGCTCGTGCCCAGCGAAACCAGCTTGTCGAAGTCAGCGCTGCCGACAAACTCGAGCGTGGCGTCATCATCGGAGAAATGACCCACCTTGCGTCGCGCGCCGGTCATCAGCGACCGCAACCGCGGCATGAGCCTTGAGGCGATCGCGCGCCGGTCCTCGCGCGCCTTGACCTTGACGCCCCCAAAGGCCGGACCAGCCAGCAGCTTGGCGTTCAGATACTCGGCAGCTTCCGCGATCAGGCGAACCGTCTGCTCGTAGCACTCGTGCGCGGTGTCGGCCCAGCAGATGATGCCGTGACCTGCCAACATCGCGCCCTTGGCGTTCGGGTTCGATTTGGCGAAATCGCGGATCATCACGCCGAGCGTGAAACCTGGCCGCTTCCACGGCAGCCAGCCGATCGTATCGCCCCACAGCTCCTGGGTCACCGCCTGTCCTCCGCTCGACGCGGCGAGTGCGATGATGGCGTCCGGGTGGACGTGATCGATATGCTTGTACGGAAGCAAGGAGTGCAGCGGCGTGTCGATCGACGCCGCGCGCGAATTCAGGTTGAACGTGCAGTGCGGTAGGAAACCGACCATCTTGTCGTCGTCCTGCTCGCCCGCATAGTGATCCTCGAGCGCGAGCAGCTTGTCTTCGTAAAGGGTGGCAAACCCGTCCAGCCCCATGGAACCGATGTCGCCGCCGGACCCCTTGACCCACAGGACCTCTACATCCTTGCCGGTGAGTGGATCGGTCCCCACGACCTTTGCCGAGGTATTTCCGCCTCCGAAGTTGGTGACCGTGAGGTCCGAGCCAAGCAGATTCGAACGGTAGAGCAGCAGCTCTGCCTCTGTCTTTCCCCGGGCTTCAGATTCATCCCACCGGCTGGCGGGGATGGCGAAGGGGATGGCCTGTCCGGCCAAAGTTGTCTGAATGTTCATGGCGCGACCCTTGTAGCATTAGCCCTTTTCAAGAACAATCATTTTCGCTAGCTCTCAATCATCAAGGCGCATGAACTGACGCCAGGAGGGGTTGTGAGCAAAGGCTGGGCGATCGTCGTCGATGTCGGCAAGACCTTGAGCAAGGTCAGCCTGTGGTCGCGCGACGGAAACATGCTCGACCGTCAGGTGCGTGCCAATCAGTCGCCGTTCACTGGCGATTACGTCGCTCTTGACACCGCCGCGACCGGCGAATGGATCTTGCAGATTCTGAGCGAGTACGGATCGCACCCGGTAGAATGCATCATCCCCGTCTCGCACGGCGCCGCGGTAGCGGGAATCGCCAATGACGGGCTAGCTTTCGTTCCGCCCGATTACGAATGGGCGATGCCGGAAGACGCTCGTCTCTCGTACCAGCGACAACGCGCGCCATTCGCCAAGACCGGTTCGCCGTCCCTTCCTGCAGGCCTCAATCTCGGCGCCCAGCTCCACTGGCTCGAAAGCTCCGTACCACGCTGCTTCAACAAGGCGACATTGCTTCCATACGCCCAGTACTGGACCTGGCTGCTCAGCGGCAACGCCGTCAGCGAAGTGAGCAGTTTGGGTTGTCACTCGGATTTGTGGTGCCCTGCCGAAGGGCACTTCTCTCCGCTCGCCCAGCAGCGGGGATGGGCACGCCGGTTCGCCCCGCTTGCGCGCGCCGGCGACGTGATCGGAACTTTGCGGCCTGAACTCGCCGCACGCATGGGCCTTTCCGAGCAGACCCGGATCCATGCCGGCCTGCATGATTCCAATGCCGCGTTGCTCGCCGCCCGCGGCTTTCGCGAGATCGAGGACAACGAGGCCACGGTGCTTTCGACCGGCACCTGGTTCATCGCCATGCGGCTGACCCGGGAACCGGTCGATCTGTCCGCCCTGCCCGAGGATCGGGACTGTCTGGTCAACGTCGATGTCTACGGCACGCCCGTGCCGTCCGCACGGTTCATGGGTGGGCGCGAGATTGAGACGCTCATCGAACTCGACACCCGGCAGGTCGACATCAAGCCTGATCAGCCGCTGCTGATCGAGGCGGTGCCGGGTCTGTTCGCCAGCGGCGCGATGGTCTTGCCCACGTTGGCGCCCGGCAACGGTCCGTTCGGCGACGCTCGGGGAGGCTGGCACGACCGGCCCGACGATTGGCATGCGCGCCGCGCCGGTGCCTGCCTGTACGCCGCGCTCGTCACCGATGTCTCGCTCGACCTTATCGGGTCCAAGGAACGCCTCGTCGTAGAAGGCCGCTTCGCCGAAGCAGAAGTCTTCGTCCGCGCCCTCGCCGCACTGCGGCCCGAAACGCGAGTGTACGTCGCAAATGCACACAACGACGTCAGCTTCGGCGCTCTTCGGCTGGCGAATCCTGACTTGCGACCTACTGGTGAGCTGCGCCTCATCGATCCGCTAGATGGCGACATCGCGGCATATCGCGCAACGTGGCGCGAGCGCGCGGGTCATCCGGCATGATCGCTGCCTCGGCCCTCGACTACCGCGAACTGGCGCGGCGGCGGCTGCCGCGGTTCTTGTTCGACTACATCGACGGAGGTTCCTATTCCGAGGTGACCCTGGGCCGGAACCTTGCGGACCTGGGCCAAATCGCCCTGCGACAGCGCGTGATGCGCGACGTGTCCGATCTGGACCTGTCGTGCGAACTGTTCGGCACCCGTTACGCGCTCCCGGTAGCGCTGGCGCCGATCGGCCTGGCCGGCCTTAACGCCCGGAGAGGCGAACGACAGGCCGCGAGAGCGGCCGAAACACGCGGCGTACCGTTTACTCTCTCGACCGTGTCGGCGTGCACCATCGAGGAAGTAGCTTCCGCAACCACGGCCCCGTTCTGGTTCCAGCTCTACATGATCCGCGATCGCGGCTTCATGCGGGACCTGATGGCACGAGCGAAGTCGGCCGGCTGCGTCGCGCTGGTGTTCACGGTCGACATGCCGGTGCCCGGTAGCCGCTACCGCGACTATCATTCCGGGCTGGCTGGCGCACCCGGCTTCACGGGCAGCGTCCGGCGCGCCTGGCAAGCCGCCCTTCGGCCCGGCTGGGCCTGGGACGTCGGCCTGCACGGCCGGCCGCACAGCCTCGGCAACGTCGCTCCGGTTCTCCAGGATAGTTCCGGCATCGAGGATTTCTTCGCCTGGATGCGGGCCAATTTCGACCCCAGCGTGAGCTGGCGAGACCTCGACTTCATCCGGGCGGAGTGGGACGGCCCACTAATCATCAAGGGAATACTCGACGCCGAGGACGCGGAGCAGGCCGTGAAACTGGGCGCTGACGGGATTGTCGTGTCCAATCACGGTGGACGCCAGCTTGACGGAGTACCCTCGACCGCCCGCGCGCTGGCTCCAATCGTGCAGTCAGTGGCGGGGCGACTGACCATCATGGCCGACGGAGGTGTGCGCTCCGGCCTCGACGTGGTGAGGATGCTCGCGCTGGGCGCCGACGCGGTACTGATCGGGCGCGCGTGGGCCTACGCGCTTGCAGCGAGGGGCCAGGCCGGCGTGGACCATGTCCTGAGCTTGATCGAAGCCGAGATGCGCGTTGCGATGGCGCTGACCGGAACCACCAGCATCGCACAGATAACAGAAGACATTCTAGTCAGGGAGAGCCCGGCATGAGCCAGGTCGATATCATCGACGAAGTTCCCATCCAGAAAGACAACTGGAAGAACACCATACTCGCCGGCCTTGCCAATTACATCGATGCGGGATCGATCGTCGCTGGTGCTGCTGCGCTCGCGCTGTGGAAGGAGGTCTACGGGCTCTCTGACAGCTTTGTGGGCCTCATCGCCGCGTTCGGTCCGAATGCGATCGGCGCCGGCGTCGGTGCCATGATCGGCGGTTGGCTGTGCGACAAGCTCGGTCGCAAGCGCATCTATCAGTGGGATATGCTGGTCTACGCGATCGGCATGACGCTGCTGGTGTTTGCGACGGCACCCTGGATGATCGTCACCGGCTTCCTCATCGTCGGCCTGGCGGTCGGCGCCGACATCCCCGCGAGCTGGTCGCTGATCGCCGAAGAGGCGCCCGATACGCGCCGTGGCAAGCATTCGGGGGTCGCCCAGGTCCTGTGGAATCTTGGACCGGTGGTCGTGCTGCTGATGAGCCTGGCCCTGACTTCGCTCGGCGCGCTGGGCGCCCGCATCGTGTTCGCGCATCTCGTCGTGGTAGCGATCGGCTTGTCGCTCCTTCGCCGCAAAATGGCGGAATCGCGCCGCTGGAAGGAAACCCAGGAGGCCGGTTACCAGCGGCCCAAGGTCAGCGTTCTGTTTCAGGGCCCCTATCTCAAGTCCATTCTCGGCCTCGTTGGGATGTACGGTTTCTGGAATCTGTGGGCCGGCACCAACGGCTTCTTCTTTCCCTACATCCTCCAAACGGTCGGTGCAGCAACACAGGCACAATCGGTGGCGATCCAGGCGCTGACGTTCGGGATCGGGATGCTGTCCAACTACTTCATCTTCATGAAGTTCGTCGACAAGGTGAACCAGCGGCACATGTTCCTGATGTCTGCGATCATCCAGGTCGTGGGGATGGCGTTGCTGGCGATCTTCCCGCTGACCATTCCCATCGCCGTACTCCACGTATTCCTGCTTGGCTTCGGCGGCGGCTTCGGAGCGCAGGCCTTCTTCCAGCTGTGGAGCGCCGAGATGTTCCCGACCGCCCTGCGCAGCACGGCACAAGGCGTCTGCTTCGCGGTCGTCCGGATCACGCTCGGCTTCTTCAGCTTCTTCGTGCCGATCCTGACTTCGACCGGGTTTACGCACCTTGCGGTGATCCTTACCGGTTTCCTTATCGTGAGCGGTCTGGTCGGTTGGCTCTGGGCGCCGAGCAACGCCGGCAAGTCGCTCGAACAGATCCAGCGCGAACAGCGCGCGGCCTGAGGGGGAATCGAGCATGCATGCGGCCGAGCGCGAAATGGCGATCATGGAGGCGCTCGGCCGAACGGGGTTCGTAAGCTATCGCGAACTCGAAGCGGCGCTTGATGCCTCTCCCGCGACCATTCGCCGTGATCTTAGCCGGCTCGAGCGCGAGGCGCGGATACTGCGCGTCCACGGAGGGGCAAAGGCAGCGGAAGACGATGGCGCAGGTGACGGACGGGTCTCAACGCTCAAAGGCACCCCGTTCGAAAAGTCTTTGCACCGTAACCTCGCGGAGAAGCGCGCGATCGGAAAGACGGCCGCTAGGCTGTGTAGCCGCGGCGAAGGGATCATCATCGATGGCGGCACGACCACGTTCCAGATGTGCGATCATCTGGCGGGGCTTGGCCTGCAGGTTCTCACCAATTCGTTGCACATAGTGAACGCACTCCTGCCGCAGGAGGGGACGCAGATACTCCTCCCGTCCGGTTCGATCTTTCGTGAGCAGAACATCATCCTGGCCCCGTCCGGAGAGGCGAGCATGCCCAATTTTCACGCGTCAAAGCTGTTCATCGGAGCAGCGGCGGTCAGCCCCAAGGGCGTGTTTCAGGCCGACGCCATACTAGTCGCAAGCCAGCGCCGGTTCCTCGATGTCGCGGACGAGGTGATCCTGCTGATCGATTCGTCGAAGCTCTCGGTATCGTCGGGCGCCATTGTGTGCGGCCTCGATCGCATCGATCACATCATCGTCGGCGGCAATCCGCCGACAGAAACCCTCGACACCCTGCGTAGCGCCGGCGTCCGTAAGCTGACAGTCGCCGCGTGAGTTCGCCTCGCGCTCCGTACCGCGCGCTTTCATTCATTCATTCTGCCGGGACAACATGATGGCTCTTGCACCCGAAGTCTCTTCGAGCACCAACCCGCAGCCGATCGAGGACGATCATCCGCCGGTGGACGCCCCCGGCTTGCAGTATTTCGTCTTCGGACTGTTCTTCATCTTCGGGGGAATCACATCGCTCAACGACGTGATCATCCCAAAGCTGAAGGAGCTGTTCACGCTTAACTATACCCAGGCCATGCTGGTCCAGTTCTGCTTTTTCGCCGCTTACGCCATCATCGGCATTCCGGGGGCCCAGTTGGTCAAGCGTATCGGCTACATGCGCGGGGCCGTTGCCGGCCTGCTGACCATGATGGCGGGATGCCTGTTGTTCATCCCGGCGAGCCAGACCGCGACCTATGGGCTTTTTTTGCTGGCCCTGTTCGTGCTCGCGAGCGGCGTGGTCGTCGTTCAGGTCGTCGCGAACCCCCTGATCAGCCTCCTTGGTTCGCCGAAGACCACGCACAGCCGGCTGACGTTTGCGCAGGCCTTCAACTCGCTCGGCACGACGATCTTTCCATATTTCGGCGCGATTCTCATCCTCGGCAGTCTCGCCACCGTGTCGGCGGCCGAGTTGTCGGGCGCCGATCTAGTCGCGTACCAACAGGCGGAAAGCCAGGCGATCGTGAATGGGTACCTGGGGCTCGCCGTGGCCCTCGCCGTGGTGGCAGCGGTGGTTTGGGCGTTTCGTAATCGCCTGCACGGCGAGCAGCACGAGCCGTCGAGTGTGGTCGAGGGGTTCTCGCTGCTTCGCCGTCCGCGTTTCGGATACGGCGCTTTGTGCATATTCCTCTACGTCGGTGCCGAGGTTTCGATCGGCTCGATCATCGTCAGCTATCTGATGCAAGCGAACGTCCTCGGCCTGGCTGAGCAGGATGCGGGCAAGCTGATTCCGCTGTATTGGGGCGGCGCGTTGGTCGGTCGGTTCATCGGCTCCGCTCTCTTGCGCGCGGTTAGCCCCGGCCTCCTTCTGGCGGTCGTCGGTGTCGGAGCGGTCGGCTTGATCGGTCTCTCCGCGACGACAAGCGGGACGCTGTCAGGTTACTCGCTGCTTGCAGTCGGCCTGATGAATTCGATCATGTTCCCGACCATCTTTTCGCTCGCTTGTGAAAGGCTTGGCGCCAAAGCGGCGGATGGATCGGGCATCATCAATGTCGCGATCTGTGGCGGCGCGCTCGTGCCACTGCTGTTTGGAGTCATCGCGGACGCAACCGGCAATCTCCGGGCAGCCCTCGCGTTGCCTGTTCTCTGCTACCTTGCGATTGTAGGCTTCGGCATCTTCGCCCGCCGTCCCGCGACTTCGCATATCGATGGCTCGGCGTCGCAGTACGAATAGCCTGGTCGCGGGCGGTGGTCCGGATCACTAGGTCAACCTCGAAGGAGATCTCTCATGGCAACACCTGTCGCTGTCATCACTGGGGCGGCCAGTGGAATTGGCGCCGGCTTGGCGCGGTGCGCAGTAGAGCGCGGGATGGCCGTGGTACTTGCAGACTGGAACATAGAGCAACTTGAAGTCACCTCGCGCGAGCTCTCGGGTGAGGTTGCGATTCTGAAGGTGGATGTTCGTAACGAAGAGCATTTGGAAAGACTGTCGCAGTTTGCGTATGATACGTTCGGGCGCGTAGACTTACTGTTCAATAATGCTGGCGTACTCTCTTCCGGACAGGTTTGGGAGTTAGATGCCGAGACGTGGAGGCGTTCATTCGATATCAATGTTTTTGGCATTGTTAATGGACTACGCGCATTCGTTCCAAAGCTTTTGGAATCTGGCATTCCCGCGCGAATTATAAACACTGCATCGGTCGGCGGCTTTTTCTCAGGTCCCCTAATGGGACCCTATTCCGCATCAAAGGCCGCGGTTGTTTCTTTAACCGAAGCACTAGCTATCGAACTTCATAAGTTGAATTGTAATATCTCGGTGTCTCTACTTGTTCCGGGACCTGTCAAGACTTCTATTCTGGATGGAGAGCCCACAACTCATTCGTCGAATTTGATCAAGAAAATGAAACTAATGACGTCCGATCGCGGCGCTGATCCTGACCAATTCGCAACATTGATCTTTGACGCAATTGATAGAGGAGATTATTGGATTGTACCTCAACCTGAAGCATTAGATAGTCGACTGATTAAGCGGACCGAGATGATCATCGGTCGCGAACCTCCGACGGGCGTGTGAGCTGGCGGCTGTCTAGCGCTAATGAGCCGCTTGGGGCTTTCTCGACGACATTAGAGCGCAGGTTTGGCACCACACCTCGATCAAGCAAGCTAAGCACCCCGGGCAAGTGGCTGGACCGAAGATGCTTAAATAGCGAACGATGAACCGCTACCCATCGATACGAGCAACCCCAAGCGCGTCGTTCTTGAACGCGTCCGCAATGCAAACGGCGAATACTTGGAGCGACTGATAATATCGGCGCACGTCTTCGGCTCTCCGACGATTCGCTTCGGAAGCGGCTACCTTACCTAGATTCGCATTCTGGGGTCCAAGCGGGCTTACGCTCAAGGCTTAACCTTTCTGGTTGCGAGCTGGCAACGCACTGACTGGTGAACACGCTTACCTCCGGGGTCAGGTTGAGCACCCGCCCCAGTTCAATTGGCGTGGAGAGATTTCGCGTCGTCCAAGTCTCGATGCACGTGATGCTCTTGGCTCACCTGGTAGCATGTGGATCGGCGCGGCCACCGTTCTTATCAGTCGATTGTACGCTAGCGTAGACTCGCTCCTTGTGGGGGTTGAAAAATCGCTTGTGCTACAAGTTAGGCGGCACCTGGGTCATCATGTTGGTTCGGATCGAATGCGCGTTGATCGAGCCACATCCGTCGCAGAATGCTCCCGAGCCGGCGTCCTAGAGCTACTGCGGCCTTGTTCCGGCCGATACGCGCTTCGAGCTCCAGTGCCTGGGTCCGCAAGAGGGAGGGTTGCTTGACCGTGGTTAGAATCCTCATCCCGGCTTCGACGAGCGCAGATCGCACCTCTTGCCCGCCCCACTTGGAGATACTGCCCATCCGGTCGGTGTCACCCGACTGATGGCGACGCGGAGTCATACCAAACAGGGCTCCGACCGACTTGCTGCCCTGTAGCCTTTCCGGATCATCCACCGCCGTCTTGAACGTGAGGGCGGTCACGGGGCCGACCCCCGGCGCAGTCATCAGGAGCCGGCAGACCGGATCGTCACGCACTATGCCCAAGACATGGTAATGCAGCCGTTCGTACTGCTCATTGAGCCCGTCGCGCGCGCGCAGGAGCGGACGGATCGCCAGTTGCAAGGACTCATTGTCCTCTGCGAGCTCATCTACCCTGAACGCGAACTGCGCACGTCCGCACGACCCCAGTTGATGACCAAAGGTCTTCAGCGTGCCGCGGATGTGCAGTTCGATATCGATCATCTTTTCGAGAACAATCTTCCGCGCGCCCAAGAGGGCGCGCAGTTGCATGCTTTCAAGCGACTTGACGTGGACCGGTTTGTAGACCCCGCACATCATCATGCGCGCAAGGCCGCGCGCATCGTTGCGATCGCTCTTGTTGATCTGCGATTGGATGAACCCTTGGGCGTGGCGAGCTTCGACGCAAATGGTCGGAAGACCGGCTGTGTTGAGTCCAACCGTCAGCCATTCCGACATCTGTCCGGCCTCAAGACCCACACGTTCAACATGAGGCACACGGTCCCGCACAAAGCGCGCGATCGCTTCGGGATTGGTCGGCACGTATGCTTCGGCGACGATCGAGTTGGCGGTGTCTACGATGCATATCGCGGTGCGTTTGGGCGACACATCGAGGCCGACGAAAAAGGCGAAATGGGACATTTATGAGCTCCTGCCAAAGCGACCGCGGACCTCCTTCGCAGAAGGCAACTCAAGTCGGATTCTGGCCGGGCGCCAGCGAGCACTCCTGAGACAAACTCGCCCGGATGGAGCCGTCGGGATGCTTCGCTGTGAGAGGAGCTAGTTCAGTCAAACCACCCACGTCAACAGAAAAAATTAACCATGTTTGAGGTTGCTGCACGTCCCCGCGAAGGCCTGACAGCAAGGCCGAGCGTCCCTGGTAATCCTGCTCAGAACGGTCAAAACATGGAAATCGTCGATTGGGGCACCGCAGGTGCACGTCATTACGCGAAAATGACATGATTTACGGATGAGCGACAGTGATTCGCGACACTTAGTTAGAAAGTTAAGTTCCGAAAGGGTCATTTTCTAATCTTTGCGGAATTATAACTGACGGTCAGGCAAACTGACGTAGAGTTGTCAAGTAAGCGCGTGATTCGGAAGCATTTTCAATGGCTAGAAACCGGCGAAACACCGTCATTCTAACTGCAGGCTGCCGAATGGCTCGCTTCGCCCCGCTGACGTGGAAATTGAACCCGATGGGCCTCATCTCGCGATGCGCGCCGCTCCTCACCTCATGCCGATCACCTCAAGTGGAGGAGGCCCTTTCGGGAACGCCAGGGATCGTGCTGATTGCCCACTATTGACTCAGGGTCGCTCTGGTCCGTTCGCCAATAGGTCAGTCAGATTGATCACTCGTGGGCTCTCAACAAAGCTTGCAAGATCGCTTGGCTATGTGTGAGCCGCCAAGACTGCTGTCAGGAAACCGTGTCGGGCACAGCTCAAGTACACGGCTGGCAGAGTTCAGATGACTCTGGACAACCCCGATTTGCTCCAGCCATGCCTCTATCTGCAAGTAGAGTAGATTGCTGCGATAGCGTGATCCAGCCAGCAAGCGAGTTCCTCGGGTCCTACGACCGGCTTTCCTGGTTGAGTTCAGTCAACAAGCTGATGCACAGGCGCTGCCGACGCCCGGCCCGGCTCAATAGGCGACCAGGTCAGCCGAAGGATTTGTCGGCAAGGTAGCCGCCAAGATCCATGAACGCCTCGCCTGATGGCTTCGGTTGCCCCTCAGGGTAGATCGTCGTTCCGGCAGTTCAGTTGACCTCAGAGTCCGCGCCATATCGGCCAGTACGACACTGGCAGTGTGCAACACGGTTGCCGTCGAGGGACACCGCCAGATCCACGGTTGAAGCGTGGTCAACAACCAGCAGTTTGCTCAACTCAACATTCAAGCAGATCACCTACTTTCTATTTAGATGGTTTAGTTCCACCTTGCTCTAAGTAGTTCTGTTATTCAGTTTCTCCAGATCATACGGAGTAATTTGTGGCACCGGATCCATTAACCTTAACGCTCTACTCATTTTTTTACTTGCCATTCTGCCGTTCCGTCTGCATAAATCTCGGCGAATCGGAAGGAGACTGCCAATAGAGGAGGGCCCACATGCAGTTAGATTATGAAGTTCCAGCGTCGACGACCCCAGATGACACCGATGATCGGTCGGAAGTGAGTTCCTTGTGGAGCTCTCTTCCCCACACCCTGGCAGCCCGCCCGAAGGCTCGCACATCTCGGCAACGTGCTAAGGAACCGCGTCCACTTTTCCCTCAGGCGAACGTCGCACGCCTGCACCTGCACGCCGCGACCTGCGAATTAGAGGCGGCGCTCAGGCGGCCGACCGACCGCAGCGCTGACCATCTTATTCCGACCGTTCGGCCTGGGTCGAAAGAAGAGGCGCGCCGGAGACGCGGCCCAACCAAGCGCGCTGGGCTGATCGAAGAGAAGGATCTCGGGCGGATCCTAGACTACATCGAAGCAAAAAGCCGTTCGCCCGAAAGTGACCGCGTGAAGGTCCTGCTCTCCTGCAAGGCCGGCCTGCGTTCAGGCGAGATCGCAACCATGACCTACCACAGCTCTTTCGAGAGCGAGGGCTGTGTCGCCAAGAACCTGTGGGTCGGCGCGGGATCAAGCAAATCACGCTATAGCCGCGAGGTGCCGATCCATGGCCGCCTTAAGTCAGCTCTGCAGGAACTTCACAAGAAGTACCCAGACGCTCCTACAGTAGCGTTCAGCATCGGCCGCAACGGTCGCCTTCGCCCGCAAAATGCTGCGGCGGTCACCCACTGGTTCTGTCAACTTTACAAGAGGGTGGGTGGGCTTGCGGGATGCTCGAGCCACTCGGGCCGGCGCACGTTCGCGACCCACTTCGCTCGTGGCATGAGCGGAAGACATGTTAGCCTGGCCGATCTGCAAAAACTGCTGGGACACCGCTCGATCAGCTCGACCGAGTGTTACCTCGAACCATCTGCCAGTGTGGAGGAGCTGATCAATGCGATCTAAGCCCTCGTCGCAATGCGCTGGCCAGAGGCCCGCCGACAACTTCCTCGCCGCTGCGCAGCCTAAAGTGATCGAACGCGTCGATATCCCGCCGCGCGCGGCGAGATATGCGCCTGCCCCTGCACCATATTCGCAAGGACGTGTGGGTCGTTGGCTCACAGGATGCGTAGGCGGTGGCCAGCCCTATTTCAACCAGAGCTCCGCACTCGAAGTGGTTGCGAGGGGATCGAACCTGGTCGTCGCCACGCCGACAGCATCGGGCAAGAGCCTGGTTTTCATGGCCGCCGCGCTCGAGGAAATCGTCAACGGCGATGGCAGGGTACTCGTCTTCTATCCGCAGAAGATGCTCGGCGGCGACCAATTCGCGCGGTGGCAGCGCGCGTTGGAGCGGCTCGGACTTGAGCCCAACCTCGTTGGCGAAATCACTGGCGAGGTATCGATGTATGAGCGCGAGCGCGTGCTTGAGCGTGCCCGGATCATCTTGGCGACGCCCGATGTAATCCACTGCTGGTTGATGCGGATGTTGCACCTTCCCGCGGCGGCCGCGTTCCTCAAGGCGCTGAAGTTCGTCGTCATTGACGAGGCGCACACTCTTGACGGTGTGTTTGGATCGCACTTCGCATTCTTCTTCCGCCGGCTCCGGGATGCCCGCTGGCGCGCCGGCCCTATGACACCCGAGCCGCAGGTCATCGCGGCAACCGCCACGCTTCGCGATCCGGCTGAACATCTCGCGGCACTGACTGGTCTATCGTTCGAGGTGATCGGCGAAGACCAGAACGGCGCACCCGCTCATGGCGTGACGCTGCTGCACATCGACGGTCCCGACGTTGGTGCGGCTTCGGAAAAGGCCGGAGCCGACATCATGACCGCTCTCCTCGATAAGATGTCACCTGCCGAGGCGGCCATCGCATTTGCCGATTCCCGACAAGGGGTGGAGCGCATTGCGCGCCGGGTGAATCGAACTGACGCGAAACCCTATCGTAGCGGTTTCAATCCGGCCGAACGTCGATCGATCGAGGGGGGCCTGCGCGCCAAAGACCTCAAGGCGATCTTCTCGACCTCCGCGTCGGAGCTCGGCATCGATATCCCGCAGTTCGCCTACGGTCTCAACGTCGGCATCCCCTCAACACGCAAGTCGCTTCGTCAGCGCTGCGGCCGGGTGGGCCGTGCTCAACCGGGTGTTTTCGCGGTCATGGCACCCAGCGCGGCGTTCGCAAGGCTCGGTAGTTCGCTGCGTGAGTCTATCACGGGTCCCGTAGAGGCGAGCCCATTATACCTCAGCAATCCGTTCATCCAATTTCAGCAAGCGCGCTGTTACCTGCGCGAGCTCGGGAGCGAAGATTGCGTACCAGAACTACGCTCGGAGCTCGGCTGGCCCGATGGGTTTGCCGGCGCACTGGAGATGGCACTACCGGGCGCGGAACGGCCGCGCGTACTGGACGACATCGCCAACACCGGCTGGGACAACCCGCACCTGGCGTACTTCCTGCGCTCGATGCCATCGATCTCGTTCGCGCTGAAGAACGCGCGGAACGGCGAAACCATCGGCACCATCGATCACGAAAAGGCACTGCGAGAGGCGTACCCGGGTGCGACCTACATTCACCTCGGCGCCCATTACCGGGTCATCGACTGGTTCAACACCAGCTACGAGCAGACGATCAAGCTGCAGCCGATCAAGCGCGCTGAGCCAACGCATCCGCTCACGCGCTTCCAAATCAGCGCTTCGGTCGAGGCCGGCGAGGTCGTCGACGGCCACCTCTTGGCCTCCGCAGAAGGTTGTCTCGTGGAGGCGCAACTCCGTGCGGTAGAGTCAGTGGAAGGCTACCGTATCGGGACCACTTCACTGCTTTACCGCGAGCTCCTCGAAAAGGACCGGCGCATGCGCCGCAAGCAGCGCGAGTTCATGACCGTGGGCGTAGTCATGCGCATCCAGGCGCCATGGTTTGCCGGTACTTCCGAAAGCCAAGTGGCAACTCGGCGGGCGGTTGCCGAGGCGTTGCAGGAAGTGATCACACGTGAGTACGGGATTTCACCTGGGGATCTTCGCGCCGCTCACAGTGGAATAGCGTTTCATTCGATCACGGGCGCACGCAAGGTCGACGACGCGGTTGCCGTGTTCGACACCGTTCCGGGCGGCCTGCGCCTGTCCTCACCCCTCTTCAGCGACTTTGCCGCCATTATCGCACGACTCGAGCGCGGCGCCGAGTTGGCAGGCGAAGAAGCACTGTTGCCGGCCAGCACTGTCCAGCGGCTCGAAGAGTGGCACAGCCGGCTCACCGCCAGCGAGCCTCATCATCATCCACCGCAGGTCGGCGAAGGCAAGCAGCTGATCTTCGCGCCATCTTCGCGCGTCTCAGTAAAGATCCGCGGGCAGACGGTGGAGCGAGTGCTGCTCGAGCCGCAGATGCTAGCGATCGGGGGCGGCGAGCAGCTCATGTATCGCTACGAAGATCTGTCCGGCAGCCAGGCTTGGGTAGCACACGACCAGGTAGAACCGATTGGCAACGACTGGCAGCGAGCAATCTGGAATCCGATTAACAACCACATCGAACCATTGGAGGTAAACATATGAACAAAATCAGTTTTATCTATCCTGATGATCTCCTCGTGACCAAACCGTTTCGCGTATCGGCCGTCGTGACTTCAGGCAACATCTTCAGCCTTGTTACGCTCAACTGGACAGGACGCTCGATGCGGCTTGCGCCAACGGCGTGCCTCACCCTCCCGGTCGATGAGGAGCGCGTCACCCATCCGCAGTTCGAGCACTGGCTTGAGCTGTTCACGAAAGGAATGGAGATCCCGCATGTCGTTATCCGTCGAGGCCCAGATACGGGGCCGCACAAAGCGGCTCCGCTTGCGGTCAAGGTCGAAACAATCCTCGAATTCATTCCCAGCGTGGGGACTAGCCGGGTCCACGCCTGTGCAGTGACTGGGTGGGTAAATCGGGCCAACTGGCTGCTGCCCCTTCCTCAGGACGAGCTGACTGCTCCCGAGCGCAAGGTTCAGCAGCGGTGTATCGAAACCGCTGCCTTCGTTGTCGCGCGAGTGCTCGAGCATCGTGCCTCACTGTTTCCGGACGGACCTCCGCCCACTTGGATCGAACTGGCGGCAGCGTGAGCCGGCGAGCCATGGTGAACCGCCTCCAACCCGGACTGGTTCGGATAAGTGCGGCCGCGGCAAGCCGCGGACGCCTGGTGATCGTTACCTTGGTCTGGAGACAGTCTGGCGTTCGGGTGGATGACGATAAGTCCATAGCAGTCACCCTCGCCACCGACTGCAACCCAGCTGGGGAAATGAGAACTGCACTAAACGAATTTCTTAAGCGCAATCAAATTCGAGATCTGGTGTTGCGTAAGGGCCCCGAGAAAGGGCCATACTCAGTCCGCGCCATCCAGATGAAGCTGGAGTTTCTGGTCGAACATGGGCTGCGAGCTTCAGTAACGCCTGTGGTTTCAAGCGCGGTCGGCAACTGGCTAAGCAAGCACGATCCAGAGTTGCACACGAAACTTCCGGATTTCGGCAAGGACTATCGAGCTTGCCAGTTCGATGCCTTGCGCACCGGTCTCTATGCTTTGCACGTCTTGAAAGGCGTTGCTGCATGACAGCTTGGCAAATCAAGGCCCGCCCCCTCAGCGACAATCAGGTTAAAGCTGCCCTCGAGCATATCGCGGCATCTAGTGAGCGGCCTCTCAGAGACGAACTGATCCTCTGGCTGAAAACTTCGGCTAGCCTGCGCGCGCACGAGATTGCCGGCCTAAAGCTCTCTGATCTGTGGGATCAAGAGGGCCGACTTAAGGATGCGATCGAGATCCCAAGGCCACTTGCGAAATACTCGCCGGCGAGAACGATCCAGGTAACCGCGCGTGTTCGAGAAGCACTGCTGCGCTTCCGCTCCACTTACCCCGATGCCAAAACTATCGGGGAAACTTTTGGCAGCGGCCCTACCCCAATCATACAAAAGCACATCGACGAGCTCTGCAGTGCGATTGGCTACGTGGAGACCAGTTCTCGCTATCGACCACACTTCGCGCCGCTCGATCACCTCGAGGCACCGAAGCAAGCCCCTGCCCCGTCAGGTCCCGAGCACGAGGTATCAAAGCGCCATCGCCAGCCGCGCTTCCGACCCTCGGACATCACTCGCGCCGTCGACGCGGTCAAACGTGCAGGCTTGGAGATCACGGCGACCGAGGTTGGCCGCGACGGCAGCATCCGCCTGTCGCATGCGCCCACTGCCGCATCCTCGCAGAGCGCCTACGACACATGGAAGGAGCGCCGCGATGCGCGCTCCATTTAAGGGCCTCAATCGTATCCGCAAACGGATGGCCGATGGCTCGTTCAGGACCTACTTCTACGCCTGGAAGGGCGGCCCTCGCCTACAAGGGGAGTTCGGATCGCCAGAATTCCACGCTAGCTATGCGGAAGCTTGGGCAAGCCGCTTCCGCGCTCGCACTGACACGCTTCAACACGTCTTCGACCAATTTCGTGCGTCGCCCGATTTCAGCGCCCTCGCTCCGCGTACTCAGAAGGACTACTCGAGGCATCTCCTGGCCCTGGAGAAAGAGTTCGGAGATCTGCCGCTGGTGGCGCTTGAGGATCGGCGCGTCCGGGGTGACATCCACGGCTGGCGAGATCGGCTGGCCGCGAAGTCGCGGCGACAGGCCGATTACGCGTTCGCCATTCTCGCCCGCACCCTTTCATGGGCGAAGAACCGGGGCATGGTGACTGTCAATCCGTGCGAACGTGGAGGAAGGGTGTATCGTCCCGACCGCTCTGGGCAAGTGTGGACATTCGAACAAGAGGCTGCATTCACAGCGGTTGCTCCCCCACACATCAGCGCAGCTCTAACGCTCGCGCTTTGGACCGGTCAACGTCAGGGTGATTTGCTACGTTTGAGGTGGCTCGATTATCGAGATGGCGTCATTCGCCTACGGCAACGCAAGACAGGCATGCGCGTCGAAATTCCCGTCGCGCCTGCGCTCGTGAAGGTACTCGAGCACACAAAGCCAACTGAGCCCAACGCCTTGACCGGCGGTGAGGGAGAAGTGACCATTCTCCGCACTGAGCGAGGCACCCCTTGGACCGAAGGCGGATTTCGGGCCTCCTGGCGCAAGGCCTGCAAGAAGGCTGGGATCGAAGGACTGAGCTTCCACGATCTTCGTGGGACAGCCGTCACCCGCCTAGCTCAGGCTGGTTGTTCGGTACCTGAGAGCGCTACGATCACCCGGCACTCTCTTAAAGACGTCGCAGCCATCCTGGACAGCTATTACCTCAACCGCGATCCTACGTTGGCGAAGAGCGCCATTACGAAGTTGACTCGCTTCGCCGATAGGCAGCCCCCTCCGCTTAGCCATGCGGCACAATCGGGCTCCTAGAATTGTGCTAAGCCATCGGGACACGCCGAGCGCGCACAGCGGGATCGCGCGCCTGCAGGGCCAAGTCTAGTGTCGAAAGCTGGCGGTTCGCATCTGACTAACTCCGGACCGAGAGCTCACGCTGGCTCCTTAGCGAAACAACTGTCCTGATGCCATTCAGGAACACTCTTCGCTCGGCGGTCCAACGGACTGCACGCGCCAGCACCCGGGCCTCGATGTCTCGTCCGATCCTCACCAAGTCCTCGTCGGTCGCACGATGATCGACGCGCTCAACGTCCTGCTCGATGATTGGACCCTCATCAAGATCGCGGGTCACGAAGTGAGCAGTTGCGCCGATCAGCTTCACTCCGCGCTCGTGGGCGCGGTGGTACGGCCGCGCACCCTTGAAACTCGGCAAGAAGCTGTGGTGAATGTTTAGGCACCTTCCAGAAAGGCGATCGGCCATGCCGCTGGAGAGCACCTGCATGTAGCGAGCGAGGACCAGATAGTCGGCGGCAGTCCGCGCAAAAATGGAGAGTAGCTCTGCCTCCTGCTCGTCCTTCTTATCCGCACTGACCGGCAGGTAGTGAAAAGGGACGCCGTGCCATTCGGCGAGACCGCGAAGGTCAGGATGGTTCGATACCACTCCGACGATATCGACGGGCAAGTTGCCGGTCTGCCAACGGTGGAGGAGGTCGTTGAGGCAATGGCTACCCTTCGACACGGCAATCAGCAGTTTCGGGCGATGAGTTGAAGGCAGTAGCTCCCAATTCATCTCATGCTGCTTCGCGATCGGGGAGAGCCCGGCACGAAGCTCTTCCAGCGATCCCGGAAACGCTTTTCCATCAGCTTTGAACTCGATGCGCAGGAAGAAACGTCCGGCGTCCAGATCCGCATATTGTTGGCTATCGACGATAAAGCCACCAATCCTGGCCAGGTGTCCGCTGATGGCCGCGACAATTCCGACCCTATCCGGGCAGGACAAGGTCAGGATGTAGGAACGTGCTGCGTCGAGAGAGCTCATGCGGCCTACCTTGCCACCGTTGTCGACCGCGGCAAGGTAGAACCAGATCGATGGCAGTTAGTGGGCCGCTTGCCGCCAGTCCGCTTCGAAGCGACGAATGCCGGAAGCGGCCGTTCAGTCCTCGATCTGATTTCGGATATCGTCCCGTGCGCCTCACCGGAGGCAATACGATCAGCGGTGGATGACTGTTACCACGCAGCCAGGCTTGGCATCAGTTACTTCCACGGTAGCCGCAAGCTGCTTTGCCAACGCATTGACGATACCCGTTCCCAGTCCTGGTTTGCCGCTCGCGTGATCGTCGGGAATGCCAATCCCATCATCGGCTAGAGTCAACATCCAGCCCGCGGTCGTTGTCTCGAAAGCAATCCGGATCGAGCCCTTCCGGCCAAGGTCCGGGTAGGCGTGTTTGAGCGAGTTAATAACCAGCTCTGCAACGGTGAGACCTATGCTGACCGCCCGATCGGCGGACATGACGCTATTGTCGGCATCCACGGTGAGGCCCACCATGTCGGGATCGAAGATCATCGAAGCGGCGATACTGGCGAATAGGTCAGTAAGGTAGGGCCGCAACGCCACATCGCCAGAAGCGCTTTTAGCAAGCTGTCGCTGCAAGGTTGCTACCGACATGACGCGGTGGTGCGCGTCTTCCAGGTGGCCTCGCGCTTCTTCCGACTGCACGCTGCGAACACGCTGCATAAGCACACTCGCGATGATCTGAAGGCTGTTGGCAACCCGGTGATTCAATTCCTGGACCAGAACTTACTTTTCGCGGAGCAGTGTGGCCATCGCGCGCGCGGCATTTCTCGCCTCTCTCTCATCGAGTACCGCAAGGACGAGGCGCGGAACTTCATCGGCGTTGTGATCGAGAACGTGCGCATTAGGAATAAGGCAGCGCGTCGGCTCGCCCGGACGATGGAGGTCCATCTCGTAAGCATCGATGGCGGCATTTCCCGCAGCGGTCGCGGTGAGCAGCGAGCGGAGCTGGGGAACATCCCATTAGCCATTTCCTAGAGCGAATAACTCAGCGCCTACGACGGTTTTGGGATCAAGCGAGAAACTGCGGCAGAACGACTCGCTCGCGGCTTGCACGAACAGCCATTCACTCAAAGCCCGCCCACACTGTCTCCGGGCGGTTCACCCTGCTCTGCCTCAAAGAGAAGGTCGTGATCGACTTGCCGGACAAGTCCCTGTCGCTGGCGGAGCACGAGTGGGTCTTCTTCGACGCAGGCCTGACGCACGGAGTGCGAGCCATCGAGCCGTCATCCTTATTGCTGACGATCCTGCTGCTCGATTGAGCTGACTCAGAGTCTGCCAGTCGCTGCTTTGGGACGCGGACAAGGGATGCCGACGACCGTGGAAGGCCGGCCGCCTTCAGAGTGTGATTGATTGGCGAGTTTTGGCGCGCCATGCCAGCGCACGCTGTCGTGCCCGGTCGCGCTTTCCACCAACACGCGACACTGAGGTCGGCCCTGTCGGTTAGTGGTCCTCGCAGAATGGGGGCACCAAACCGGACGATTCTAATGCTGCCCCTCCGCTCGTGACCTCTGATCAGCCGCCTAGGCAAAACAGGATCACCAGATCGCCAACTGCGCGCAGGCCGGTGCAGCGCCATGTGCGGCGGGCCGGCGGCTCGCCTTATCACCCAACCCAAGGAAATCGTGGGCGCGTATCTGCAAAGGGTGCGCCATGACCGAAGCAGCCTCAGTACCCCGGCGCCGTTGGGGTCTGGCCGCTCGCGTCAGCGGTTGTCATGATTCCTCGAAGCATCGCCGACCGCGTGGCTCGTCTCGCCGGCTCCGCGCGCTGCACTCGCGTTGTGGCGACGCGAAGCATTGGTGACGTTGGTGTCGTGGCCGCTCTTGTCGCTGAAAAACGCGAGTGCGAAGAGACCCGTTCCGAGCACGACCGAGAAGAACACGCCGAGGATGCTCGCGACGACCATGTGCACCGTGAGCGTTCCCTGCGAGTGCAGCCAGAATAACGCGCCGATCACCATCAGGATCGCGATGACCACGATTATGAGCATCATGCGGCGAAATTCCGCTTTCGCCTTTTGCGCTGATTTATCATGCTGTTCGCTTCAGGGTTGAATTGGCTGGCGGGTGCGCTCGCAATAGTCATCGCACCCGTTAATTTCGGTGTCGTTGCGGTCAGAATACGATCAGCGGTTCAGCTTTTGCCCCATTTCGCCTGCACCCAGCGGCGGAAGCGGACCTTCGGATCTTCCGCGAGCGCGGCTGCATCCGCCACTGACTGAACGCGCTTCACCTCAGGGACCCAGTGCACAATTGTCTGTTCTATCGTTCGCTTGAGCGTCGTCGTGCCCGAAGGACAACCTCCGCACGCGCCTCCCATCCTGACCCATGCGGTACCTTGCGCTGTATCGAACCGCTCAAGCACCGCTTCTCCCCCGTCCTTCGCCAGCAGGTGCCTGACGTAGCGGTCGAGCACTTGTTCGATGTGCTGCTCAACTTCGCTGAGCGGAGCTTTCCGGACCTGAACCGGCGCCGCGGGTGCGCAATCGCCCGCTTCCAGCAACGCCAGTGCGATTTCCGGTCGCAGCGCTTCCCACCCGATGTCCGGACCGCTGCGAACGACGGTCACGAAGTCGCGGCCGAGCATCACGCGAACGATCCCATCGATGGCGAGCAGCGCATGGACAAGCGGGTAGTCGCCGCAGTTCGAGCGATCGAAGTCGCGCGCCGGGCCGTTGGTGAACATCTGGCCGGTCTGCACCCGCAAGGCGTCAGGATTGGGGGTATGTTCGAACTCGATCAGCGCCATCGGCCTGAACCGCCCGTTCGCCTCATTCTCTCGTCATCCCGCAGCAGCGGCCTCGAAGCGCGGGAACAGGATGTTGTTCTCGGTGTGGATGTGCTCGATCAGGTCATCCTTGAACTGCGCGGCGCCGGTGTAGAGCGCGCGCCAGGTGCCGCAGGCGCCTTCGGGAGGAGTGAAGTCGTTGGTCATCTGCGTCACGCGCTCGATGAATTCGCCGTGTTCGACGTGCTCGTCGCGCATCTGCGTGATCGGTCCATCGAGCAGGCTCGCCCCCTCGCGGCGCATGGCCGGGAAGAGGATCAATTCTTCTTTCCGCATGTGAACCTCCAGCTCTCCGAGCGCGTGCTGCATCAGGTCGGCGAGCCCTGCGGGGACTCCGGTCTTGCCGGCGTGGACCTGTTCGACCTTGCGCGAAAGCGCGATCAGCTCCGGAAGTTGGCGACGGTGGACCTCGTGAAAACGGCTAACGATGTGATCGATAATGGCTCCGACATCCTGTGCCGGCTCCGGCGACCGTGTCGTGTCGAGCGCTTCAAGCGCCTCTTCGAGGATCTCCACATCGATCCCGGCCGCCTTCGCCGCCTGGTCGAGCGGAGCGGCCCCGTGGCAGCAGAAATCGATTCCGAAGCGCCGGAAGACGCCCGTTGCGCCCGGCAGGTTCACGGCGATCTCGCCCACGTTGCGCTGCCGAAGCGGCTCGATAGTTGCGACACTCATTTTACGTGCTCCTTGCGTGATCCGAAGATAAGCGAATGGCATCCGCGTAACTGGGCTCGGCTTCCGTGCTCGAGAATGCGGCTCGAGTGGCAAATCGCACCGGTTCATGGGCGAGCATCGCGGAAGATTGCCGAAACGGTAGAGCACCGTCTCGGGGCAATATTGACTTAGATCACCCCGCCCGCCGTGGAGGCAAAAAAGGAGTTTTGCGGCACGCGCGTATCGCGGTCGGTGGAAAAAACCGGCCTAAATTGATGGACGTCAATCTTGGCGCAAATCGGCCAGTCAAAAGAAACGCGTCTATTTGCCAGATCAACCCGCCAGACAAAGGAACCACCATGGAGACCCGCGGAGAGAAGATGCTGGCTCTTCGGCGCGCTCGAATGGCAGCGTCGCCTGCGGTCCTGCGCGGTGGGTTCCGGCCCTTCTTCCTTGGCGGAGCGGTATGGGCAATGATCGCGCTGGTGCTCTGGCTCTGCTCTCTGGCGGGAGCGATCGTCCTACCCAGCGCTTTCGATCCCTTGGCCTGGCATCGGCACGAGATGTTGTTCGGGTTCGTCGGCGCGATCGTCGCAGGGTTCCTCCTTACCGCCATTCCCAACTGGACCGGCAGGCTGCCGATCGCGGGGATGCCGCTGCTCGGCTTGTTTCTGCTGTGGCTGGCGGCGCGGCTTGGTGTGCTGTGGTCGGCCTCGATCGGGACTTGGGGCGCGGCGCTCCTCGATATCGGATTCTACTTCGTGCTGGCTGCGGTCGCCGGCCGAGAGGTTCTGGCGGCCAAGAACCGCAACGTGCCGATGGTCGTGCTGATCCTGCTGTTCGGCGGCGCCAATGCCATCGATCACGCGGTTGGACTGGGCCTTGTTGCCGATGACGGGCTCGGGTGGCGAGCAGGTTTATCTCTGATCGTGGTGATGATCTCGCTGATCGGGGGGCGGATCGTCCCGTCGTTCACGCGAAACTGGCTCACCAAGCAAGGGGTGCGGCAAGGATTGCCCGGACAACCGGGCAAGTACGACATCGCAACCATCGGTATCACTGCAGCCGGGTTGATGTGCTGGTGGATCGCACCCGACAGCCTGCCTGCAGGATGGGCCCTGCTGTTGGCCGGCGCCATGCAACTTGTGCGACTGGCGCGCTGGAAGGGATTCCGGACATTCGCCGATCCACTCGTGCTCGTTCTGCATGTGGGATACCTGTGGCTGCCGGTGGGACTGGTATTGCTCGGCTGGTCGGTGGTCGACCCATTGGTCTCGCGGTCCGGGGCGATCCACGCGCTTACCGCCGGCGCTATGGCGACGATGATCCTGGCCGTGATGACCCGCTCCACCCTGGGCCACACCGGGCGCCCGTTGCGCGCCTCACCGGCGACGGTTCTTCTGTATGCCCTGGTCACGATCGGCGCCGTGCTGCGCGTCTCCGCTGCGTTTGCCTTGCTCGACTACACTCTCGGCATGCGCTGGTCGGCAATCTTCTGGATAGCTGCGTTCATCACGTTCCTTGCGGCTTATGGCCCCATCCTCATCAAACCGCGGCTGGGCGAGACTGCCTGAGCCTGTGTGGTAAGCCGCTCGCGGTTTGCGCTAGATCAATCTCGCGCACCCCGAACATGGTATCCCGTCCGAAGACCAAACGGAGGTGGCGATGGGTTTCGAAGTCGGGTTGGCGGAGGAAATCTGGCGCTCCAAGTACCGTTTCGCAGCGGCCGATGGCGAGGGCGACGAGGACTACGCCGACACCGCCAGGCGAGTCGCTGCCGCAGTGGCACGAGCGGAACCGGCGGACGTACGAGACGCCTGGCAGGAGCGCTTCTTTGACGCGATCTGTGACTTCAAGTTCATTCCCGCAGGGCGGATAATCGCGGGCGCGGGCACCGGTCGCACCGTCACTCTGTTCAACTGCTTCGTGATGGGCACCATACCGGACAGCCTGTCGGGCATCTTCGACCACCTGCGTGAAGCCGCGATCACGATGCAGCAAGGGGGCGGGGTCGGAATGGACTTTTCGACCATCCGGCCGAGCGGCAGCTTCGTGAAGGGTGTCGGAGCGCAGGCGTCGGGTCCATTGTCGTTCATGGACTGCTGGGATGCCATGTGCCGGACGGTGCACTCGGCGGGGCAACGCCGCGGAGCGATGATGGGCTGCCTGCGGATCGATCATCCGGACATCGAGGATTTCATCGATTCCAAGCGCGATGCGACGCGGTTTCGCAATTTCAATATCTCGGTGCTCGTCACCGACGCTTTCATGGAAGCGCTGCGCGCCGGCGGCGAATGGCCGCTGGTGTTCGAAGGTGAAGTGCATCGGACGGTTCCGGCCAAAGACCTGTGGGATCGCCTCATGCGATCGACATATGATTGCGCCGAACCCGGGGTGATTTTCGTCGATCGTGTCAACGCGGCAAACAATTTGGCTCATTGCGAGACGATATCGGCGAGCAACCCCTGCGGTGAGCAGATGCTACCGCCGTACGGCGCTTGCTTGCTTGGTTCGATCAACCTCGCCGCGCTGGTCGAGCGACCATTTACTGACGAAGCGCGGATTTACGAGTGGGATTTGGGAGAACTCACGCGCACGGCAGTGAGAATGCTCGACAATGTGATCGACATATCGCGCTACCCACTTCCCCAGCAGGACGCGGAAGCGAAGCAGAAGCGGCGGATCGGCCTCGGGATTACCGGGTTGGCCGATGCATTGCTCTTTTGCGGCGCAAGTTATGGAAGCGACGATGCGCTTGCGCTCACGCGGAACTGGTTACGGGTGATCAAACGGGAGGCATATCGAGCGTCGGCGCTGCTGGCGGCCGAGAAAGGGACCTTTCCTCTTTACGATGCGGTCATGCTTGACCGACCCAACTTGGTCGATCTTGAGCAGGACGTACGTGACCTGATCGCACTCCATGGCTTGCGAAACGGTTGCCTCACTTCGATCGCACCGACCGGAACCACGTCGTTGCTGGCGGGCAACGTGTCATCGGGCATCGAGCCGGTCTTTGCCTTTTCCTACAAACGGCGGATCCTGCAGCCGGACGGCTCCGCGCGTTTCGAGTCGGTGGTCGATTACGGACTGCAGGTTTGGCAGGCGGCGCGGGGAGAGGCGCCGCCGCCGGTGGAGCTGTTCGTCAGCGCGCAGACACTCAGGCCTTCGCATCACCTGAGAATGCAGGCGGAAGCGCAAGCGCTGGTGGACAGCTCCATTTCAAAGACCGTGAACTGCCCCGAAGATATCACGTTCGACGAGTTCACCAGCATTTACGTCGATGGCTATGCCTTGGGTTGCAAGGGACTGACGACATATCGCCCGAACGCGATCACAGGCTCGGTCTTGCAGGTCGAAACGGATCCGATCCCGGCAAGCCCGCCACAGCAGGAACTCGCCCTCGCGGCGCGTTCCGACGATCTTGAAGGGCACACTTACAAGCTCAAGTGGCCCGACAGCGCGCATGCGGTCTACGTCACCATCAACGACGTCGATACGCCGCAGGGACGACGGCCGTTCGAAATCTTCATCAACTCCAAGAACATGGAACACTATGCCTGGACGGTCGGGGTCACTCGCATGATATCGGCGGTGTTCCGGCGCGGCGGTGACGTGTCGTTTGTGCCCGAGGAACTGAAGGCCGTGTTCGATCCGCGTGGCGGCGCGTGGGTGCAAGGCAAGTACGTGCCTTCGTTGCTCGCCGCGATCGGCGGGGTGATCGAGCGCCACATGGGGCTGGTTCAGCCATCGCTTCCGCTCGACGAGCCGGTGAAGGCGGTGCCGACGCGGTCGCCCGGCGCGTTCTGTTCCCAATGCGGCGCGGCGGCGGTGATCAAGGTCGAAGGTTGCACCAACTGCCTCGAATGCGGTTATTCGAAGTGCGGTTGATCAGCGCTCAGACCGCGCGCGAATAGCGCTCGCGGTTCTGGGCGAGGCCGGCGTCGAACGCCGCGGCCACCGACCGCACCAAAGGATATGCCGCCGGCGTGACTTCGAGCACCATGCCACGGCGCGCGAGCAGGCCGTCGTCCTCGAGCGCGGCGAGATAATCCTCGTCGACAATCTGCGCCGGCTCCCAGGCAAAGCTGCCGCACACAGCGGCGAGATCGACCCGCCGGTCGCACATGATGCGCTCGATCACCGCCGCGCGAACCTTGTCTTCCTCGCACAAGGCGTAGCCGCGCGCGACCGGCAGCCGGCCTTCGGCCACACGCTGCAAGTAGTCGGAGATCAGCACGGTGTTCTGGGCATAGCCTTGCGGCAGTTGTCCGATCGCCGAGGAGCCGAAGCCGACCAAAACGTCGGCATCGTCCGTGGTATAGCCCTGGAAGTTGCGGTGCAGCGCGCCGGTCCGCCACGCTTCAGCCAGCGGATCGTCGGCACGCGCGTAATGGTCGAGGCCGATCTCGGCTAACCCGACTTCCGTCAGCGAAGCAGCGATCGCCTGCGACTGCGCGAGGCGTTCCTCCATGTCGGGCAAAGCGGCTTCGTCGAGCCGGCGCTGATGCTTCTTGAACGCCGGGACATGCGCATAGCCGAAGACCGCGAAGCGGTCGGGCGCAAGCTCCAGTGCCTGTGTCACGGTATCGCAGCACGATTGCACCGTCTGGTGCGGCAGGCCGTAGATGAGGTCGAGGTTGATGCGCTCAATACCCGCTCTCCCTAGCAAATCGATGGCCGCCTGCGTGACTTCGAAGCTCTGCACGCGATTGATTGCCCGCTGCACGACCGGGTCGAAGCTCTGCACCCCGATGCTGGCGCGGGTGAACCCGGTCTTACCGAGCGCTTCGGCCAACTCTGCGCTCAAGGTGCGCGGATCGACCTCGATCGCGATCTCGGCGTCCGGGGCAAACGCGAAGTGGCACCGCAGCCTCGCCATCAGCGCGATCATCCGGTCTGGCGGCACCAGCGTCGGCGAGCCGCCTCCGAAGTGCAGGTGCTTGAGCACTAGGCCGTGTGGCATCGCGGCCGCGACGAGCTCGATTTCAGCCTCGAGCGCATTGAGATAACGCGCGATCGGCTCGTCCCGCGCGGTGACCGTCGTGTGGCATCCGCAATAAAGGCACATCGCCCGGCAGAATGGCACGTGGAGATATACGGAGATGCCGGCGCCTTGCGGAATCGCGGATAGCCAACCCCGGTAGTGACTCTCACCGACCGCTGGCGAAAAGGCCGGCGCTGTGGGCTAACTGGTGTAGCGCGGAACGTTCGCGCGGGCATAGCGGGCGAAGGTGCCCGCCGTTATCGAAGGGGACTGCATGCCGCAGCCGTACTTCGCCGGCACATTCCGCAATTGATTCATATCACATAATTGACCACAAGCTGGGGTAGCGAGCGGCAACTCTTTCGGAGGTGTGTAGGCAGCGTGATGCGGGACGGGGTCACACCGGGCACTCAGCCGGGGCTGGTCGATAGCTTTGGTCGCACGATCGATTATGTCCGCCTCTCGGTTACCGATCGCTGCGATTTGCGCTGCCGTTATTGCATGTCCGAGCGCATGCAGTTCCTGCCCCGGCGCGAGATTCTCTCGCTCGAGGAGATTGCCGCCCTCGCCGACGTGTTCATTGCGCGCGGGGTGCGCAAAATCCGCCTCACCGGAGGCGAACCGCTGGTCCGCCGGGGGTTTCTCGAGCTTGTCGCGGCGATCGGAACTCGGATCGGTTCCGGCCTCGACGAACTCACCTTGACGACCAACGCGACCCGGCTCGCACAGTTCGCACAAGGGCTCTACGCGGCCGGCGTCCGCCGGGTGAACGTCAGCCTCGACAGCTTGCGCGCCGATCGCTTCGCTCACGTCACCCGCGGCGGCGACCTCGCGCAAGTGCTGCGGGGGATCGACTCGGCGCGCGCCGCAGGCCTGGCGGTCAAGATCAACACCGTCGCGCTCGCCGGCATCAACGAGGAGGAGATCGCCGACATCCTGCGCTGGTGCGGCAGCCAGGGTCACGATCTCACGCTGATCGAGACGATGCCGCTGGGCGCCGTCGAAGAGGACCGCACGGAGCACTACCTCCCGCTCGACCGAGTCCGGCGCGCTCTCGAGGACAGTTTCGATCTGACGCCTTCGCTGCAACGCACAGGCGGGCCGGCGCGCTATTTCGAAGTCGGTGGACTTGGCATCCGGCTCGGATTGATCACGCCCTTGACGAACAACTTCTGCGACGGCTGCAATCGGATTCGGGTGGCGGCCACCGGAACCGTCTATGGTTGCCTCGGGCACGACCAGAAGGTCGAACTGCGCGACGCGATGCGCGAGGGCGGCGTGGAGGAAGTCAACGCGTTGCTCGACCGACTACTGGCGCGCAAGCCGCGGCGTCACGACTTCCGCATCGGCTTGGCCGCCGCTCCATCGGTGGCGCGCCATATGAGCGTGACAGGGGGATGAGCGAGGCGGCGCTCCTGAAGCGGGATCGCGGGACGTCGGACGCCGAAATGATTCTGGTCAATGCGCCACGGCATCGAAGGCCCATGGTCCTGGCAGGCCCAGCCGGATCACGAGGACCAAATGTCCGCTGACGCAATACCATCAACAGGACGCGGCGACGGCCGGGTGCTGTGGACGAGCACCGCCGCTTTCACTGCCTGCTTTGCCGTCTGGACAATCTTTTCGATCATCGGCCTCCAAATCAAGGACGAGCTCGGCCTCAGCGAGACGCAATTCGGGCTGCTGATCGGAACCCCGATCCTGACCGGCTCGCTTTCGCGCGTGCTGCTCGGCGTGTGGGCGGACCAGATCGGCGGGCGCCGAGTGTTCGCGGCGGTAATGGTGCTGGCCGGTATCGCGACGTTCCTCACGTCCTACGCAGACAGTTATGAAACCCTGCTGCTAGCAGCCCTCGGCGTCGGTCTCGCCGGGGGCACGTTCTCGGTCGGCGTCACGTACGTCTCGAAGTTCTACCCGCCCCAACGGCAGGGTACCGCGCTGGGCATATTCGGCGCCGGCAACGTCGGTTCGGCGGTGACCAAGTTCGCGGCGCCGTTCGTGATGGTCGCGTTCGGCTGGCAGACGGTGGCGCAGATCTGGGCCGCCGGACTGATCGCGACGGCGGTGATCTTCCTTGTGCTGACCCGCGAGGATCCCGACGAGGTCGCGCGCCGGAAAGAGGGGCGCAAGGGCATCCCGCTCAAGGAGCAGATGGCGGTCCTCGGCAATGTCCAGGTTTGGCGTTTCGCGCTCTATTATTTCTTCGTCTTCGGCGCTTTTGTCGCATTGGCGCTGTGGCTGCCGCGCTACCTTATGGGAGTGTACGGCCTCGACGTGGAGACTGCCGGCATGTTGGCGGTGTTCTACTCGGTCCCGGCGAGCGTGTTCCGGATGTACGGCGGCAAGCTGTCGGACCGCTACGGCGCACGGTCCGTGCTATACCTGACCTTCGGTTTGTCGGTGTTGACCACCTTCATGCTGTCTTACCCTCCGACAACGTACATCATTGAAGGCATCCACGGACCGATCAGCTTCCGTACTCAGATGGGCCTCGTCCCATTCCTGGTGACGATCTTCGTGCTCGGGTTGTTCATGAGCTTCGGCAAGGCCGCCGTGTTCAAGCACATCCCTGTTTATTACCCCAACCACGTCGGCGTGGTCGGCGGACTGGTCGGCATGATTGGCGGCTTGGGTGGCTTCATCCTCCCGCTCGCATTCGGTGCGTTGCTCGACCTGACGGGGGTTTGGACCAGCGCGTTCGTGCTGCTGTTCGTGCTCGTGCTGGTCGCGCTGGTGTGGATGCATTTCGCGATCCGCCAGATGGAGCGCAGCGCGCTGCGCCGCGGCACGTCGGCGCAAGTGCCGGAGCTGCCCGAAATGCAGGGCCTGGGAGAACCGGGCATCGTCGCCCCGCCGCGCAAGGCGGGACCGATCGCAGACTGGCGGCCCGAGGATCCGGCGTTCTGGCAGACCGCCGGACGCCCTATCGCCCAGCGCAACCTCTGGATCTCGACTTACTGCCTGCTGCTTTCGTTCGCCGTGTGGATGGTGTGGAGCGTCGTCGTCGCGCGGCTGCCCGCGATCGGCTTCGATTTCACCACGGACCAGTTGTTCTGGCTCGCGGCGTTGCCGGGGTTGTCGGGGGCGACGCTGCGCATCTTCTACGCTTTCCTCGTGCCGGTGTTCGGCGGCCGGCTGTGGACCACGCTATCGACCGCCTCCTTGCTGATCCCCGCGTTCGGGATCGGCTATGCGGTCCAGAATCCGCAGACGCCCTACCTGATCTTCCTCGTCCTCGCGCTGCTGTGCGGCTTTGGCGGGGGCAACTTCGCCTCGTCGATGGCGAACATCAGCTATTTCTTCCCGAAGTCGGAGAAGGGCAACGCGCTGGCGATCAACGCCGGGCTGGGCAACCTCGGCGTCAGCCTGATGCAGTTCCTCGTCCCCGTGGTGGTCACGATGAGCCTGTTCGGCGCGCTCGGCGGGCAAGCCCAGACGGCGACGGACGGTACGCAGTTCTGGATGCAGAACGCCGGGTTCGTGTGGGTGCCGCTGATCGGCCTTGGCACTCTGGCGGCATGGTTCGGGATGAACGACATCCTTTCCGCGCGCTCGACGTTCGCCGACCAGGCTTCGATTTTCAGCCGTGCCCACACCTGGCTGATGTGCTGGCTCTATACCGGCACATTCGGGACCTTCATCGGCATGTCGGCCGGGTTTCCGCTGCTCGCGAAGATGGTTTTCCCAGAAGTCGACGCGCTCAAGTATGCCTTCGTCGGCCCGCTGCTTGGGGCGCTCTCGCGGGCCGGGACGGGCTGGATATCGGACCGGCTGGGCGGCGCGCGGGTGACCTTCTGGGTCTTTGTGGTCCAGATATTCGCCATCGTGGGGATGATCTACTTCCTCGACCGCGCGAGCTTCCCGGGTTTCTTCGGGATGATCCTGCTGCTGTTCTTCGTCAGCGGGGTGGGGAACGCCTCGACCTTCCAGATGGTGCCGGGAATCATGCGCCAGGCGATCGACCTCGCCGAGCCCGGCCTCACCGACGACCAGCGCCGGGTCCAGGCGGAGCGCGAAGGCGCGGCGGTGATCGGCTTCACCTCCGCAATCGCGGCCTACGGCGCGTTCTACATTCCCAAGGCCTACGGGTCGTCGATCGACCTCACCGGCACCGCCGACGCCGCGCTGTGGGGCTTCCTCATTTTCTACCTGAGCTGCGCCGCGCTGACGTGGTTCGCCTACAGCGGACCGCGCGGGGTTCTCCATCGCAACGAAGGGGCGCGCCGGCGCCCTGCAAATGCCCAGCCAGCCTGATCACAGGAGCGACGACGCATGAGCCATTTCCTCGACCGTCTGACTTACTTCCGGCGCGCGCGTGAAAAGTTCTCCGACGGACACGGGATCACTACCGACGAGCCGCGCGAATGGGAGGACGCCTATCGCAAGCGGTGGGCGGCGGACAAGATCGTGCGCTCGACTCACGGGGTGAACTGCACCGGTTCGTGCTCGTGGAAGATCTACGTCAAGGGCGGCATCGTTACCTGGGAGACCCAGCAGACCGACTACCCGCGTACCCGGCCGGATCTGCCCAACCACGAACCGCGCGGCTGCCCGCGCGGGGCCAGCTACAGCTGGTATCTCTATTCGGGCACGCGCATCAAATACCCGTTGGTGCGCGCCCGACTGGTGCGTCACTGGCGAGAGGCGCGCAAGACGATGACACCGGTCGCCGCGTGGGAATCGATCGTCGAGAATCCCGACAAGCGCCGCGACTGGGTCGCGAAGCGCGGCCGCGGCGGCTTCGTCCGTTCGGGCTGGGACGAGGTCACCGAGATCATCGCCGCCGCCAACGCCTATACGATCAAGAAATACGGGCCCGACCGGATCGCGGGGTTCTCTCCGATCCCGGCCATGTCGATGATCTCTTATGCAGCCGGCAGCCGCTACCTGTCGCTGATCGGCGGCAACCTGATCTCGTTCTACGACTGGTACTGCGATCTGCCGCCGTCGTCGCCGCAGACCTGGGGCGAGCAGACCGACGTTCCCGAAAGCGCCGACTGGTACAACGCGGGCTTCCTGCTGGTGTGGGGATCCAACATCCCCATGACCCGCGCCCCGGACGCGCACTTCTACTCCGAAGTCCGCTATCGCGGCGCCAAGAGCGTCGTGATCTCGCCCGACTATAACGAGGCGGCCAAGTTCTCCGATTTGTGGCTCCATCCGAAGCAAGGGACGGACGCTGCTCTGGCGCTGGCGCTGGGGCACGTGGTCCTGCGCGAGTTTTACGTTGACCGGCAGGTCGAGTACTTTTCCGACTACACGCGGAAATATTCGGATTTCCCATTGCTCGTCAAAATAGTCGAACGAAACGGCCGGCTGGTGCCCGCCCATCTTCTGCGAGCCGCGGACATCGGCGGAGAACTCGGAGAGAACGCCAATCCCCAGTGGAAGACCGTTGCTTACGACGAGCTGTCGGGCGACCTCGTCGCCCCCCTCGGCTCGGTCGGCTTCCGCTGGGGTAATAAGGGCAAGTGGAACCTCGAGGAAAAGGACGGCCAAGGCCGGGAGGTCAAGCTGCGTACCACGCTCGCGGGTCACGAAGACGCCATAGAACCAGTCGCATTTCCCTATTTCGGCGGTACCGCGCCGCATGACTTCGTCGCCACCGGTCACGACGAGATCTTGATGCGCAACGTCCCGCTCAAATCCATGCAGTTTGCCGACAAGACAACCGGTTACGTTGCCACCGTGTTTGACCTGATGTGTGCAAACTATGGCGTCGACCGCGGTTTTGGCGGGGACAACGTCGCCGATAGTTATGAACAGGACCTCCCCTTCACGCCTGCGTGGGCCGAAAAGGTGACCGGTGTGCCGCGCGCGGCGATCATCCAGGTGGCCCGGGAATTCGCCGAAACGGCCGAAAAGACCAACGGCCGCTCGATGGTGATCCTGGGGGCGGGACTCAACCACTGGTATCACATGGACATGAGCTATCGCGGGATCATCGCGCTGCTCGTTATGTGCGGCTGTATCGGCCAGTCCGGCGGGGGCTGGTCGCATTACGTAGGACAGGAGAAACTGCGTCCGCAAACCGGATGGAACCCGCTGGCGTTCGGGCTCGACTGGACCCGGCCGCCGCGGCAGATGAACGGCACGAGCTTCTTCTACGCCCACACCGACCAGTGGCGTTACGAAACGCTCAAAATGTCCGAACTTCTTTCGCCGGTCGCGCCGGAAGGCGATTGGTCGGCCAGCATGATCGATTACAATGCGAAGGCGGAGCGAATGGGGTGGCTCCCGTCAGCCCCGCAGTTGCAATTGAACCCGATCGAACTGGGCCGCCACCTCCACGAAACCCAGGCCGATCCGGTGACGGTGGTCGTCGACGGGTGGAAGTCGGGCGAGATCAAACCAGCGTGCCTCGATCCCGACAACCCGCTGAACTGGCCGCGCAACATGTTCTTCTGGCGCTCCAATGTGCTGGGCGCGAGCGGCAAGGGGCACGAGTACTTCCTGAAGCACCTGATCGGATCGATGCACGGAGTCGTCGGTACCGACAAAGACGAACGCATTGATCGTCCGCAGGACATCGTGTGGCATGACGAGGCACCGGTCGGGAAGCTCGACCTGATGGTCAACATCGACTTCCGAATGTCGACCACCAGCATCTATTCGGACATCGTGCTGCCGACCGCGACCTGGTACGAAAAGCACGATCTCAACACGTCGGACATGCACCCGTTCATCCACCCGCTGTCAGCAGCGGTGGACCCGGCATGGGAAACCAAAAGCGATTGGAACATCTTCCGGGCGATCGCGAAGAAGTTCTCCGACATCGCGCCGGAGGTTCTCGGCGTCGAGCACGATGTGGTCCTCACTCCGATCCAGCACGACACTCCTGGCGAGATGGCGCAGGCGTATGAGCCAAAGGATTGGTTGAAGGGTGAGTGCGAGCCGATTGCGGGCCAGACGATGCCCAACGTGCAGTTGGTAGAGCGCAATTATCCCGAGACGTTCGCGCGGTTCACGTCAATGGGCCCCCTGCTCGAACAGCTCGGCAATGGGGGCAAGGGCATCGGGTGGAACGCCGACAAGGAAATCGGGTTGCTCGGTGATCTCAACGGGCGCGTGCTGGATGGCCCGACGGCGGGTCGGCCCAAGATCGACAGCGACATCGACGCCTGTGAGACGATCCTGATGCTCGCGCCCGAAACCAACGGCGAGGTCGCAGTCAAGGCATGGGCCGCCCTGGGAGAGTTGACTGGGCGCGACCATGGCCACCTGGCTGAAGGCAAGGAAGAGGAAAAAATCCGCTTCCGCGACGTCGCCGCGCAGCCGCGCAAGATCATCTCCTCGCCGACCTGGTCGGGGCTGGAGAGCGAGCACGTCTGCTACAACGCGGGCTACACCAATGTGCACGAGCTGATCCCGTGGCGCACGCTGTCGGGGCGCCAGTCGATCTACCAGGATCACCACTGGATGCGGGCGTTCGGCGAGGGGTTCGTAACCTGGCGCCCTCCGATCGACACCAAGACGGTGCTGCAGGTGATCGGCAAGCTGCCCAACGGCAACAAGGAGATCATGCTCAACATCCTCACCCCGCACCAGAAGTGGGGCATCCACTCGACCTACACCGAGAACCTGATCATGCTCAGCCTCAACCGCGGGGGACCGACGGTGTGGATCAGCGAGGATGACGCCAGGGCGGCTGGGATCGTCGACAACGATTGGATCGAGGTGTTCAACGTCAACGGGGCGCTGACTGCCCGCTCGATCGTCTCGCAGCGGATCATGCCGGGGTCGGCGATCATGTACCACGCGCAGGAAAAACTGGTGAACACGGTCGGATCGCAGATCACCGGCCAGCGGGGCGGGATCCACAATTCCGTCACGCGGATCAACATGAAGCCGACCCACATGATCGGTGGGTACGCGCAGCTCTCCTATGGCTTCAATTACTACGGCACGGTCGGCGCGAACCGCGACGAATTCGTGATCGTGAGAAAGATGAGCGAAGTGAACTGGTTCGACAAAGCCGCTGACGACAGCGCCAACGTTGCCGGCGGAACCGCCGACTGGGGAACCGGCGCGGCGAACCGAACCGACACCAAGGAGGCCGCGGAATGAAGGTCCGTGCTCAGATCGCGATGGTCCTCAACCTCGACAAATGCATCGGGTGTCACACCTGCTCGATCACCTGCAAGAACGTGTGGACCAACCGCGAAGGCGTCGAGTACGCGTGGTTCAACAACGTCGAGACCAAGCCCGGCATCGGTTACCCCAAGGACTGGGAGAACCAGGAGCGCTGGAAGGGAGGCTGGGTCCGAACCAAGCGGGGCCGGATCGTGCCGCGGCAAGGTTCGAAGTGGCGCATCCTGTCAAAGATTTTCGCCAACCCGCACCTGCCCGAGATCGACGATTTCTACGAGCCGTACACGTTCGAGTACGAGTGGCTGCAATCCGCGCCGGAGCTGCAGGCGCAACCCACCGCGCGGCCCAAGTCGCTCGTCACCGGCGAGCTGCTCAACAAGATCGAATGGAGCGGCAACTGGGAGGACATGCTCGGCGGCGAATTCGAGAAACGCTCGGCCGATTACAACTTCGAAGGGGTCCAGAAGGAGATCTACGGCCAGTTCGAAAAGACGTTCATGATGTACCTGCCAAGGTTGTGCGAGCACTGCCTCAACCCGGCGTGCCTCGCCTCGTGTCCTTCGGGCGCGATCTACAAGCGGGCCGAGGACGGGATCGTCCTGATCGACCAGGAAAAGTGCCGCGGCTGGCGGATGTGCGTGTCGGGCTGCCCGTACAAGAAGATCTACTACAACTGGTCCACCGGCAAATCCGAGAAATGCATCTTCTGCTACCCGCGGATCGAGACCGGGCAGCCGACGGTGTGCTCCGAAACCTGCGTCGGTCGTATCCGCTATCTCGGCGTGGTGCTGTACGATGCCGACAAGATCGAGGCAGCCGCCAGCGTCGAGGACCCGAAGGACCTCTACCCGGCGCAGCTCGGGGTGTTCCTCGATCCCAACGATCTCGCGGTGCAGCAAGCCGCCCGGGCCGAGGGTATTCCCGACCAGTGGCTCGAGGCCGCGACCCGCTCGCCGGTGTACAAGATGGCGATGGAATGGAAGATCGCCTTCCCGCTCCATCCTGAATACCGCACCCTGCCGATGGTCTGGTACGTGCCGCCGCTGTCGCCGATCCAATCGGCCGCGGAAGCCGGCAAGATCTCGGCGCTCGACGGGATGCCCGACGTCCGGTCGTTGCGGATTCCCTTGCGCTACCTCGCCAACCTGCTGACGGCAGGCGACGAGGAGCCGATCGCCACCGCGCTCGAGCGGATGCTGGCGATGCGTTCGTACATGCGCGCCAAGACCGTGGATGGCAGGATCGACGAATCGATCCCGGCGCGCGTGGGCCTCGACCGCACGACGATTGAGGAGATGTACCGCATCATGGCGTTGGCAGCCTACGAGGACCGCTACGTCATCCCGACCGCGCGCCGCGAGCTCGACGAGGACGCTTTCGTCCTGCGCGGTTCGTCGGGCTTCGGGTTCAAGGAAAACACGCTGGGCAAGACCAAGGTCAACCTGTTCGGAGGCGGGGCCAAGAGACCTGCGCGCGATCCGCGCATGGAAGTCCCGACGACATGAACACCACCCTCAAGGCCTTTGCCGCGTTGCTCGGGTATCCGTCGCAGGAATTGAAGGACCACGCGGGCGAGATTGCCGACGCGATCGGGGCGGAAGGGGCGCTGCCCCGCGCGGCCGTGCGGCGGCTCCAGCCGCTGCTCGATCGGCTGGCCGACGATGAGTTGCTCGATTCCCAGTCGGCCTACAGCGAACTGTTCGATCGCTCGCGATCGCTGTCGCTGCACTTGTTCGAGCACGTCCACGGCGACAGCCGCGAGCGCGGCCAAGCGATGATCGATCTGGGGCACCAGTACATCGAGAGCGGCATCTTCCTCGAAGCAAGCGAGCTGCCCGATTTCATCCCGGTGTTCCTCGAATACGCCTCATGCCTTCCGTCATCCGAGGCGCGCGAGACGCTCGAACAACCCGCGCACGTGTTCGCTGCTTTGGCCGAGCGGCTCGACAAGCGCGGGTCGGATTATGCGGCGATCTTTCATGGAGTGGTCGCACTGAGCGGCGCCCGGCCGGACACGGCGGCGGTTGCCGGCGTCGATGAGAACACTCCACCGATCGATCCCGACGTGGAGGACGATTGGGAGGAGACGCCGGTCTCGTTCAGCTCGCACGCGGCGCATGACATGGGCGGACCGACCGGTCCCGTCGCGCGGATCAGGGCGGCCAACCGGGCCAAGGCACAGGAGGCAGGACGATGACCGATTTCATCAATCAGATGGCGTTCGGGTGGTATCCCTATCTTGCGGTCACGGTGCTCGTGGTCGGCAGCATCATGCGCTTCGACGCCAACCAGTACAGCTGGCGATCGCAATCGAGCCAGTTCCTGCGCCGCAAGCAGATGCTGATCGGATCGAACCTGTTCCACATGGGCATCATCGTGCTGTTCTTCGGCCACCTGGTCGGTCTGCTGACGCCGGTGAACGTGCTCGATTTCATGGGCATCGGCCACGGCTTCAAGCAGACCGCCGCGCTCGTGGTGGGAGGCATCGCCGGTCTGCTGGCCTACATTGGCGCCACCCTGCTGCTCCACCGCCGGCTGTTCGACCCGCGCATCCGCCGCAGCTCGTCGATCGGCGACATCCTCGTGCTGGTGCTCATCTGGCTCCAGCTCACGCTCGGTCTGGCGACCACCTACTGGACGCTCCAGCACCTCGACGGCAGCGAGATGCTGCGGTTCATGGGCTGGGCCAACGGCATCCTCACGCTCAACCCCGCCGCCCCGGACATCATCAAGGAGACGGCGCTGGTCTACAAGCTGCACATCGTGCTCGGGCTGACCCTGTTCGTCATCACGCCGTTCACCCGGCTGGTCCATATCTGGAGCGCGCCGATCTGGTTCCTCCTGCGGCCGGGCTACCAGATCGTCCGCTCGCGCCGGGTCGGCAAGCCGAACTATTCGCCAGACCGAGGGCCTGCCGGCGTTGCCCCGAGCTTCGGCGGAACCACCGTCATGCGGCAGATGGCCGAAAGCGGACAGGAGGGAGCATGAGCCGCCGTCTCGACGTCATAAATCTTGCCGATCCGAGCCAGCGCCCGGCGCCGGTGATGCCGAGCTCGTGCGAAAGCCACGGCTGCAGCGGCGGTCCCGAACCGCTGATGCCGCCGCCGCCCAGCTTCGGCGAGGTGTTCGTCAACGGGGTCGAGATCGATCCCGAGGCGATCGCGCGCGAAATCCAGCACCATCCGGCACCCGATGCGGAAACCGCATGGGTCGAAGCGGCCCGCGCGCTGGCGGTTCGCGAACTGCTGTTGCAGGAGGCTGCACGGCTCGGCGTGGCAGGGGACCCGGACGCCGACGAAGACGGCCGCGACGAAGCGGAAGACGACGCGATCATTCGCGCCGTGATCGAGCAGGAAGTCGCGCCCGTGCTGCCCGGCGAGCTCGAGTGCCGGCGCTACTACGACGCCAACATCCACCGCTTCCGCACGCTCGACCTGTTCGAAGCGGCGCACGTGCTGATCGAGCCCGAAGGCCAGGACGAGGCTGCGTGGGCGACTGCCGAAGCCAGCGCGCGGTCGATCATCGCCGAAGTCGGCCAAGACCCGGCCAAGTTCGCTGCGGCCGCGCGCGAGATGTCGGCCTGCGCATCCAAGTTGCAGGACGGTTCGCTCGGCCAGATTCGGCGGGGCGATCTGGTCCCGGTGGTGCAGGGCGCGATCGAGGCGCTGGCGGATGGCGAGACCGGCAGCGAGCCGGTGCGTTCGCGCTTCGGATGGCACGTCCTGCGGCTCCACCGGAGGATCCCCGGCCAGACTTTGCCGTACGAGGCGGCGCAGGCGAAGATCGCCGACATGCTCGAGGCCCGCAGCTGGTCGCTCGAAGCTGCGCGCTACGTCGCCGAACTTGCTCGGCGCGGGAAGATCGAAGGCGTGCTGATCGACGCGGCGGCCGCGCAGGGATGACGACGCTGGGCGACATCCTCGGCGCGGCGCGCAGATCGGCGAGCGGGTTCCAGGCGTGGCTCGCGGGTTCGCATCCCGAGCTCGCGCGCCGGGTCGCCGAGACCGCGCAGCAGACCGGGCTGAGCACCACCGGCTACGTCCGCGCGGCGATCGCCGATTTCTCGCGCTTTGCCGACGAAGAGGACTGGGCGACGCTCGTTTCAACGATGCGGGATAGCTCCGACCCGGGTACCGACTGCTTGCTGGCGATGGTCGACTGGCGCTTGACCGCGAAGGGATGCGGCGAACATACTCACGCACCGAGCGAACACCCACACGCGCACGAGGGAGGTCCAAATGAGCGATCGCTTGCCGGACACCGGTGAGAGCACCCCGCTGAACCCGGCGCTCAAGAGCACATCGGAAACGGTGTACGACACCACCAACCGCACGCCGTCTCCGATCGACACCGCCTCGGCCAGGGAGGGCGAAGGCGAAGGCTGGCCGTGGATCTGGCTGGTGGTGACGGTGGTTTGCGTTGCGCTGGCGATCTGGTTCCTGCTCTAGCGCGTCCCCAAGTCCACAGGGCTCGGCCTAGCGCGGTGAGGCCGCCAGCGCGGTGCGCGGATGGTGCGCGCTAGAGCCAAGCTCGCACACCAGCGTCGCCGTCGGTGCGGTGAAATCCCCTTTCGCCCATTGGGTCGCGCCAGGGCCGCTCCGCGCGGGGACGGTCAGCATCAAGCTGCGACAGGCCCGCTCCTCGGCAATCCTTCGCAGTCGGTCAAGCAAGACCTCCCGCGCTGATTGCCGGCTTCCGAGATCGATCGTCACAAGCAGCTCGACATGCAGCGCCCGCTTGTGCCGCAGGGTATCGAGCGGGCGGAAGGTGGCGAGGCCATAAAGGCACCCGCCGTCGACCCGCACCGCCAGCACACCCCCGCCGCCGCCCATCAAGCGGTGAGCGAACTTCTGCCACGCGTCGGGCGTCACCCCAGCCGCGGAGCGCACGAGCGGGTAGGCCGACGCAAGATCTCCCTGTTCCAGGCACACGACGTGCAGATCCGCCACGGCATCCTTTCCCCGGTCACCCCGGTTGCACGCTATGCCGCAGGCGCTAGGAAGCGTTGAGCCACATCAATCCGATTGCTGCCCGCCCGGATTCGGCCAAAGGTATCCCTCGTGTCCTATATTCCCAGAGGCCCGCTGACCGACCTGCCGACAGGCCATCCGTGCGCGGATTGCCCGGTCCGCCCGGTCACGATTTGCCGCACCCAGACGCCGGAAGTGCTCGCGGCGCTCCGGGGCCTCGGCACGATGCAGCGGCTGCAGGAAGGCCAGACGGTATTCCACGAGGGCGATCCGGCGCGCCGCGTGTTCATGCTCACCTACGGCTCGCTCAAGATTTACACCCTGCTGCTCGACGGGCGCCGGCAGGTCACCGGTTTCATGTTCCCCGGCGATTTCCTCGGCGTGGCAGTCGAGGGCGAATACGCCTTCACGATCGAGGCGCTCGAAGGGTCCGAGCTTTGGTGGTTCTCGCGCGATGCCTTTACCCGTTTCGTCGATCAGAACCCCTCGATCGAGCGCGAGCTCTATCACTTGTCGGCGCACGAACTCGCGGCCGCTCAGCAGCAGATGGTGCTGCTCGGCCGCAAGACTGCCGCCGAGCGCCTCGCGAGCTTCTTCTTCGAACTGCTCGAACGGCAGGAGCGGGCCGGCACGGGTGAGGGGCAAATCCTCGACCTGCCGATGAACCGCCTCGATATCGCGGACTACCTCGGCCTCACCAAGGAGACGGTGAGCCGGATGCTCGCGGAGCTGCGCAGCCGCGGACTGATCCGGCTCGCCGCTCAGAACCGAGTCGAGGTGCTCGACCACGCCGGGCTGATCGATCTCGCGCAGGGCAGCGGCGGGAATGGCTAGCGCGTCACGCGCCGGTGATTCGCTTGCCGTTGTAATCCTGGCCGGAGGCGACGGCCGCCGGATGGGGGGCGGCAAGCCGCATCGATTGCTGGGCGAACGGAGCCTGCTCGACCGCGCCGTCGAGCGCGCGCGGAGCTGGAGCAAGACGGTCGCGATCTCGGTCCGCGACCGGGGTCAAGTCGGCGCGGTCGAGCTACCGTTGGTGTTCGACCCACCTTGCCTTGCCGGCCCGCTTGCCGGGCTTGCCGCAGCGCGCGGGCTGGCCTGCGCGCGGGTGCTGTCGATCCCGTGCGACATGCCATTCCTGTCCGATGACTTGCCTGGCCGGCTGGCGGCGGCCCTGGCGGGACACGCCGCTGTGCTGGCTTCGGCCGGCGGCCGCCTCCACCCGGTGTGCGGATTGTGGACCGCCGAGGGGCTAGTGGGCATCGAGGAATATGCGGCCTCGGGACAGACATCGCTGGTGGGGTTCGCGCGGACGATCGGCTTTGCCGTGGCGGAGCTGGAGGACGCTGCCGCCGAGAATCTCAACACCCCTGCCGAGCTGGCGGCGGCCGCTGCGCGTCTCGGCTAGAAGTCGATCGCGTCGACCAGTTCGCCGGCCTGTCGCGCCGCCTGGTTCGGTCGGCAGCGCAACAGGAGGTCGGCCTGGGCGAGCGCGGCCTGCGCGCTCGAATCCTGGTTGCCGACCGGCACCGCCCCTGCCGGAGTGCGGCGCGCGCGGACGAATGTCTCCCGGTCCCCGCATGCGGCCAACTCGCATGCCAGCGGAACCTCTACCCAATCTGTGCGCGCCGTCCGCCCCGAAAGGCCCGCCACTAGCGGCGCGAAAAATAGCCGGGCGGTGACCATCGCCGAGGTCGGGTTGCCGGGCAGGCCCATGACGAGGCTGCTGCTGCAACGTCCCAACCAGACCGGCTTGCCCGGTTTGATGGCGACCTTCGAAAACACCAGGTCGAGCCCGCACGGGGCGAACATGGTTTTGGCGAAGTCCTTTTCACCGACCGAGGCGCCGCCGGTCACCACGACGAGGTCCGCCTGTGCGATCGCCTCGCCCGCGGCCTGCTCCATGGTGGCCAGGTCATCGCGCAACCGCCGGGTGTCGACCACTTCGGCGCCCCATTCCTGCGCCACTGCGGCAACACCGAACGAGACGCTTTCGGGGATCCGTTCAGCGTTCAGGCGCGCCTCGCCCGGCGCGGCCAACTCATCGCCGGTGGCGAGGATGATTACCCGCGGGCGGCGCCACACTTCGACTTTCGCCAGGTCGGCCCCAGCGGCTGTGACGAGGGCGCGTGGGCCCAGCCGGGTACCTGCTTCGACCAGTATGTCGCCGACCGTGAAATCGGATCCACGCTGGCGGATATGCCACGCGCCCGCGCCCGGCGGCATCGTCGCCAGCTCGCCCTCGCGCGTGACATTCTCCTGGATGACGACGCGGTCTGCACCGGCCGGGACCGGCGCGCCGGTGAAGATCCGCACGCACGTACCGGGCGCGACGGTGCCGGCGAATCCCCTCCCGGCGAAGGATTCGCCGATTACGGGCAAGACGCCGGGCAAATCCGCCTCGCGCACCGCGTACCCGTCCATCGCCGAAGAGTCGGCGGGCGGCGCGTCGACGTGCGCGATCACCGGCGCGGCCAGGACCCGGCCGGCGGCTTGCGCGATCGCCACCTGCTCGCTGGCGAGGGGCTGTGCCGCTTCCCCGATCAGCCGGGCGGCTTCGTCGTAGCTGATCATCGCCGCGCGCTCCGCGATCATGCGCACAGGTGGCGGAGGCGGGGGATCTGCCCGGCGAGCGAGCACGGCCGGTGACGGCTGTCGAGCTCGAACGCGAGCACGAGGTCCCACGCGTCGCGGCACGCGCCGGTGGACCCCGGGAGGCAGAACACGAACGTATCCTCGATCTGCCCCGCGCAGGCGCGCGACTGGAGTGTCGAGAAGCCAACGGTGCCAAAGCTCGCATGGTGGAACAGGACCGGAAAGCCGTCCATCTCGCGGCGGAACAGCGGGCGCACGGCCTCCGGCGTCACGTCGCGCGGGGCAAAGCCGGTGCCCCCGGTCGCGAGGACGACGTCGATTGCCTCGTCGGCCACCCATTTCCCGACCGCCGCGCGGATTGCCGCCACATCGTCCTTGACGATTTGCCGCCCGGCCAATTCGTGCCCGGCCGCCACCAGCCGCTCGGCCAGCAGCGCGCCCGATTTGTCCGTGGTCCCGTCGCGCGTATCCGATACCGTGAGCACCGCGATGCGCAGCGGATGGAAGGTCAGGCTGTCGTCAATTCCCATCATCGCTCCAGCGTGCCCTGTCGGCACGGTCCGCGTCGGTCGGCTCGATCCACCGGCTCGCGCTCGGCGTGTCCTCGCGCTTCCAGAAGATCGCCTCGGTTTTCAAGCGGTCCATCATGTAATCGACCGCCTCGAGCGCCGCGCGCCGATGCGGTGCAGACGCGGCGACGAGCACGATCGGATCGCCCGGCTCGACCAAGCCATGGCGATGGACCGCCAGCACCGCGCTGGCGCCGAAGCGGTCGCTGGCGCTCGCTGCGATGGTTTGGACCGAGTGTGCGGTCAGCGAAGGATGGTGATCGAGAAACATCGCCGTCACCGCGTCACCGTCGGCGGTCGCGGGCCGCGCGATACCGACGAAGCTCGCCGCCGCGCCGTCGCCCGCGATGCGTCCGAGGAAGCGGGCGAACTCTCCGGCCGCGTCGAGCGGCTCGCCCGTGATCCGCGCGTCGATCACGTCATCCGCCCGATACAGGCGGCAGCAGCGCGACCGTATCGCCCGCCTCGATGGCGTGGTCGTCTCCGACGATGGCGTCGTTGACGCAGGCGCGCACGCGTACGGAGAGAAAGTCGGAAGCGAGATCGGGGTGCCGGTCCGCCAGAACCCGGCGGATCTGGGAAATCGAGCGAACGTCAGTTTCCGTGATCGTGACCTCGCGGCCGAGCGCCTCGCCGAGCTTGCCGTAAAGCGTGATCTTCAAGCGTCCTCACCTTTGCTTGGCCGGCTTGCGGTCGCGCCAGGCAGACATCCTTTCGCCAACCTTCGCAAGCTCCATCCGTGCGATCGCGCGCAAATGGACCTCGTCGGGCCCGTCCGCAATCCGCAGCGTCCGCATCCCGGCGTACGCACGGGCGAGGCCGAAGTCGTCCGACACCCCGGCTGCGCCATGCGCCTGCATCGCATCGTCGATAACTCGCAGCGCGGTCCGCGGCGCGGCCACCTTGATCATCGCGATTTCCCTGCGCGCTGCTTTATTGCCCACTTTGTCCATCATGTCGGCGGCCTTGAGGCACAGGAGCCGCGCCATCTCGATGTCGATCCGGGCTTCGCCCAGGCGCTGCTCCCACACCGACTGGTCGGCGAGGCGCTTGCCGAACGCTACGCGCGACAGCAGCCGCTCCGCCATCGCTTCGAGCGCGCGCTCGGCGGCGCCGATGGTCCGCATGCAATGATGAATGCGCCCCGGACCGAGGCGGCCCTGCGCGATCTCGAACCCGCGCCCCTCCCCGAGAATCATGTTGCCGACCGGCACGCGGACGTCGCGCAAAACGATCTCGGCATGGCCGTGCGGTGCCCCGTCGTAGCCGAAGACGGGGAGCATCCGCACGATTTCGACGCCGCGGGTGTCCATCGGCACGAGGATTTGCGACTGCTGGAGGTGTGCGGCAGCGTCCGGGTCGGTCTTGCCCATCACGATTGCCAGCTTGCAGCGCGGATCTCCGGCCCCCGACGACCACCACTTGCGCCCGTTGATGACGTACTCATCGCCGTCCCGCCGGATGGAGGTCTGGATATTGGTCGCATCCGACGACGCCACATCGGGCTCGGTCATCAGGAACGCGGAGCGGATCTCCCCGTCGAGCAGCGGCCGCAGCCAGGCTGCCTTCTGTTCGGGCGTGCCGTAGCGGTGGAGCACTTCCATGTTGCCGGTATCCGGCGCGGAACAGTTGAACCCCTCGGCCGAAAAGCCGACCCGCCCCATCTCTTCGGCGCAAAGCGCGTAGTCGAGGTTCGAAAGTCCGGCGCCGTGGTATCCGTCTCCATCGTGTTCGGACGGGGGCAGGAACAGATTCCACAGTCCCTCTAAAAGAGCGCGCGCCTTCAACTCCTCGATGACCGGCGGAACTTCCCAGCGTCCGCTGCCCAATTGCCGCAAATGCGCGTCGTAGCGTTCTTCGGCCGGAACGACGTGGCTGTCGATGAAGAACCGGACGCGGTCGCGCCATTCGACTTGCGAATCCGAGAGCGTGAAATCCACTTTGCAACTCCTGGTCCACCAGGCACGGGCCGCGTCGGGTGCCTCCGGCAGCCGGTTGCCTATCGCAGCGGTGAAGTTGCCGATTTGATTCATCTCAATGCGTGACTATGGAGACGCGGCAAGGACCGTAGCGCTTGGAAAAGCATGACCGCCCTGGGCTGCCACCTTCGTGCGCCCGCAACCGCGCAACGCGAGGTGTTTTGCGCAAGACCGTCGGCGGCATCGCCGATACACGTTAGCGAGGGAGCTCGCGACCGCGCACGCTTTCGGGAAAAACTATGCCGGCCGACGATGCCGTTGCTCGGAACTGAGCGGCGGGAGGCCGAACGACGGCGATCACCGTCATACGCGTTCGTGTTCCTGTGCGCTACCGCGGCGCGGTTCGATCCGCTCGCGAAGGCGCAAAGCCTGTTCCGGATGCCAACGGACCCATCGCGCTACGACGATGATCCGGTGCGATGGGGCGTCATCGCGACGGTGTTCTGGGGCGTGGTCGGGTTTTCGGTCGGGCTGATCATCGCGCTGCAACTCGCCTTCCCCGCGCTCAACTTCGAACCCTACGCGCGGATCTTCCTTAAATCGCAGCCTAGGGAATGAACCGATCGCTCGGAAGGAAGTTTGGCAAGAGCAGTGCCGTGCCCCGGCCGCGAAGAGGGGTCCTGACTGGCCATGCCAACCAAGACCAGCCGGCGGCTGCCGGGCCTACGAACTCGCAGAGCTGTCAATCCTGCCGTGTTCGATTGCGTGCATCGCGCGTGCTCGAGTCAACTGGGATAACTCGGTCTGGGCAAAGGCGGCGGGGGAGAACAGGAAATGCAGGCCCAAATCGCACTGCTAGTGAGCGACGTTGCGGTTCTGTCATCCCTTCAATTCGTGCTTTCGGTCGAGGGCTTCGAACTGGCGACCGTGGGGGACGACCTGGCAACCTGCGCTGCTCTCGTGATCGATCAGGAGTATCAAACAGATGGCCTCGCCGCGCTTCGAACTTTGAGAGAGGGCGGTAACACCGTCCCGGTAATCCTGTTGGCTACCAACCCGACACGTGTCTTTCGTGCCCGCGTTGCCAGTGCGGATGCCATAATCATTGAGAAACCTTTACTCGGTGACGCGCTGAGCGACACTATCTTCCACGTACTCCAGCCGTGGAAGGCCGCCTCAGGATAATTGGCGCCGACCGAACCTTGGTTGCCAGGCAGAGGGACAACCCCGTCGAGCATGCTCGACCTCTGCGCTGACTCGTCGCGAGACCTTCCGAGTAGGGTGCCCGCAGTTCGCGACGGAGAATTTGCCGCCGCACTTCGATGAAGTCGATTGTCTGGGGCATTTTAACCCGGCGATCTCCTCATGCGCTATGCGATCACGTCGTTCGCCTCGAGCGCGCGGCGCCCGGCGCGGGTCGACCACTGCGTCCACCGGCTCGCCCCATCTCGACCAATTAGAGACGCCTGAGCCGAGAACCGGGGTCCGCTTTTGCGGATGTCATCGCCAACCCATAATGACTGAGATTGGGCGCAGAGCAGACGGCCGCTATATGTCTCCAGATCGGCTCCACCTAGATCCGAGCGCGCGCGCCAAACCCGGAGGACGCCGCCAAACTCCCAACTTTTCTCCCAACTTCCTCCCGGGTGTCTATGACACCCAGGCGTAAGTCCTTGAAGGGACTGGTAGCGGAGGAGGGACTTGAACCCCCGACACGCGGATTATGATTCCGCTGCTCTAACCAGCTGAGCTACTCCGCCCCAAGGGCAGGCCCGGCGCGACGCCCGGACAGGCGGCGCACTTAGGTTGGCCGCTCCGCCTGGTCAACCGCGGAATGACCAGCGTTTCGCCAGTTCCCACGGACCGCCGCGATACCGGTGCAACGCCAAGCCGGCGAAGGTAAAGTCGAGCGGCACGATGACGGTGGCAAGCTGTGCCTGGAGAGCCTTTGCCTTGGTGCTGGTAACCTTGTTCTGGATCGTCACGTGAAGCCTGGGGACCTGTTGGTCCTGCGGCGTCAACAGTCCATGAAAGCGCTCGGCGACGCGTTCGCGCAGGTCGAGCATGGTAGGGCTTGAAATCTTAAGCGCGGTGCCGCCGCCGAGCGACATGACGCCTTCCAGCCGAGCAGGCACTGGCCGTGCACGCGCTTCACTGGCGAGCAGGTCGCGGAGTTCGTCTTCGTATTGCGGCGGCAGCGCATGGAACAGCGTCACGTGCGCCGCTAAGTGGTTGCGCTCCGGCGGGAAATGCTCGCGCCGCAACTGGTCGGCGCGCGACTGCAGCGCCTCGGGCAATTCGGCAGTCACGATCAGCGGCGCGAGATCGCGCCCCCTCAGTCGAGTTCTCCGCGCGCGCGGCGGATGGCGAACCAGCGTTGCACGTTGGCGTTGTGCTCGGCCAAGGTGTTGGCGAATACATGCCCGCCCTTGCCATCGGCGACCATGAACAGCGCCTGCGTCTGCGCAGGATCGAGCACCGCGGCGATGCTTTCGCGGCCCGGGTTGGTGATCGGACCCTCCGGCATCCCGCTCATGGTGTAGGTGTTGTAGCCATTCACCGCCGCGATCTCGCTCTGGCGGATGCGGCGCCCCAGCGGCTTGCCCTTGGTGATGGGGTAGATAATCGTCGGGTCGGCCTGCAGCGGCATCCCCTGCTTGACCCGGTTGGAATACAGCCCGGCCACCATCCGCCGCTCGCTTGCAACGCCGGTTTCCTTTTCAACGATCGAAGCCAGCGTCACCGCCTGTTCGGGGGTCGACACCGCAATGCCGGGTTTCCGTTTCGACCATGCCTCGGCGAGGTATTTCGTCATGGCCGTGCGCATCCGCGCCAGGACCGCTGTTCGCGCTTCGCCGCGCTCGAAATCGTAGGTGTCCGGCAGCACCGAACCCTCGGCAGGGACCGGGATCGGACCGGTCAGCAGAGGCTCGGCCATGAGCTTTTCATAGACCATGATTGAAGGCAGACCTTCAGGCACGGTGACAAACCGGCGAATGACCTGGCCGTGCTGTAGTGTGTCGAGAATGGTCGCGCCGCTCGCGCCCTCGGGGATCGCGAACTCCCCCCGCTGTACCGGATCGCCGCTGCCCAGTATCTTGGCCCGCAGCAGGAAACTGCTCGAGGAATCGATCAGGCCTTCATCCTCAAGTTTGCCAGCGACCGAGGTCAGTGTCGCGCCATCGGGTACCGTAAAGGCCGTCTCCTTGCTGACGGTGCTCGCGCCGTACCAGCCCCACGCAAACCACGCGCCGACAATTACGCCGACCAGCGCCGCTGCAATCAGCAGGCGCTTCACGTCAGTCCTCGACCTTCTTGAAGATCACGCTTGCGTTGGTGCCGCCGAAACCGAAGCTGTTCGACAAGGCCGCGCGCACCTCCCGCTTCCTGGCGTGGTGCGGCACCAGATCGACGCCTTCGGTGCCCTCGTCCGGATCATCGAGATTCAGCGTCGGCGGTACGATCTGGTCGCGAATGGCGAGCACGCAGAAGATGCCCTCAACCGCGCCTGCGCCGCCGAGCAGGTGGCCGATCGCCGATTTCGTGCTGCTCATCGACGCGCCGTGAAGGTCGTCCCCCAGCACGCGCTTCACCGCGGCCAGTTCGATCGTGTCGGCCATCGTGGAGGTACCGTGAGCGTTGACATAATCGATGTCGCCCGGCTCCATGTGGGCCTTGCGCAGTGCCATCTTCATGGCGAGCTCGGCGCCCTTGCCTTCCGGATGCGGCGCCGTGACATGATAGGCATCGCCAGACAGGCCATAACCGACGACCTCGGCATAGATCTTCGCGCCGCGTGCCTTGGCGTGTTCGTATTCTTCCAGCACCATCACGCCCGCGCCTTCGCCCATCACGAACCCGTCGCGCCCCTTGTCATAGGGCCGGCTCGCCTTTTCGGGCTGGTCGTTCATGCTCATGTTGAGCGCCTTGGCCTGAGCGAAGCCTGCCAGGCCGAGCGGATTCAGCGTCGATTCCGCGCCGCCTGCGAGCATGATGTCCGCATCGTCATCGCGGATCATCCGCGCGGCGTCGCCGATCGAATGTGCGCCGGTCGAACAGGCGGTGACCACCGAATGGTTCGGGCCCATCAGCCCGTACTTGATCGATACCTGCCCGCTGGTCAGATTGATCAGCCGCCCGTGTACGAAGTGCGGGCTGACCCGGCTCGGCCCTTTTTCCTTCAGCACCAGCGATTCGCTTTCAATGCCCGGCAGGCCCCCGATGCCCGATCCGATGGAGACGCCGGTGCGCTCCTTCAAATCCTGGTCCATGTCTTCAAGACCGGCATCCTCGATAGCCTGGCCTGCGGCATCGATCGCGTAGATGATGAAAGGATCGACCTGGCGCTGGACCTTGAAGTCGACGCGCTTATCAGGATCGAAGCCCCATTCGTGGTCCTTGGCCTTCACCTCGCCGGCGATCTTGGCCTTGTGGTCCGAAACGTCGAAACGCGTGATCGGGCCTATGCCGCTTTTCCCAGCAATCAGGTTTTTCCACGTGGTCTCGACGTCGGCACCCAACGGGGTGACGAGGCCCAGCCCGGTTACGACCACTCGGCGCATGCTAGTCTCCGTAAACGCGACAGGCCCGAACCCTGCAAAAGGGTACGAGCCTGTTCATGCCCCGCCGAACAGCCGTCAGGCGAGCACAGCGGGATGGGCAATCAGCCCTTGTGCTCTTCGATGTACTTGGTCGCATCGCCGACGGTGGTGATCTTTTCCGCCGCATCGTCGGGGATCTCGACGCCGAACTCTTCCTCGAAAGCCATCACGAGTTCCACGATGTCGAGGCTGTCGGCGCCCAGATCGTCGATGAAGCTCGCGTCCTGGGTGACCTTGTCGGCCTCGACGCCAAGGTGTTCGACGACAATCTTCTGCACGCGTTCAGCGGTATCGCTCATGAGTGTTTCCCTCTTGAGTTGGGGTTTCGAGTTACCTGTCGCCCTAATGAACACCGTTCAGGCTGGCAAGTGCCCGACAAGTTGCGTTCAACCGGCTTTTGGATCGACCAGGCTGTCCGGGTTCGGCACGGACGACTTGGGCTGATCCAGCGGGCGAATGTGTACGTCGCGCAGCTGCCGGGACGAGACTTCGCTGGGTGCGCCCATCATCAGGTCCTGCGCGCGCTGGTTCAGCGGAAAGGCGATCACTTCGCGGATGTTGGGCTCGTCTGCCAGCAGCATGACGATACGGTCGATACCTGGAGCCGAGCCGCCGTGCGGCGGGGCACCGAGCTTGAATGCCTCGATCATGCCGGAGAAGTTCGTATCTACATCCTCGCGGCTGTAACCGGCGATCTCGAACGCCTTGTACATGATGTCGGGCCGGTGGTTCCGAATGGCGCCTGAGGACAGTTCGTAGCCGTTGCAGACGATGTCGTATTGCCAGGCGAGAATGTCGAGCGGGTCGCTGGTCTCCAGCGCCTCCATCTCACCCTGCGGCATCGAGAACGGGTTATGGCTGAAGTCGACCTTCTTGGCGTCCTCGTCATATTCGAACATCGGAAAATCGACGATCCAGCAGAAGTCGAACCGGTCCTGTGGGATCAGGCCAAGCTCCTCGCCCACCCGGGTCCGCGCGGCGCCGGCCAGCTTGGCCGCGTCCTTCTCCTTGCCGGCAGCAAAGAACAGGCCGTCGTTCTCGCCCAACCCCAGTTCGGCATAAAGCGCCTCCATGCCCTCGGCGCCATGGTTCTTGGCGATCGGACCCCCGAACTCGCCACCCTTGCGGGTAACGTAGCCCAGGCCAGCGAACCCTTCGCGGCGGGCCCAGTCGTTCATCTCGTCGAAGAACTTGCGGCTTTTCTGGTGCGTCGCGGGCGCGGGGATCGCGCGGACCACGCCGCCGCTGCCGACGATCTTCTCGAACAGACCGAAGCCCGAAGTCGTGAAGTGGCGCGAGACATCAGCGATGATCAGCGGGTTGCGCAGGTCGGGTTTGTCGGTGCCGTACTTCAGCAACGCCTCACGGTACGGGATGCGCGGGAAGCTGCCCGCCGGCGTCACCGTCTTGCCGTTCGCGAACTCCTCGAACACGCCTGCGAGAACCGGCTCGATTGCCTGGAACACGTCTTCCTGGGTGACGAAGCTCATCTCGAAGTCGAGCTGATAGAACTCGGGGCTGCGATCGGCGCGCAGATCCTCGTCACGGAAGCACGGCGCGATCTGGAAGTAACGATCAAAACCGGCGACCATCAGCAGCTGCTTGAACATCTGCGGCGCCTGCGGAAGCGCATAGAAGCGGCCCGGGTGCAGCCTGCTCGGCACCAGGTAGTCGCGCGCGCCCTCGGGAGAGGATGCACCAAGGATGGGCGTCTGGAACTCGGTAAATCCGTTGTCGATCATGCGCCGCCGCAGCGAGGCGATCACGTTCGAACGCAGCACGATGTTGGCGTGCACCCGCTCGCGGCGCAGATCGACGAACCGATATTTCAGGCGCGTCTCCTCCGGGTAGTCGTCAGCTGAATTGACGATCAGCGGCAAGTCTTCGGCCCGGCTCTGCACTGTCGCACCGCGCGCATAGACCTCGATCGCGCCGGTCGGCAGGTTGGGATTCACCGCCGCGTCGGCGCGCGATTTCACCGTGCCATCGATGGTGACCACTGATTCCAGCTTGAGCCGGTCGAGAACTCCCAGCGCCTCGCTGTCGCTATCGGCCACGATCTGGGTGATGCCGTAGTGATCGCGCAGATCGACGAACAGCACGCCGCCGTGGTCACGCTTGTTGTGCACCCAGCCCGACAGGCGGACTGTCTCCCCCACGTCGGCCTTGGTCAGTGCGCCGCAGGTGTGAGTACGATAGGCGTGCATCTTAAGTTGTTCCAATTCCGGGGCGTTGAGGCTAGGGGCGCGTCGCGCGCGCATCCCATAGGCGGAAACGACGCGCGCTAACAGGGGAACGGCGGGGCTTTGTCAAGCAATGGCAGGGCGTCTCGGTCCCGGGGGCGGCACTCCGCTCAGCCCGAGAAAAGATTCATGAAGATACACGATCTTATTACCACTACCGACGTGCTCGCCGAACTGTGCGGGCGATTGGCGAAAAGCGATTTCGTCACCGTCGATACCGAATTTATGCGCGAGAATACCTACTGGCCGGAGCTGTGCCTGGTGCAGATCGCCAATTCGGAAGAAGCGGCAGCGATTGATCCGCTGGCGCCCGGGATCGACCTCGCCCCGCTGCTCGAGTTGCTGTGCGACAACGAGGACGTGCTCAAGGTATTCCATGCCGGCGGGCAGGATGTGGAGATCGTCTACAACCTCACCGGCAAGACCCCGCACCCCATTTTCGACACCCAGATCGCGACGATGGCGATCAGCCAGTCCGAACAGATCGGTTACGCCAATCTGGTCGAGAGCTGGCTCGGCTTCACAGTCGACAAGGGCGCCCGGTTCACCGACTGGAGCCGACGCCCCTTGACCGACCGCCAGATCGAATACGCGATCGGCGACGTCACGCATCTCGCTGATATTTTCCCGCGCATCCTGAAAAAGCTGATCAAGACCGGCCGTGGATCGTGGCTAGATGCGGAGATGGAGAAGCTCGCCGACCCGGCCAATTACGCCAATGACGCGAACGCGGCGTGGGAGCGCATCCGCCCGCCCAGCCGTAACGCCGCGGTGCTCGGTCGGCTCAAGGCGCTTGCCGCCTGGCGTGAGCAGGAAGCGCAGCACAAGAACATTCCGCGCGGCCGGATCATGCGCGACGAGACCCTAGCCGATCTGGCAAGTCATGCTCCCAAGCAGCAAGGCGACCTGGTCAAGGTGCGCGGGCTGTCCGCGGCGTGGAAGGACAACGACATCGGCAAGCGGCTGATGAAGGTGATCGAGGGCGCGGCGCCGCTCTCCGCAGACGAGATGCCGGACAAACCGAAACGCGGGGCGCCGCTGGGCAAGGAGGGGGCCCTGGTGGCCGACCTGCTCAAGCTGCTGCTCAAGATTCGCAGTCGGGAAATCGATGTCGCTGCCCGGCTGTTGACCCGGAGCGATGAAATGGAAGCGCTCGCCGCGGGGGTCCGCGACCTGCCGGTCCTGCAAGGCTGGCGCTATGAAGTATTCGGCAAGGACGCGCTTGAACTGGTGGAAGGGCGACTAGGCTTCGGGGTCGAGAGCGGGCGCCTGAAGATGACCCGCATCCAGGACCCGGTACCCGGGGCGCCGACGACGGAGTGAGCACGTACCTTCCCACCATAAAGCAGCTACAATACCTCGTCGCGCTTCACGAGCACGGCCACTTCGGGCGCGCGGCTGAGGCGAGTTTCGTCTCCCAGTCGACGCTGTCAGCCGGAATCCGCGAGCTTGAATCGCTCCTCGGTGTAACGCTGGTCGAGCGCAGCCGGCGGGTGGTGCGTTTCACGCCCTTGGGCGAACAGGTGGTCGCCAAGGCACACCGGCTGCTGCGTGAGGCGGAGGAACTGTCAGATCTCGTGCAGGCCAGCGGGAAGCCGCTCTCGGGCGAACTCAGGATGAGCGTGATCCCGACCATCGCGCCCTTCCTGCTACCCCGCATGCTGCCCCGACTGCGGCGCGAACGTCCCGCGCTCAAGTTGTTCCTGCGGGAGGAGACGACCGGCGACGCGCTCGAAAGCCTTCACCACGGCCGCGCGGATTGCGTGCTGCTTGCGCTACCCTACGCGACGGGGGAGATCGAAAGCGCGCACATCGCTGACGACCGGATTTTCGTGGCCTTTCCGAAGAATGATCCACGCGACCCGCCGGCGGAGATACCGCCAGCAATGGTCGACGATGCGCGACTGCTGCTGCTGGAGGATGGACATTGCTTGCGCGATCACGCGCTCGCCGCGTGCAACCGTCCCGAACTGCGCGCGAATGCGACCATGATCGGCACCTCGCTGCATACCCTCGTGCAGATGGTGGACAACGGCCTGGGCCTGACGATGCTGCCCGAAATGGCGATCGATGCGGGCATCCTGCACGAGACCGACGTCGTCGCCCGGCCCCTGAAGGGAAAGTCGGCCAAGCGCGAGATCGCGCTGGTTTGGCGCAAGAACAGCCCTCGCGCGGAGGAGTTCAGGCTGCTGGCCGAGGAGCTGCGGGCAGGCTGAACTCTCGCAAACTCACCGGAGCGCTAGTCCATGTGTTTGATGCCCACGCGCATATAGTCCCACCCGGTTATCAGCGTGAGCACTGCGGCCGCCCACAAGCTCGCAAGTCCGACCAGATGAACCCATTGATCGGCCAGGGGACCGCAATCGCCGCGCATAACGCAGGGAGCGCCGTGCACAGCCCCGCCCAGGATCAGCGCCCCTAGGCTGACGAGCTGAAAGGTCGTCTTCCACTTGGCCAGCCTGGACACCGGGATCGACACTTTCAGCGGTCCCAGAAATTCGCGCAAGCCCGACACCGCGATCTCGCGCACCAGAATGATGAGGCCAGCGATGACGTGCAGGTCGCCCACATACGGTCCGCGCATGTAGCCTTGCGCGGCGAGCACCAGGATCACCGCCGCCACCATGATCTTGTCCGCGATCGGATCGAGGAACTGGCCCAGTTTGCTGACCGTGCCCTGCGCGCGCGCCAGATAGCCATCGAGATAATCGGTGAAGCCGATTACGCAGTAGACGACGAAACCGATCGCGTAGCCCAGCCTCCAGTCAGGCCACCACAGCAAGAACGCGAGTAACGGAACCGCGAAGATGCGGCTCAAGGTGAGCAGGTTGGGCAAGGTCAGCATGCGCCATCGTCCGTAGACCAGCGAGCCGCGGTGCAAAAGTGTCCTTTGGCCTTGTGACCTGAGCGCGAGGCGCTAGACCCCTGCTCCGGAGCGGCAATCTCGGGACCTGCATGACTGTTTCCACGCACATGCTCCGGCGCCGGCGCTTCCTGCCGCTATTCATCACCCAGCTGCTCGGCGCCTTCAACGACAACCTTTACAAGACCGCGATGGTGCTGTTCGTCGTGTACAGCATCTACAATTCCGAAGAGGCGGAGGGAATGTTCAGCGCGGTCGCATCGGCCGTCTTCATCATTCCGTTCTTCCTGTTGTCAGCCCTCGCTGGCCAGCTTGCCGACATGCGCGACAAGGCCCGCATCATCCGCATCGTGAAAGCTTGCGAGATCGCCATCATGGGCGTGGGCGCCGTGGGCCTGCTCCTCGCGTGGAAGGGTATCCAGGTCCAAGCAGTGTCCATCCCGCTGCTGATGGTGGCGTTGTTTGCGATGGGAGTGCATTCGACCTTCTTCGGTCCGATCAAATACGCGATTCTGCCGCAGCATTTGGAAGAGCACGAGGTCCTGGCGGGAACCGGACTGGTGGAAGCCGGCACCTATATTGCCATCCTGTTCGGAACGATCCTGGCCGGATGGATCCCGGTGGAAGCGGCTGCGGCTTGCGTAGTTGTTACCGCCATCATCGGCTACCTGGCAGCACGTCAGGTGCCCGAAGCGCCAGCGCAGGGCGAAGTCGAACCGCTCGATTACCACGTCGTGCGCAGTTCCATCGCGCTGGTTCGCAATACCAGCCACGATCGTCGGGTGTTCCTCGCGATCATGGCCATCAGCTTCTTCTGGACCATTGGTGCGGTGCTGTTCATCCAGTTTCCCCCGCTGGTGAAGAACGTGCTCACCGCCAGCAAGGAGGTCGCCAGCCTGTTCCTGGTGATCTTCTCGATCGGCGTGGCGATCGGCTCGGTCTCGGTCAACGCGCTGCTCAAGGGGACGGTTTCGGCACGCTATTCACCCGTATCGGTCCTGATGATGGGCGCGTTCGTGCTGGCGTTCTATCTACTGTGCCGGGGGTGGACGGCCGAGCCTGTCGGCACGTTGCTCAATGTCGGGGAGTTCGTGTCGCATTCGCTCGCGATCCCGCTACTGCTGAGCTTGCTGGGCATCGCCATCGCCGGCGGCATGTTTGTCGTGCCGCTCTATGCGTTCCTGACGACGTTCGTGCCCAAGACCCAGACAGCGCGAACAATCGCGGCAAACAACATCGTCAATTCGGGTGCCATGGTCGCCGGCTCGCTGCTGGCCGCCGGACTTACCGCAGCCGGACTCGACATCGTGCATCACCTGCTTCTGAGCGCGGCGATGTGCGTCGTATCTGCCTGGCTAGGCTTGCTTTTATTGCGGGCGGAACGCGCCGCCCGGGCCTAGACGATGAACACCGCCACGGCTGCCAGGCAGGCGAAGTAGGCACCGACGAAGCCCTGCACGTCATCCCGGGAGATCACCCATGACGGGCGTGTCTCCACGACGGGACCGCCTCGGCAGACGTGCGGCGGGAGTGAAGCGCGGAACGGGTGCCGGGCCGATTCATCGGTGAGAACAAGGGAGCGTCGCATGATGACGGTGTTAACGGCACGGAAACCATTACGCTCCTGGCAATCGGGGGGCTGTCGCGCAGCGGGACGTTAAGCGTGTTCGTTGACCAAGCGTCGCAATCGTCCACAGCAAAAAGGCCACCCAATTACGGGTGGCCCTTGCAATACAATCGTGTTTGGAAGCGGCTAGACCTTGTCGCCAAGGATGCCCTTCACTTCGCCCTTCAGGTTCTGGCCTTCGCCCTTGCGCTCCTGCGCGTGACCTTCGGCGCGCGTTTCGGCATCGCCTGACATCTGCTTCGCGTTGCCGGCGATCTCGTTACCAATGCCCTTCGCTTTATCTTTCAGTTCGCCCATCTGGCTTCTCCTCGAGTAAGTTCGACGGCTCAGCGCCGCCATCACCAACTCAACGGATGGCACGGTAGAGCGTTCCGATTTAACCTTCGCCCATCGCCAGGATCTGCTCCCACTCATCCGGTTGAAGCTCCGCGACGGAGAGCCGCGACTGGCGGATGATCTCGCTCTCGCCAAGCGCCGGTTCGGTCTTGATGCTTGCAAGCGTGACGGGACAGGCAAGCTTGCTGACCGGCCTGACTTTCACGGCAACCCACTTGCCCGTGTCGTCAGTGGGATCGGGAATGGCGGCATGGCTGATCTCGACGATCCCGACGACTTCCTTGCCGATGTTCGAATGGTAGAAGAAGGCGCGGTCGCCCACTTTCATCGCGGCAAGGTTGTTGCGCGCGCGGTAGTTGCGTACGCCGTCCCATGTCCCCTCGCCCTGGGTGACCAGGTCATCCCAGCTGTATACGTCGGGTTCCGACTTCATCAGCCAATACCGGCGCGCCATGTCTCGATCTTCCTCCGCAAACGGGCGCAATCAGCCTTAACCCGATTTTCAATCTCTTAGGGGATAGCCGGAGCTTCGCAACGACGGGGGTTCTTGTTGCCCGGCTCTAACGCCAACGCTGGTCAATCGCCATCGCACGCGCCCAAAATGGGCCGTGCGGAGCGTGATCTGGTCGCGCTCGGCATTGCGACTGCCGCGATCCTCCTGTTTGTCGGCACTGGCGGCATGGTTGTGCCGCAGGTCATCCACGCATGGCTGGGGGGCGGCAAGACGCCCGATCCGCTGCTGGTGTCCACCCTGTTGCTCAATATCGCGCTCGTGATCTTTGGCTGGCGCCGTTATGCGGAACTCACTTCCGAGATCGCCGAGCGCCGGAAGGCCGAGGAAATCGCCCGCCAGCTTTCTGAAATCGATCCGCTGACCGGCACGCTCAACCGGCGCAGCGTCGGCCCCGCTACCGATCAATTGCTGGCCGACGCACATGCCAGCGGGCGCCTCGCCGCTTTCGTGATGGTCGATCTGGACAACTTCAAGCTCGTCAACGATCTCAACGGGCACCTGGCGGGCGACGCCCTGCTCAAGCTGACTGCCGAGCGTATCCGGGCATTGCTGCCCAAGGATGCGCTCCTGGCGAGGCTGGGCGGCGACGAGTTCGCCTGCGTGGTGCCGTACGACGCCCGCAACCCCGATCGCATCGACCAGTTCGCCAGCCTGCTGATCGAGAGGGTGTCGCAGCCGTCGGAGTTCAACGGGCTTACTTTCGAAGTCACCGTGTCGGTCGGCATGGCGGCGGACATCCCGGGCCGAGCTCAGGGATCGCCGGTGCCGACTGACGCACAGACGCTGATCCATCGCGCCGACATCGCGATGTATCACGCAAAGAAACAGGGCAAGAACCGTTACTTTTGGTTCGAAGAGGCGATGGAGAGTGAACTGCGCTTCCGCAGCGAGCTCGAAACCGGCATCCGCCGCGGTATTCCGCGAGGCGAATTCGTCCCATTCTACGAACAGCAGATCGATCTTGCGACGGGGGAATTGACCGGCTTCGAGATGCTGGCCCGCTGGCGATCGCCGACGCTCAGCACGGTCAGCCCGGAAATCTTCATCCCCATTGCCGAGGAAATCGGCCTGATCGGCGAGCTAAGCGAGAACCTGATCGAACAGGCGCTCGAGGATGCCAAGGAGTGGGATCCCAAGCTTTCACTATCGATCAATATCTCGCCGGTGCAGCTGCGCGATCCTTGGTTTTCGCAAAAGCTGTTGCAGATGCTGGTACGCCATAGCTTCCCCCCGCAGCGGCTCGATATCGAGATTACCGAAAGCTGCCTGCACGAGAACATTGGTCTGGTCCGCTCGATCATCACGTCACTGCGCAACCAGGGCGTCACCATCAGCCTCGACGATTTCGGCACCGGGTTTTCGAGTCTGGCGCAGCTTCGCTCGCTGCCGTTCGATCGGCTCAAGATCGACCGGAGTTTTGTGTCGGAACTCAAGGACGGTGAGGACAGCGACAAGCTGGTCCAGGCGATAGTCTCGCTGGGCGACGGGTTGGAACTCCCGATGACCGCCGAGGGTATCGAGGATCCGACGATCCTCACCAAGTTGCAGAAGATGGGCGAATTGAAGGGCCAGGGCTATCTCTATGGCCGGCCCGAGGATGCCAACGCCGTGCGCGCCCGCCTGGCATCCGCGGGACTGCTCGCCGCGCGGGCTGCTGCTGATGGCGATTGCGTGCTGACTGACGACCGACGCGCCGCGGGCTAATCGTCCTCGCCACTGGACGCCGCCGCCGCCCCCGCATAGAGCCCGCGCGCGATGCGGGTACCCTTCGTCAAGATGCACGGCCTCGGCAACGACTTCGTCGTGCTGGATGGCCGGAGCGAGCCGCTGCCGCCGGTCAGCGCCCGGCAAGCGGCCGCGCTGGCGGATCGGCGTACCGGGATCGGCTGCGACCAGCTAATTGTTCTGGAGCCGTCCAACATCGCGGATTTCCGCATGCGAATCTTCAACCCGGACGGCAGCGAGGTGGAGGCATGCGGCAACGCCAGCCGGGCGGTGGCGCTCCTTCACGGCAGTGCAGCGCGCGTGGAGACGTCCGGCGGCACGATCGCCCTTGCCCCGACTGACGGCGGCGCCCGCGTCGACATGGGTGAGCCGCGCTTCTCCTGGGAATCGATCCCACTCGCGTACGCGATGGATACCCTGACCATGCCTGCCTCGTGGGAGGACCTCGAGACGCCATCTGCCGTCAGCGTGGGCAACCCTCACGTAGTGTTCTTCGTGCCCGATCTGGAGCAGGTCCCGCTGGAACGGCTGGGACCGGAGATCGAGCGCGATCCGCTGTTTCCGGAACGGATCAACGTCAACGTGGCGCAGATCACCGGGCCGAATTCCATCCTGCTGAAGGTCTGGGAACGAGGCGCCGGCCTGACCCGCGCCTGCGGAACCGGTGCCTGCGCTACCACGGTTGCGGCCATCCGCCGGCGCTTGATCGCGGGGCGGTCCGCCAGCGTGACCCTGCCCGGGGGCAAGCTCGAAATCGAATGGACCGACGCGAACCGGATCATCATGACAGGCCCGGCGGCGGAAAGCTTCCGCGGCACGTTCGACTGGGCCACGTTCGCATGAGTGCGGAGGTGATTTCGCTCGGCTGCCGGATGAACTTGGCCGAAGGGGAGCGCATTCGCGCGTTGCTGGGCGACGAGAGCGATACGGTCGTGATCAATTCCTGTGCCGTTACGGCCGAGGCCGCCCGGCAAACGCGCCAGGCGATCCGCCGCGCGCGGCGTGCGCGGCCCGATGCGCGCCTGCTGGTGACCGGCTGCGCCGCTGAGATCGACCGATCGGACATCGGTGCGATGAGCGAAGTGGACGGGATCGTCGCGAATGCCGCCAAGCTGGACCCGCGCGCCTGGAACGCGCCATCCGCACGCACCATCCCAGTCCCACGACATACGCGCGCGTTCCTTGCGGTGCAGAACGGCTGCGATCACGCGTGCACCTTTTGTGTGATCCCGCAGGGGCGCGGTGCCAGTCGATCGATCCCGGTCCCGCAGGTCCTGCACGAGCTCGAGCGCGAGCTCGCGAGCGGAGCTGGCGAGGTGGTATTGACCGGCGTGGACCTGACCAGCTGGGGGAACGACCTTGCCGGCCACCCCCGCCTGGGCGACCTGGTCACGGCGATCCTGTCGACATTTCCGTCTCTCCCCCGGCTGCGGCTGTCCTCGCTCGATGGGATCGAGATCGATCCTTTGCTGGAAGATCTGCTGGTTAGCGAGCCACGGATCATGCCGCATATCCACCTGTCGCTTCAGCACGGTGACGACCTGATCCTCAAGCGCATGAAGCGGCGTCATTCGCGCAGCGATGCCGTGTCCCTGGTCGAGCGGCTGAAAAGGCGCCGGCCGGAGATCGCGATCGGCGCCGACCTTATCGCGGGTTTCCCCACTGAAAACGAGGCGCATCACGCTGCCAATCTTTCGATCGTGCGAGAACTCGGCGTGGTTCACGGCCATGTCTTTCCGTATTCACCGCGACCTGGAACGCCGGCTGCAAGGATGCCGCAAGTGGCGCGCGCTGCCGTGAAGGCGCGGGCCGGCGAGTTGCGTGCCGCCGTTGCCGACGTGCGCCGCGAATGGCTCGACCGGCAGATCGGCCGCCCGCTATTGGTGCTCGCAGAGGCGGACGGCACCGGCTACGCGGAAAACTTCGCGCGGGCGCGGCTGCCCGCAGGAACGCCGCGGGGTGCGATTGTCCCCATCACTCCCACCTCCATCGAGGAAGGCCTGCTCGCATGAGCGAACCCACCTGGACCGAGCGCCTGTTCGGCGGTTTCCGCAAGACGAGCGAAAAACTCGGCCAGAACTTGGCCGGGGTGGTCGGAACCGCGCGACTGGACGACGCGACGCTCGACGACGTCGAGGACGCGTTGATCATGTCGGACCTCGGCCCGGCGGCGGCGCATCGTATTCGCGAACGGCTGGCGGAGAAGCGCTTTGGCCTCGACATCACCGAAGCCGATCTCAAGCAGGCCGTTGCCGAAGAAATCGCCGCCATTCTGCGGCCCGTCGCCAAGCCGCTGGAGATCGTTGCTTTCCCGCGGCCGCAGGTGATCCTGGTGATCGGCGTGAACGGAAGCGGCAAGACCACGACCATCGCCAAGCTCGCGCATTGGCTCAAGGAAGACGACTACGCGGTCATGCTCGCCGCAGGAGATACCTTCCGCGCCGCCGCGATCGGGCAGTTGGCGACCTGGGCCGAGCGCGTGGGAGTCCCGATCATCAGCGGCCCGGAGGGAGGCGATCCGGCAAGCATCGTGTTCGATGCCGTCAAGCAGGCCACGTCGATCGGCACCGATGCGCTGATCGTCGACACCGCTGGCCGATTGCAGAACAAGCGCGAGCTGATGGAGGAGCTGGCCAAGATCCGACGCGTGCTTGGCCGGCTTAACCCCGAGGCGCCGCACGACGTGATCCTGGTGCTCGATGCCACCAACGGCCAGAACGCTCTCGCACAGATCGAGACGTTCAAGGAAGTCGCGGGCGTGACCGGCCTGGTGATGACCAAGCTGGACGGCACCGCGCGTGGCGGGGTGCTGGTGGCCGCGGCCGAGCAGTTCGGCCTCCCGATCCACGCGATCGGCGTGGGCGAGAAGATCGACGATCTAAGGCCCTTCGACCCTGACCTGGTCGCGCGGGTCATCGCAGGAGTGGCGTAATGAACGACGGTCGGCAAAAGCCATCCGGGTGGCTCAACGTCCTGGTCGACTACGGGCCGCTGATCGTGTTCCTGGCCGTGTTCAAGCTGTCCGATCCAGGCGGAGACGACATCGGCGGGACGATCGCGGCGATCATTCGCGGCACCGGCGCATTCATCGTCGCGGCGATCGCGGCGTTGATCTTCAGCCGGGTGAAATTCGGCCGCGTGTCGCCGATGCTATGGCTTTCCACCGGACTGATCATCGGGTTCGGCGGTCTCACCATCTTCCTTGGCGAACCGTTCTGGGTCCAGATCAAGCCGACCGTGATCTACCTGTTGTTCGCGGGCGCATTGTTGATCGGTTATGCCCGTGGGGCCGCTCTGCTGGAAGTGTTGCTGGCCGCAGCCTTCGAAGGGGTCGACCGGGCTGGCTGGCTCAAGCTGTCGCGCAACTGGGGGCTGTTCTTCCTCTTCTTGGCCGCCCTTAATGAGGCGCTGCGGTACTTCTATAATGCAGAAAACGGCGGCTTCGAAACCTGGTTGTGGGCCAAGCTGTGGGTGTTCATGCCGCTGTCGTTCCTGTTCACCTTTACCCAGATCCCGATGCTGCTGCGACACGGCTTGAGCTTTGAGGATCGCGACGAGGTGCTGAAGGACCAGCCACCGACCGACTAGATTTCCAGCTGGCTGCCGAGTTCGACCACGCGGTTCGGTGGCAGACGGAAGAACTGCATCGCGGTTGCCGAGTTGCGCAGCATCCAGGCAAACAGCTTCTCACGCCAGATTGCCATGCCGGGCCGCTTGCTCGCGATCAGTGTCTGGCGGCTGAGGAAGAAGCTGGTGTGCATCATGTCGAACAACCCACCACATTCGGCGTTCGCCTTGAGCGCGGCGGGAACATCGGTCTCGTCCATGAAACCGTAGTGCAGGACCACGCGGTAGAGCCCATCGCCGACGGTATGGATTTCGAACCGTCGGCCCGGATCGACATAGGGCACGTCCGCGATCTCGACGGTCAGGATCACCACCCGTTCGTGCAGCACCTTGTTGTGCTTGATGTTGTGCAACAGCGCGCTCGGCACGCCGCCACTGTTGGACGCCATGAAGATTGCGGTTCCGGGCACGCGCGTGGCGGAGTTCTTGGCGCTCTTGGCGAAGATCGCGATCGGCAGGGCAACTTCACTCATTCGGTCGCGCATCAGCTTGCGCCCCCGTGCCCAAGTGGTCAGCAGGGTGAAGCCGATCGCCCCCACCAGCAGCGGGAACCACCCGCCGTCCGGCACCTTCGAGAGGTTGGCACCGAAGAACGCGCCGTCGACCAGGAAGAACAGGCCGACCACCGGCGCCATCATCCACCAGCGCCAGCGCCAGACCGCCATGAACAGCACGGCCATCAGACAGGTGTCGATGAACATCGCGCCCGTCACCGCGATGCCATAAGCGCTGGCAAGGTTGGACGAGTTGCGGAACGTCAGCACCAGCAGGATGACCGCGATCATCAGCACCCAGTTGACAAACGGGATGTAGATCTGCCCATGCTCGGTCTCGCTGGTGTGCAGGATCGACAGGCGAGGCACGAAACCCAGCTGGACCGCCTGCTGAGTGACCGAGAACGCGCCGGTGATGACCGCCTGGCTGGCGATAAAGGTGGCACACGTGGCCAGCAGCACCAGCGGCAATCGAAAGCTCTCGCTGGCCATGACGAAGAACGGGTTCTTGATCGCTTCGGCGGCAGCGGCTGCCTCGAGGTTCATGATCATCGCCGCTTGCCCGAAGTAGTTGAGCAGCAGGCACGGCATGACGAAACCGAACCAGCCGATCCGCAACGGGCCGCGCCCGAAGTGCCCCATGTCTGCGTAAAGCGCCTCTGCGCCAGTGACCGCCAGCACGACTGACCCGAGCGCCAGGAATCCCAGCAACTTGTCGGTCATGAAGAACTGGACCGCGTACCAAGGATTGAGCGCCGCGAGCACGCCCGGATTGTCGATGATCTGAACCAGACCCAAGCCGGCGAGCGTGGTGAAGTAGACCAGCATGATCGGCGAAAAGAGCTTGCCGATGGCTGCCGTGCCGCGCTTCTGGAGCAGGAACAGACAGATCAACAGGCTGAGGGCGATCGGGATGACGAAGGGGGCGAGCCCTTCCTCCACCGTCGTCAGCCCCTCGACCGCGGACAGCACCGACACCGCCGGGGTGATCATGCTGTCGCCATAAAACAGGGCGGTCGCGAACACCGCCAACAGCACCGCGATCCAGCCCCGACTGGTGCCGCCGACCTTTTGGGAAATCAACGCGACCAGCGCGAGAGTGCCGCCCTGCCCGCGGTTGTCGGCGCGCATTAAAATGGCAACGTACTGGAGCGAAACGACGATCGTCATCGCCCAGAAAATCAGGCTCACCACGCCCATGATGTGCAAGGTGTCGAGCGTCAGCGGATGCGGACCGACAAACGTTTCGCGGAAGGCATAGATCGGGCTGGTGCCGATATCGCCGAACACGATACCGACCGCCCCCGCCGCCAGCTTGACCTTGGCGGAGGTTGTCTTGCCGCCCCCTGAGGGGTCGACGGCTACGCTCATTGGCGGGGTACCCCTGCTGCGAAGGCCGCGGCGCTTAGCACCGCCGCCGACCGCCTGCAACCGAGGCGCACGTTGGTCACTGGGTACCCATTCGCGCGATCAGTACGTCCAGCCGATCGAGCCGTTCCTTCAGCCCCTCGCGCCACGGCGCATCAGCCGGTGCGCGGGCGAGCATGTCGCTCCACAGCTGGCGCGCCTCGGCCGGACGCCCGGAATTGATCAAGGCGATCCCCAGAAAGAACCCCGGTCCCGGGTTCGCCGGAGCCTGCTGCTCGGCCCGGGAGAATGCGTACGTTGCAGCGGGGGTCAGCTGGCCTTCGGCGTTCTCCACCAACGCGTTGGCCAGTGCCAGCCAGGCTTCGGCATCGCGGGGATTTTCTTCAAGCGACTTGCGCAAGATGCCGGCGGCATCGGAAAACTGGCCGCGGCGGGCGAACGCGTCGGACACGGTGACGAAGCGGCTGGGCGGAAGCGGCCCGTACAGCTCGCGCCGCGCATCGACCAGCGCCACGCCCACATCCCGGGCCTCCCTCGCGGCAGCCTTTGGCGCTCCCGCGTAGCCGGGTGAACCTTGCAAGGCATAGCCCGCCAGCCCGAACAGCAGCGCCGCACCGAACAGGGCCCAGCCGGCGCGCGGCAAGCGCAGCATCAGCGCGGCCAGCGCGAACGCCGCGGCCGCCAACAGGATGACGGGGAGGAAACTCATCGCCCGGCACCGAAGCGGCGCCACAGCAGCATTGCGGCGATGACCAACAGGATCAGCGGCCCGGCGAACAACGGCCAGGTGGTCCGGCTGACCTGCGGCGCGTAGCTGACATAGTCGCCGTACCGCTCCATCATCCATTCGCGGATCTGTTCAGGTTCTTCGCCGGCCGCGAGGCGGATGCGCACCTGATGGCGCATGTCGCCCGCCATCGGCGCGTCGCTGTCGGCGATGGACTGGCTCTGGCACTTGAGACAGCGCAGCGTCGCCATCAGCCCCTGCGCCCGCGCCTCCAGCGCAGGATCTTCCAGCTGCCGATAGGCATAGGGAGCCGGCGGCATGGTGTCCTGCGCTGCCACGGGGACGGCAAGCAGAGCGAGCAGGAAGGTGGCAATCCGCTTCATTCGCCAGCCTCGGCCAGCTTTTCGAGAAGGATTGGCACGTGGCTTTCGCGGATGTCGCCTATGTGCTGGTAGCGGATCACGCCCTGGCCATCGACGACGAAGGTTTCGGGAACCCCTGAGCTGCCGATCGCCAGTTGCAGTTCGGACAGGTCATCGGCACCGATCCTGTCGAACGGGTTGCCGTACCGTGCCAGGAACGCGGCGACATCCTCTGGCCGATCGCGGATGGCCACCCCGACGATCGGTGCACCTTGAGCTTTCAACGCAGCCAGTTGGGGCGCCTCGGCCGCGCACGGGACGCACCAGCTCGCCCAGATGTTGAGCAGCTTGGGCTTGCCGTCCTTCAAGTCCGCGAGCTTCAGTCCGGGACGGTCGGACGCGGCCGGACGCATCGCAAAGGCCGGGATCGGTTTGCCCACCATGGCGGAATGGACAAACTCGTCCTTCGGCTGGGTCAACTGCCACGCCGCGACGCCAAGGAAGGCGGCGAAGATGGCGAGCGGCACGAAGAAGCGCCACGAATTCATGCGCTCAGCTCCGCTCGCCGGGCCGCACCCTTGCGCGCAATGGTCCGTCGGCGCAGATCCTGTGCCAGGCGCCCCAGCAGCGCCAGGACACCGCCGAACGCGACCAGCAAGCCGCCGAACCAGATCAGGGTGACAAACGGCTTCCACCACAACCGCACCTGCCAGCGCTCGCCGTCAGCAGCCTTGCCAAGCACGGCGTAAAGCTGACCGTTCCAGCGGGTTTCCAGCGCGCTTTCGGTGGTTTCCTGCGGAGGCGTCCAGAAACTGCGGGCCTGCGGGGCCAGCCGTGCGGGTGGGCCGTCTGAATAGCTTGCGAGCATGACCCCCTCGATCGCGTTCCAGTTCGGACCCGCGACCGGCGATACCGCAGCCAGCGTAACCTTCCACGGCCCGATCTCGGCGCTGTCACCGATCTTCAGCGCGGCGAGCCGTTCTTCGCTGAACGCGCTGTCACTCGCCATGCCGATCAGCGCCACCGCGATCCCAAAATGGGCTACCACCATGCCCCAGGTCGCCAGCGGCAGCCGGGCCAGCTTGCGCCCGCGCAGCGGCAACAGGCTCGCGACCGCCAGCCCGGCACCGAGCGCGAGCCCCAGCAGCGGCAGCACCCCGGGTCCGGCAAAGGCAAACACCCCGACGAGGACCGCCAGCCCCACCATTCCGGCCGCGATCAGCGGCGCCTTGACCCGCTGCAGCCGGTCGCGCCGCCAGCGCAGCAGCGGTCCTGCCGCCATCACCAGCAGCATCGGCAGGGTAAAGATCGCACCCGCGGGATCGAAGTACGGCGGCCCCACCGAAACCCGCACGCCCAGTGCCTCGGTCAGGAGCGGGTACAGGGTTCCCAGCAACACCACGCCCAGGATCGCCGAAAGCATGACATTGTTGATCACCAGCGCGCCCTCGCGACTGACGAGGGCAAACCTCTCACCTTCTGCCACTGTCCCCGCGCGAAAGCCGAACACTGCCAACGCCCCGCCGATGTAGATCATCAGCAGCGCGAGGATGAACGCGCCCCGTTCAGGATCAACGGCAAAGGCGTGAACGCTGGTCAGGATGCCCGATCGCACCAGGAAGGTGCCGATCATACTCATGGAGAAAGCCACCACGCCGAGCATCACCGTCCAGGTCCGCAACGCGTCTCGGGCGGCCAGCACGCTGGCGGAGTGGAGCAAGGCGGTCGCCGCCAGCCACGGCATCAGCGAAGCGTTCTCGACCGGGTCCCAGAACCACCAGCCGCCCCACCCAAGCTCGTAATACGCCCAGTAGGAACCGGCGGTGATGCCGATGGTCAGGAAGATCCAGGCACCCAGCACCCACGGCCGCATGGCGCGGGCGAAGTCCGGGGTCACGCTGCGCGTCAGCAGCGCGCCGACGACGAAGCTGAAGGCAACCGAGAGACCAACGTAGCCCAGGTACAACGTAGGCGGATGGAAGGCCAATCCGATGTCCTGCAGCAACGGGTTGAGGCCGTTGCCCTCTAACGCCGGGACCGGCAGGCGTTCGAACGGATTGGAGCTGAACAGCAGGAATGCGTAGAAACCCAACGCGACGAACCCCTGCGCGGCAAGGGTTGCCTGCATGGTCCGTTCCGGCAGCCGCCGCTCGAGGAACCCGATCAGCGCGCCCGCCGCGCTCATGACGGTGACCCACAGCAGCATCGAGCCTTCGTGATTGCCCCACGAGCCGGCGAGCTTGAACACCATTGGCTTCATGGAGTGCGAGTTCATCGCCACCAGCTTGACCGACAGATCAGTGCGCGCGAACAGCCACACGAGCATCGCGAACGAGAACAGGCACAGCGCCCCTTGGACGACGGCGGCAGGGCGAGCCAAAAGCGCCAGCTCGCTGTCCTCCTGCCGGGCCGCGAGGACCCCCGCCACCAGCTGCAACGCGGCCAGCGCGGCGGCAAGCCACAGCGCAGCAAGGCCGAGTTCGGCGATCACGTGCCGGTAGTCTCTTCGACGACGAGCTTCTTCTGCGCGGCGGTCATCTCCTCCAGCTCCCGCGGGACATAATTCTCGTCATGTTTGGCAAGCAGGTTGTCGGCCACGAAGGTCCCGTCAGTTTGCAGTCGCCCCTCGGCCACCACGCCAGAGCCTTCCACGAACAGGTCTGGCAAGATGCCGGAATAGCGCACCGGGACCCGCGCCTTGCCGTCACCAACCACGAAATCGACAGTGACGCCGTCCGGGCGGGTGACCATCGAGCCGGTCTCGACCATTCCCCCCAACCGCACCGCGCGGTCTGCGCCGGGGCGCTCTTCCACCATTTCGCTCGGGACGTAAAAATAGCTCGCCTGACTACGCAACGCCCAGGTCGCGATCAGGGCGGCGGCAATCAGTACCACCACTGCGAGCACCACCAGGGCGAGCCGCTGATGCTTGGGCTGCAGGCCCCGGGTTTCGCTCATCGCCCGGCACCTTCACGGCGCCGCTCGGCACGGCGCATGGCCAGCCAGCTCCACGCGAGGAGCGCGAGCGTGCCCAACACGCCGATCGCGTAGGCAGCAAGAATGAACGGCCAGGGATCAAGCGTCTCGCGCATCAGGCTTGTGCCGGTGCCAGATCGACTTCGCGCGCCCGCCGCCGCAGCCGCGCCTCGGCCTGGGTCTGGGCCAGCAGCGCACGCATGCGCATCAGCACGATTGCGGCGAACAGCAGCGTGAAGCCCAAGGCCGCGACAAGCAGCGGCCAGAGAAATTCCGGCGCCATCGAAGAGTTGCCCATCGAAATGCTGGGGGGCTGATGGACCGAATAGAACCAGATCACCGAATAATGGATCACCGGCAGGTTGACGATGCCGACCAGGCCGAAGATCGCGGGCATGCGGCTGGACGCACCTTCGCGCGCGGTCGCGCCTGCCAGTGCGATGTAGGCTAGGTACAGGAACAGCAGCACCAGCATGCTGGTCAAGCGGCCATCCCACACCCACCACTTGCCCCAGGCGGGTCGTCCCCACAGCGATCCGGTGACGAGGCAGAGCGCGGTAAAGAACGCTCCCGGCAGCGCGGCGGCCCGTCCCGCGATCGCGCTCAACGGGTGACGCCAGACGATCTCGGTGAAACTGGCGGCGGCGATGGTCAGCCAGCCGGCCATGCCCAGCCAGGCGGCCGGCACGTGGAGGTACATGATGCGGACGGTTTCGCCCTGCAGGCGCTCTGCCGGCACTTGGGTCAGCCCCCAGGCGAGGGAGCCCCCGGTGACGATCACCCCGAGCACGAGCAGCCACGGCGTCACCGGACGCGCGAGGCTCAGAAAGCGTTTGGGATTGGCGAAGCCGTGCATCGGAAAACCGTCCGCGCCGCTTTGGCAGGGTGCGACAGGCGCGGCAAGCATCACGCCGCCCCCCGCGCCCGATATTTAGCGCCCGATCAGCTTTTGCGCCATGCGGTCGGCCACCACGTCGGACGAAACGTCCGTGCGGTCGCTTTCCTCCCAGATGGCGCGCAGCCGATCGGGGATTTGCGCGAGCCGCTTGCGGACCTCGTTGATGTCGCACGGATGACCTTCGGTGCGACACAGGTACTCGAGCGCCACCGAAATGATGCCGCCGGCGTTGATCACGTAATCGGGCGCGTAGAGGATTTCGCGCTCCGCCAGCAGACCGCCGTGCTGCGACCGCGCGAGCTGGTTGTTCGCACCGCCGGCGACGATCGCACAGTCAAGGCGGGCGATGCCCTCTTCGTCCAGGATCGCGCCGAGAGCGTTGGGGCTGAAGACATCGCACGTAACCGACATGATCTGGTCAGGCGCGACGGCTTCCCCATCGGTTTCCAGGGCTAGCGACCGGGCGCGCGCTTCGTCCACGTCGGCGACCACCAGCCGGGCACCGTCTTTCGCGAGCAGCCGGGCCACCCCGCCGCCGACGCTGCCGGTACCCTGCACCGCCACCCGAACGCCCTGCAGCGAGGTCTTGCCCAGCTTGTGCTCCACCGCCGCCTTGATGCCAAGGTAGATACCCATGGCGGTGAACGGCCCCGGATCGCCGCCGGCCTCGCCCTCGGCCACAGGCAGGCCGGAGACAAACTTCGTGTGGCGCGAAACCTCGACCATGTCCGCTTCGGAAATGCCGACATCCTCGGCGGTGACGTAACGTCCGCCGAGCGCGTCGACCGCACGACCGAATGCAGCCAGCATTTCAGGGGTCTTGCGCTTGTCGCGCGGCGCGAGGATCACCGCCTTGCCGCCGCCCATCGGCAGGCCGGCCATGGCATTTTTGTAACTCATTCCGCGACTTAGCCGCAGGGCATCGCGCATCGCATCGGCACTATCGGCATAATGCCAGAAGCGGGTGCCGCCGGCGCCGGGGCCGAGATGCGTCGAATGCAGCGCGATGATCGCGGTCAGCCCGGAAGCCCGATCGTGGACCACCTCGACCAGTTCGTGATCGTCGTAATCCGCCTGAGTCCAGAAAGCCGTCATCGGTTTGCCTGCGCTAAGTGGCGGCAAGGACAGGGAAAATGGGGCGATCGAGGGGTCTCGAACCCCCGACCTCCGGTACCACAAACCGGCGCTCTAACCAACTGAGCTACGATCGCCACATGCCCTGCTGCATGCCAAGAGGCCCGGGCAGATAGACCCCCCTGAGGCGCCGTCAAGCGGCATCCCACGGGGCGAGCGCCTGTTGCACAAGCCCTGCCGATTGGGAAGGGAAAACTGCGCAGGATGACTTGCGGCGCAAGATTGTTTCGTCACTAACAACGCACAAATGGTGCAACCTGGCGAATCCTCGGCTGAAATCCTGTCGCAGACGCCGGGCGTCCAGCGCGCGCCCTTTGCGGGACTGGAGCTGTTCCAGCGCAAACAGTTCCTGGCCCCCGCCTTGTGCGCGGCGCTGATCGAACTGATCGAAGCCGGCCGGCGGCCCTCCACCATCGCCGATGCCAATGGCGACGCGCTGTTCCGTACTAGCGAAACCTGCGATCTCGATCCCGACCACCCGGCGGTTCGCGAGCTGGAAAGCCGCCTGGTAGCCCTCAACGAAATCGATCCGGCGCACGGCGAGCCGGTCCAGAGACAGCGCTATGCCCCGGGGCAGGAGTTCAAGCCGCACACCGATTACTTCGATCCGGACGGCGCCGATTGGGAGCGGTATTGTGCTGTGTCCGGCCAGCGGACCTGGACGTTCATGGTCTACCTGAACAGCGTGGAGGCCGGCGGCGGCACCCGTTTCGTGGCGGCGAAGAAGATCGTTCAGCCGGAAGCAGGCAAATTACTGGCATGGAACAACCGGCGGGCCGGCGGCGAACCCAATCCGGCGACGCTCCACCACGGAATGAAGGTGCGCAGAGGCGTGAAGTACGTGATCACCAAATGGTATCGGGAGCGGCCCTGGCGATGAACGAACCGCACGTGTTCGGCCTCGCCCGCAGCGTGGCGCATCACTTTTCCAAGCTTCCCTGCGACAGCCTGTGCCTGATCGAGGGGCTGGGGGTGGAAGGCGACGCCCATGCCGGGGTGACCGTCCAGCACCTGTCACGGATCAAGCAGGATCCCGACCAGCCGAACCTGCGGCAGGTCCACCTGATCCATGCCGAGCTGCTCGATAACCTGGTTGAGCACGGCTATGTCCTGGCGCCCGGCGCGCTGGGGGAAAATGTCACGACTCGCGGGATCGACCTGCTCGCCCTGCACGAGGGTACCCGGCTGCATATCGGAGAAGCGGTGATCCGGGTGACGGGTCTGCGCAATCCGTGCCGCCAGATCGACGACTTCATGCCCGGACTGCTCAAGCACATGATCGAGAAGCGCGCCGATGGTTCGCTCAACCGCAAGTGCGGGGTCATGGCGGTGGTCGAGCACGGTGGCGAAATCGCCGTCGGAGCACCGATCAGGATCGAGGAGCCGGCTGGACCGCGCCGGAGACTGGAGCCGGTGTAAGCGCACGCCGGTGTAGAAGCACGCTGGTGTAGACGCACAAAGGGCGGCCCCGCAGGACCGCCCAGGTGTTTTGTGCTGAGGCCCCGGAACGAGTCCCGGGCCGCGGCTTACTTCTTGAGGGTGAGCCCACCGAAGCGCTGGTTGAACTTGGCCACGCGGCCGCCTTCCTGCAGCTGCTGCTTGCCACCGGTCCACGCCGGGTGGCTGGTCGGATCGATATCCAGCGCCAGCGTGTCGCCTTCCGAGCCCCACGTCGAACGGGTCTGGAATTCGGTGCCGTCGGTCATCTTGACGGTGATCATGTGGTAATCGGGGTGGGTATCGGCCTTCATGGCATATGCTCCGTAGCCTCGGAACGGTTCCGACCGGTCCAGCTGTGATGAGAAAGGCGCGCGCTTAGCGATGGCGACGCGGATTGGCAAGCGCGGCGTCAGTCCTTGGGAGGATCGGCGATCATCGCGGTGAACTCGACCTCGCAAGTCGTTTGCCCTTCCACGCTGGCGCGGCCCTTGAACTTACACACCCGGCTCGACTTGCGGGTGAATTCCACTTCGAGGTCGAGCAGGCATCCCGGCTCCACCGGCGCGCGGAACTTGGCGTTCTCGATCGCCATGAAGATCACCAGCTTGCCGGTGCCCGCCAGCTCGAACGTCTCGATCCCGAGCACGCCGGCGGCCTGGGCCAGCGCCTCGATCTGCAGCACGCCCGGCATGATCGGGCGACCGGGGAAGTGCCCTTGGAAGAACTGCTCGTTGAACGAAACCGCCTTCACCGCATGAATCCGCTCCCCGAGGTCGATCGAGCGAACCCGATCGACCAGCAGGAGCGGATAACGGTGCGGCAGGGCCTCGAGCACCTTCAGGATGTCATACGGCGTCTGGCCGGCGTTACCCTCGGTGTTGATGTCGCTCATCGGCCCTGCCCCCGGTTTCGGCCTGGTCTTAGCGGCCGGTCGCGGCCGGCGGGTTCTGCGGCACGGTCGGCACGGCTGCCCCGCCCTGCGCGGCGGCCGCCTGCTGTTCGCGGATTTCGCGCGGGAGCCAGCCTTCCGGCGGCACCAGCTGCGCGCTCGGCAGCAGGGTGTTGAGTTCGTTCAGCACGTCCTGCGTGATGTTGTACGCCGCATCGGCATAGATCACCGCGCCCTGCGTGGGATCGAGAATCAGCTGGATGTTCTTGCGCTTGGCGGCATTCTGCACCGCGGTGTCGAGGCGATCCTCGATCTGTTCGGTGACATAGGCACGGCTCAGCGAAATCGGCGCGAGCAGCTGCTGTAGTTCCTGCTGACCGGACTGGCCGATCTGCTGGATCGTCTGCCGCTGCGCATTGAGCGCGGGATTGTTGGCGTTCGCCGCCTGGTCCGCGTTGTACTTGGTGAGCAGCGGCTGAAGCTGGGCGGCGATCGCCGCGCGGCGCGCTTCGGCGGCATCGACCTGCGCCTTGTACGTCACCGGGCGCTGGGTCTCGGCCGTCTTGTAGGCGTTGGAGTTGGCCACCACCGCGGGGAGGCTGACCACGCCGATGCCCTTGACGACCTGCGCCGCGGCGGGCGCTGCGATCATCGGCGATGCGGCCGCGAACATGATCCCGGCGGCCAGCGCCGGCTTGAGATAGCTCTTCATCAGAATTGAGTTCCTACGTTGAATGTGAATCGCTTCGTGTCATCACCGGCACGCTTTAAGAGCACGTGAGCAAAATCGATCCTGAACGGGCCGAACGGCGAGTTCCAGTTGACCCCGATGCCGACCGACAGGCGCGGGCTGGGGGAATCGCCCAGGAACACCTCGCGGAACGGCGGAATCGAATTGATCAGCGCCGTGTTGGTGTTGGTCCCGAGGCAGCTCGGCGGATTGGGATTGGTCGGGTTGGTCACCGTGGTGACGTCGCCAGCCGCCGTGCCCGGGGTGCAGACAGGCGTTCCGCCGCCGGTCGGCGTGACAAGGGTGGCAACGTTGATCTGGGTGAACAGCGGGCTGCCGCTGGCATCGCGGATCGGGAATTCGAAGCCAGTCGGGAAGGTGCTGCTGCTGTCGTTGAGCTGCGGGGTGCGAACGCCCCACAGCGCGCCGACATCGGCGAAGATCGACGGCCGCAGGCCAAGTTCCTGCGCCCCGCTGCCCAGCGGAATCTCCAGCTCGGCCCGGCCAAGGTAATAGTAGTTACCGCCCAGTGCATCGTCCGACACGCTGCGCCGGTCCGTCAGTTCCAGGAACTTGGTCGGATCGGTGCTGGCGGGATCGTCCACCAGCGGGCGCCGGATCACGCGCGGGCCAACCCCGCGGATCGCGAACCCGCGGAACTGCGGCTCACCCAGGAAGAAGCGGTCGGTCAGGCGGACGTCGCCATCGCCCAGTCCCTTGATCGCCCCACCTTCGATCGAGGTGGAGAAGATGAACCCACCGCCCAGCGGCCAGAACTGCGAAGCCTTGCCGCGGATGCGGGCGAACTTCACCGATCCGCCCAGCCCGGCGAATTCCGCGCCCAGCGAGATCGAGCGACCGCGGGTGGGCCGCAGGCGGCTGTCCAGCGAATCGTACACCACGTTGACGCCCAGGATCGAGCTGGTCCGGCTGCCCACTGCGTCGCACAGGTACCGGCCCGCCAGGATCGGGTTGCACGACAGGTTGCCGGCCGAATCGGGAGTGAAGAACCGGTTCCGGTCGAGCGTCACGTCGTCGAAGTTCAGCGTGTAGCTGGCGACCGCCGACATGTACTCGGTCAGCGGCACGCCCAGCCGCACCTGGCCGCCGGTGGTGGTCTGCTGGAAGGTCGTGTTGCGCGTGTTGTTCAGGAAGTTGAAGCTGTTGGTGTCGCGCCGGTAGAGGTCGACGCCCATCGAGATGTTGCGATCGAACACGTACGGTTCGGCAAAGCTGATGTTCGCGCTTTTCGAATAGCGTGAATAGTTCACCCCGAAGCCGACGGTCTGGCCGCGGCCGCGGAAATTGCGCTGCTGAATCGACGCGGCGAGGATGAAGCTTTCGATCGACGAGAAACCGGCCGAAAGCTGAAGCTGGCCGGTGGGCTGCTCCTCCACGTTGGCTTCCAGCACGATGCGATCGGGCGTGCTGCCGTCCTTCTGCGCGACTTCGAAGCTGTCCTGGAAATATCCCAGCGACTTGATCCGGTTGGTCGTGCGCTTGACCTGCAGCGAGTTGAACGCATCGCCCTCGACCAGGCGGAACTCGCGGCGCAGGACCTTGTCCTGGGTCAGCGTGTTGCCGTTGACGTCGATCCGCTCGACATAGACGCGCGGCGCTTCCTTCAGCACGAAGGTCAGGCCCATCGTCTTTTCTTCGCGGTTGGGGCGGTACTGCGCCTCCACGTCGGCAAAGGCGTAGCCGAAGGTGCCGGCCAGCTCGGTAAACTGTTCCTCGGTGTCCTGCACCTGCTTGCCGTTGAACCAGTCGCCTTCCTTCAGCGGCAGGTTACGGGTCAGCACGTCGCTGTCGAAATCGCGGATCTCGCTGCGCACGGCGACATCGCCGAACTTGTAGCGCTCGCCTTCCTCGACCACGTACGTGATGATGAAGTCCTGCTTGTCGGGCGTCAGCTCGGCCACCGCGGACACGACGCGGAAGTCGGCGTAGCCCTCGGTCAGGTAGAACTCGCGCAGCTTCTGCTGGTCGAACGCCAGCCGGTCCGGATCGTAGCTGGTGTTGGAGCTGAGGAAGCTGGTCAGGCGCGCCTGCTTGGTGACCATCTCGCCGCGCAGATCGCTGTCGGAAAACGCCTCGTTGCCGATGATGTTGATCTGGCGGACCTTGGACTTGGGTCCTTCGTTGATCTCGAACACCACGTCGACGCGGTTCTGCGACAGCTCGACCATCTTGGGTTCGACCGTCGCGGCGAAGCGGCCCTGCCGCTTGTACAGCTCGACGATGCGGGCGACGTCGGCGCGGACCTTGGAGCGGGTGAAGATCTGGCGCGGGGCCAGCTTGATCTCGGGCGTGATCTTGTCCGACTTGATCCGCTTGTTGCCTTCCAGCACGATGCGGTTGATCACCGGGTTCTCGACCACGGTGACGATCACGTCGCCGCCGTTGTTGACGATGTTGGCGCTGGAAAACAGCTCGGTCGCGTAGAGGTCCTTCAGCGCCTGGTCGGCCGCGGCCTGGGTGTAGACCTGGCCGGTGCGCAGGCGGATGTACGACACGATCGTGTTGGCTTCGAGCCGCTGGGAGCCCGAGACCGAGATCGAGCGGATGACGTCAGCCTGCGGGGCCACGTCCGCGGAAGCGCCCGGCACAGGGGCAGCATCCTGCGCCAGGGCAACCGCGGGGATGCCGCTCAGCACGGTTCCGCACAGCAGGGACAAAGCCAGTCTGGTCATGCCCGGCCGGGTGCGTGAACCGGCGATTTCGCGTGCCATCATTGAGGTGGGACTCCCGTCCAAATTCCAAGTTGTGCGCGAAGGTGCGCGCCCGCCGCCTGCCGGTTACAGGCCCGGCGGCACGTGCGTGCGCCCTTGCCCGATAGCGGGGTCCCGATCAAGCGGTGCGGCACCGCTTGTTCCCGCGCTGCGATCCCCGAACCGAGTGCTGCTAGCGCCCGAGGATCGGCAGCGAGAGCAGGTCGTTGATCGTGACGAACACCATCAGCGCAAGGATCACCGCCACGCCGGCGCGGAACGCCACTTCCTGACCGCGAGCGCCGATCGGCTTCCGGCGGACCGCCTCGGCCGCGTAGAAAGCCAGGTGCCCACCGTCGAGGGCGGGGATTGGCAACAGGTTGATGAATGCCAAATTAAGCGAGATCAGCGCCGCGAACCACACGAACGCCTGCGGCCCCAGGCTGAGCTGCTCGCCCGAAAACTTGGCGATCTTGATCGGGCCGCCCAGTTCCTGCACCGACCGGTCGCCGGTGACGATCTGGCCGATCCCGACCGCCATCATCTCGGCCATCTGCCAGCTTTGGACAAACGCCTGGCCCACCGCCTCGCCCACGCCCATCGGCACCATCCGCGGCTCGACCGCGTAGATGCCGAGCACGCCGACGCGCGATTCGTTGCCGAAGGTGTCGCGCTGGATCATCTCGCCGACCGTGACCGGGATCTCCACCGTATCGCCTTCGCGGTCGACGGTGAGTTCGATCGCGCGGCCGGGATAGAGCGCGACCTCGCGCCGGATGGCCATGAAATCGCTGACCGGCGCACCGTCGAGCGCGACGATCCGGTCGCCCGCCTCCAGCCCCGCCGCTTCCGCCGCCGATCCGGCAGCGAACCGGTCGACCACCGGCGGTGCCTCTACCCGGCCATACGCGAGGTTGAAGGAGGCGAAGATCGCCAGCGCGACGACGATGTTGGTCAGCGGGCCGGCCAGCACGATCAGCGATCGTTGCCACAGCGGCGCATGATGGAAACTGCCGTCGCGCTCCGCCGGGCTCATCGCCGCGACCTTGGCCGCATCGGGCATCGAGGCGGGGTTCATGTCGCCCTTGAACTGGCAATATCCGCCCAGCGGCAGGGCCGACAGCTTCCAGCGGGTGCCGCGCTTGTCGGTGAAGCCGGCGATCTCCTTGCCGAATCCGACCGAGAACGCCTCCACCCCGACGCCGAACAGGCGGCCCATCAGATAATGGCCAAACTCGTGCACCGTCACCAGCGGCCCCAGCAGCAGCAGGAAACCGACGATGTACAGCCAGAAAGGGGGGCTTTCGATCAACTCAGGCAAGCTCCAGCATGGCGGTCACCCGTGCGCGGGTCGCACGGTCCAGATCAAGCACTTCGGCAAAGGTTTGCGGGGCGGGCGGGAGGTTGCCTTCCTCCAGCGCGCGCGCGACCAATGCGGCAATATCGGTGAACGCGATCTGACCGGCGAGGAAGCGTGCGACCGCGATCTCGTTCGCGGCGTTGAGCACCGCCGGTGCCGCCCCGCCCGCCTGGGCCGCCTCACGCGCAAGGCGGGTGGCGGGAAAGCGCGCTTCGTCGGGCGCCTCGAAGGTCAGCGTGCCGAGCGCCGGCAAGTCGAGCGGCGCCATCGGCGTCTCCATCCGTGCAGGGTATGCAAGACAGCTGGCGATCGGCACCCGCATGTCGCTGGGGCCAAGCTGCGCCAGGGTCGACCCGTCGCGGTATTCGACCATCGAGTGGATCACGCTCTGCGGGTGAACCACGATGGCGATCCGGTCGAGCCCCACGGGAAACAGGTGGTGCGCCTCGATGAATTCGAGGCCCTTGTTCATCATCGTCGCGGAATCGACGCTGATCTTGGCGCCCATGTCCCAGTTGGGGTGTGCGACGGCCTGCGCGGGCGTCGCGGCCCGAAGCTGCGCCGCGTCCCACGTCCGCAGCGGCCCTCCGCTGGCGGTGAGCGTGATGCGCCGCACATCCTCGATCCGGTTGCCGGCGAGGCACTGGAAGATCGCGTTGTGCTCGCTGTCCACCGGCAGCAGCGTCGCCCTGTGCCGCGCGACCGCGGCGGTCATGACGTCACCGGCGGAGACCAGCGCTTCCTTGTTGGCGAGCGCGATCGTGCCGCCCTGCTCGATCGCGGCCATGACCGGTGCCAGGCCCGCGCAGCCGACGATCGCAGCAACAGTCAGGTCTGCCGGCCGCGCGGCCGCCTCGATCAGCGCCGATGCCCCGCCCGCGGCGTCGATCCCGCTGTCGCCGAGCGCATCGCGCAGTTCAGGCAGGCAGCTTTCATCCGCCACCACCGCGATTTCCGCGCCGAACTCGCGCGCTAGAGCGGCAAGTTCCTGCGCGTTGCAGTTGGCGGTCAGCGCGACGACCCGCCAGTCTTCCCGGTTGCGCCGGATCAGGTCGAGCGTCGAGGCGCCCACCGATCCGGTCGCGCCGAGGATCGAGATCGTCCGCATCAGTTGACCAGCGTCGCTGCCAGCACGCCGACCGCGATCGCCACCGGCAACATGCCGTCGACCCGATCGAACACGCCGCCGTGCCCCGGAATAAGCCTGGAGGAATCCTTCACCCCCGCCCGCCGCTTGAGCCAGCTTTCGAAGAAGTCGCCCGCCTGCGCCAGCACCGCGAGGATCGCGCCGAGCATCGCCGCGAGCCCCAGGTTTTCCGCGATCAGCGGCAGGCCCAGCTCGAACCGCGGACCGGCGATCCCGCCGTCGATCGCGACGATCCACAGCACCACCCACAAGCCTGCGCCGATCATCCCGCCGATCACGCCAGCCCAGGTCTTGTTGGGGCTGATCGACGGCGCCACCTTCGGGCCGCCGATGGTGCGCCCGCTGAAATAGGCGAAGGTGTCGGTGAACACAGTCACCCCGATGATCAGCACGATCAGGAAATCGCCCGCGCCCGCGAGCACCCCGCCGGCAAAACCGAAGTACAGCGCGCCCGCCAGGATCGCGGCGAGGCGGATGGCGACGCTTGCCGTCGCCTTCATCACCAGCATCACGAATTCGGCGAAGGCGACCAGCGCCACCAGCACCACGAATGCATCGAACACCCGCCCGCCGATCACCAGCGCGGCGATGGTCACCGCCAGCATCAGCAGGGCCGAAGCGAGCCGCACCGGCAGGTCGCTGCGCCTTGCTCGCGGCGCTGCCGGGTTAATCCTATCGTCCACCAAACCGCCTCTCCCGGCGCGCGAAGTCGTCAAGCGCATCGGTTAAATGCGCCGGAGTGAAATCCGGCCACAGCACGTCGGTGAACATCATCTCGGCATAGGCGCACTGCCACAACAGGAAGTTCGACAGCCGCACCTCGCCGCTGGTGCGGATCAGCAGGTCGAGCGGCGGCAGGGCTGCCGTATTGAGGTGGCGCTCGATCGCCTCGGCGGTGATCGCTCCCTCCTCGGCGGCGCGGGTCGCGGCGCGGGCGATTTCCTGCTGCGAACCATAGTTCAGCGCGACCGCCAGCGTCCGGCTGCCCTTGGCGGTCTGTGCCAGTGCATCTTCGAGCAGCGCGACGATATCGGGCGCAAGACCGCGCCAGTCACCCAGGATGTGCAGCTTGACGTCGTTCGCGATGAATTCGGGCAAGTCCGATTTGATGAACTTGCGCATCATGTTCATCAGATCGTCGACCTCATCGTCCGGTCGCTTCCAGTTTTCGGAACTGAACGCGTACAGCGTCAGGCACTCGATGGACGTGTCATGCAGGCTGCGGACGAGCTTGCGCACCGCCTCCACCCCGCGCTGATGCCCGACCACGCGCGGCAGGTGGCGCGCCTTGGCCCAGCGCCCGTTGCCGTCCATGATGATCGCAACGTGCCGTGCGACCCCGGCCTCGTTCGTCACCCACGCGCTCCCGTCCGGGTGCTCACTGGGTGAGGATCTCCTTCACCTTCGCCGCGACGACGGCATCGGTGTCGGCGACGTGCGCGTCGGTCAGCTTCTGGACGTCTTCCTCGGACCGCTTGCGGTCGTCTTCGGAGATGTCCTTCTTCTTTTCGTCGTCCTTCAGGTTCTCCATCCCGTCGCGGCGGACGTTGCGGATCGCGATCTTGGCCTTTTCGCCGTATTCGCCGGCCAGCTTGGCCAGTTCCTTGCGCCGTTCCTGCGTCAGGTCGGGCAGCGGCAGGCGCAGGGTCTGGCCGTCGATCATGGGGTTCAGGCCCAGGTTGGCCTTGGCGATGCCCTTTTCCACCGCGGTGAGGTTGGCCTTGTCCCACACCTGGACGCTCAGCATCCGCGGCTCGGGCGCCGACACGGTGGCGACCTGGTTCAAAGGCATCATCGCGCCGTACACTTCGCACACCACCGGATCGAGCAGCGCGACATTGGCGCGCCCGGTCCTGAGGCCGCCGAGATCACTTTTCAGCGATTCGACCGCGCCCTTCATCCGCCGCTCGATGTCGGCCTTGTCATACTTTGCCATCAGGCTTCTCCCGCGTCATCGGATTGAACGATTGTCTGCACGCCCAGCCCGCTCAGCACCCGTGCCAGATTGCCCTGCTCGCGGATCGAGAACACCACGATCGGGATGTCATTGTCGCGGCACAGCGCCACGGCGGAGGCGTCCATCACCTTGAGGTTGTCTGCCAACACCCGGTCGTAAGTCACGGTATCGAAACGGCGGGCGGACTGGTTTTTCTTGGGGTCGCTGTCGTACACCCCGTCAACGCTGGTGCCTTTGAGCAGGGCGTCACAGCGCATCTCGGCCGCACGCAGGGCGGCGCCGCTGTCGGTGGTGAAGTATGGCGCGCCGACGCCGGCAGCGAAGATCACCACGCGGCCTTTTTCGAGATGCCGTTCGGCGCGGCGGCGGATCACCGGTTCGCACACTGTGTCCATCTGCACCGCTGACTGGACGCGGGTCTGCACCCCGATCTGTTCGAGCGCGTTCTGCATCGCCAGCGCGTTCATCACGGTCGCCAGCATGCCCATGTAATCGGCCTGCGCGCGGTCCATGCCGGCAGCCGCGCCCGCCATTCCGCGGAAGATATTGCCGCCGCCGATCACCAGGCAGATTTCAAGGCCGGTATCCTTGGCCGCTTTCACTTCCTGGGCGAGCTCCGCCACGAACGCGGGGTCGATGCCGAACTGCTGGCTGCCCATCAACACCTCGCCCGACAGCTTGAGGAGCACGCGCTTAAGGGGTGGCAGGGCCATGAAGCTGGTTTCTCGTGTAACGGCCGGGGCGGATTGCGCGCTCTTATAGGCGGCGGGACCCCTGCGGCAAGGGTCGGCGGTGAGGGTCGGCGGTAAGGGTCCCGGGGCCACAAACGAAAGCGGCCACCGGATCGCTCCGGCGGCCGCCCGTTGTTCGGGTTGAGGCTCAGCCCTTGACCGCGGCCGCGACTTCGGCGGCGAAGTCGGTCTCTTCCTTCTCGATGCCTTCACCGAGCTGGAAGCGGACGTAATCCTTGAGCACGATCTCCGCGCCCGCCTGCTTGCCGGCGGCGGCGACGACGTCGCTGATGGCGGTCTTGTTGTCCATGACGAACAGCTGGCTGAGCAGCGCGTTCTCCTTGGCGAACTTCTTGACCGCGCCTTCGACCATCTTGGCCTGCACGTCAGCCGGCTTGCCGCTCTCGGCAGCCTTGTCGGCGGCGACCTTGCGTTCGCGCTCGATCACTTCCGCGTCGAGGCCGTCAGCGTCGAGCGCCTGCGGGAACGCGGCGGCGATGTGCATCGCCAGCTGCTTGCCGAGGCTTTCGAGCGCGCCCTTGTCGGCGGTCGATTCCAGCGCGACCAGCACGCCGATCTTCCCGAGGTTCGGCGCGGCGGCGTTGTGAATGTACGGCACCACCACGCCCTGGTTCACCGACACATGCTTGATCCGGCGGACCTGCTGGTTCTCGCCAATCGTCGCGACGTTGTCGGTCAGCTTGTCAGCCACCGTGCCGCCGTCGGGATAGGCGGCGCTCTTCAGCGTTTCGACATCATTGGCACCGTCCGTCAGCGCTACTTCAGTGACCTTGCGGACGAAATCCTGGAACTTGTCGTTCTTGGCGACGAAATCGGTCTCGGAGTTGACCTCGACGGCCACGCCCTTGGTGCCCTCGACGGCCACGCCGACCAGGCCTTCGGCCGCGGTGCGGCTCGATTTCTTGGCGGCGGTGGCAAGCCCCTTGGCGCGCAGCGCGTCGACCGCGGCTTCGATGTCGCCGTTCGTCTGCTCGAGCGCCTTCTTGGCGTCCATCATGCCCGCGCCGGTCTTCTCGCGCAGGTTCTTCACGTCGGCGGCGGTGAAAGCAGCCATGTCAGTCTTCCTTCTTGGTATCATGCGGCGCGGCGCCGGATTTGAGCCCGGCGCCGCGCGAACAGGGTATTAGGCAGGCAGGCGATGCGCGGGCATCAGCCCTGTGCGGCAGCCTCGGCAGGGGCCTGGGCGCCGCTCGCTTCGGCCACGTCGGCTTCCGCCGGCGGTTCGGCCATCGCGCCGATGTCCTGGCCCGAATCGATGGTCGCGCGGCCCTTCCCGCTCGAGGCGGCTTCGGCCACCGCGTCGCAGTACAGGCGGACGGCGCGCGCGGCGTCGTCGTTACCGGGGATCGGGAACGCGATGCCGCTCGGATCGACGTTGGTGTCGAGCACGGCGACGACCGGAATGCCGAGCACGCCGGCTTCCTTGATCGCGAGGTCTTCCTTGCCCGCGTCGATCACGAACATGACCGCCGGAATGCCGCCCATGTCGCGGATGCCGCCCAGGCTCATCTCGAGCTTGTCACGCTCACGCGTGAGCTGGAGGATTTCCTTCTTGGTCAGGCCCGAGATTTCGCCCGACAGCTGCTCGTCCAGGCTCTTGAGGCGCTTGATCGAACCGGAAATGGTCTTCCAGTTGGTCAGCATCCCGCCCAGCCAGCGGTGGTTGACGAAGTGCTGGCCCGAACGGCGTGCGGCCTCTGCGATCGGCTCCTGCGCCTGGCGCTTGGTGCCGACGAACAGCACCTTGCCGCCCGAACGTACGGTGTCCTGGATGAAGTCGAGCGCGCGCGCCATCAGCGGCACGGTCTGCGACAGGTCGATGATGTGCACACCGTTGCGGGCGCCGAAGATGTACGGCTTCATCCGCGGGTTCCAGCGGTGGGTCTGGTGGCCGAAGTGCGCGCCGGCCTCGATCAATTGCTGCATGGAGACGGTCGGAGCCGCCATAGGTAATTCCTTTCCGGTTTGGCCTCTGGAGAGCTGGAACCCGTGCGGAGATCCCGCGCGCGGCACCGGTATGAAGTGCTCTCCATGTGGATTTGCCCGCCATTTCCCATCGGGAAAGATGACGAACGGGGCGGCCCATAGCGTCAACGCGCGCCGATTGCCACCTTCAATTCACCGCGCCGTTGATTCGGACTGGCGCAAATTACCCTTGACCGGGCGGAACAAAAAGCGAACATTGTCTCGTATCGGGAACCACAACCGATTCGGAGTTTTCCACCAGTTGTCCACATACCGTCAACGCGGTTGTGCCGACCATTGAAGGTCTCGCAAAAATGATCGCTTTCCTGCTTGTCGCACTGTTTGCCGCTGTCGCCGTGACCAGTGTCGCCACTCTTGCCGATGCCGCCGTCCGCGGCCGGAACGCGTTCCGGCTGCTGCGGAGCGAGCAGGTGTCGGCTCATGAGGACCGGCGGGTGACGGTGCGGTTCCAAGGCGAAGACATGTTGCAGCCGTTGCCCGCGCTGCGCCCGCTCGCGGTCAGGGGTGCTCGGGGAGCGCGCCGGGTGGTGTGGACGGCAAAGCCGCTGCGCGCTGCCGCTTGATCCGCGCATAGCGCATCCAGGCATACGGGATCAGCGCCAGATACACGGCGCAGATCGCCACCAGCGTCCACCACGGTTCCAGGAGCAATGCCGCGAACACCAGGCCAACCACCAGGATCACTCCCAGCCGCACGTCACGCCGGGGGCGCATCAGCGTCCAGCTGAGCGTCGCCACGTTCGAGATCATCAGGAACGCGATCAGCGCAATCCACGGCGCCACCAGCCGCGGATCGCGGAAGATGTCCTCGCCAGTCGCCAGCCACAGGTAGACCGGCAGGAAGGCCAGCCCCGCGCCCACCGGGGCGGGCACCCCGGTCAGGAAACCGGCGGATTTGTGCGGCTGCTCCTTCACGTCGATCTGCGCGTTGAACCGGGCAAGCCGCAATGCGCCGCAGATCGCGAACGCCAACGCCGCGAACCAGCCGAGCCGCGCGAGCGGGCTGGCCGGATCGCCCAGTGACCACAGGAACAGGATCAGCGCCGGAGCGGTGCCGAAGCTGAGCGAATCGGCCAGGCTATCGAGTTCCGCGCCGAAGCGTGACTGCGCCTGCAGCAGCCGCGCGATGCGCCCGTCCATCCCGTCCAGCACCCCGGCCAGGATGACGGCGATGACCGCTTCCGCCCACAGCCCGCCCATCGCGAAACGGATGCCGGTCAGCCCGGAACACATCGCCGCGGCGGTGATGGCATTGGGAACGACCGCGCGCATCGCCAGTCCGCTGGGGCGGCGGCGAGTGGCGAGCGGAACCTCGTCCTCGGCCGCCTTGGGGCCGACCCGTGGCCGGTCGAAATCTGTCATTGGTTGATGCCTTCCAGCAGCTTCTGCGTACCGATTTCGGCGAGCGGGGTTTCGCCTGCGACCACCGTCTGCCCCAACACGACTTTCGCGTCAGTGCCGGCCGGAAGGTAGATATCCACCCGGCTGCCGAAGCGGATCAGCCCGACCCGCTGGCCGGCCGCGACCATGTCGCCCGGCTTGATGAACGGGACGATCCGCCGCGCCAGCAGGCCGGCGATCTGGGTGAAGCCGATCGCGGTGCCGTCCGGCCGTTCGATCAGGATATGCTGACGCTCGTTCTCCTCGCTCGCCTTGTCGAGGTCGGCGTTGACGAACCTGCCCGGGATATAGACCACCCGCCGCACCGTGCCGCCGATCGGCGCGCGATTGATGTGCACGTCGAACACGCTCATGAAGATCGAAATGCGGGTGACGGGTCCGGCAGACAGCCCGCGCGCACCGCTGCCATCATCGACCTGCAGTTCGGCCGGAGGCTCCACCTGCGCGATCAGGGAGACCATGCCATCCGCCGGCGAGACGATCAGCCGATCGTCCTGCGGGACCACGCGCTCCGGATCGCGGAAGAACGCCAGCACGCCCAAGGTCAGGAAGGCGAGCGGCCACGCGATAGTCTCCCACGCCAGCAGCGCGCACACGAACGCCGCCGTCGCGCTGATCAGCGCGAATTTTCTTCCTTCAGGATGGACCGAGGGCCACTGCCAGTGCGCGTCGCCGCGGCCTTTGTTGTCGAGAATTTCTCCGGCCATAGGCAGCGGCTTAGGTCGTGCGCCCGATGCTCACAAGTAAAACCGAGCAGGCGAAACCGCGCGGGCGCTACCCCGCCTTGCGGACGAACACGGTCCCGGCGGAATACCCCGCGCCGAAGCTGCAGATGATCCCGGTGTCGCCCGCCACCAAGTCGCCGGAGTGCTGGTGGAACGCGATGATCGAGCCGGCGCTGGAGGTGTTGGCATAGGTATCCAGCACCGTCGGACTTTCGTCCTCGCTCGCCTCATGCCCCAGCACTTTCTGCGCGATCAGGCGATTCATTCCGGCGTTCGCCTGGTGGAGCCACAACCGCCGCAGCGAGCGCGGATCGATGCCCAACCGGTCCGCTTCTTCGACGATCATCGCGGCGACCATCGGCACCACCTCCTTGAACACCTTGCGCCCTTCCTGGACGAACAGCTTGTCGGGCTGGCCGGCGCCCTCTGGCGCGGCGCGGTTGAGGAAGCCGAAGTTGTTGCGGATATTGTTGGAGAACACCGTCTTCAGCTTGGTGCCGAGGATGTCCCAGTGGTCCGCCGGCGCCAGCTCAGCATCCTCTACCAGCACCGCAGTGGCGACATCGCCGAAGATGAAGTGGCTGTCGCGGTCGCGCCAGTTGAGGTGGCCGCTGGTGATTTCGGGGCTGACCACCAGCACGCTGCGCGCGTTCCCCGCGCGGATGTAATCGGCGGCGGTCTGGATGCCGAAGGTGGCGGACGAGCACGCAACATTCATGTCGAACCCGAAGCCGTCGATGCCCAGCGCGTGCTGGATCTCGATCGCCATCGCCGGATAGGCGCGCTGCATGTTGGACGCCGCGCACAGCACCGCGTCCACCTGGCCGGGCGCGCGCCCCGCCCGCTCCAGCGCCTGGCGCGCGGCGGTGACGCCGACCTCCGCCATGATCGACAGTTCGTCATTCGCGCGTTCCGGGATGCGCGGGCACATCGTTCCGGGATCGAGCACGCTCGCCTTGTCGACCACGTGGCGCGACTTGATCCCGCTCGCCTTCTCGATAAACTCGACAGAGCTTGGCTCCAGCGCCGGACGGTTTCCCGCCGCGATCGCGTCGGCGTGCTCGGCGTTATGGCGCCGGACATACTCGTTGAAGCTGTCGACCAGTTCGGCGTTGGTGACTGTTTCCGGCGGGGTGTAAAGTCCCGTCGCCGAGATCACCGGGCGGTGCGTTGCGTCCATCGCGGCGGATTAGGCGCGCGGGCCGGGCACGGCAAGCGCCGCTCAGCCCGTCAGCAGCACGTATCCCCACAGACCTGCGGTCAGCACCACAACTCCGACGATCGAGGCCTTCCCGATCCGCACCAGCTTGCGCCGCCGCGACGCGGCCTTGAGCCGCGCTTCGTAACCCATTGGTATTCGCTTCATGATCCCCGCCCACCGAGAAACACGCCCCACCGGGAAAGCCCTACCTTGAAAAGGCGGTGGTGGACAGGGCTGGATTCGAACCAGCGTACGCTTGCACGGGCAGATTTACAGTCTGCTGCCTTTAACCACTCGGCCACCTGTCCACACAGGGCTTACGAGCTCCACTTCCATCCCGCATGCGGGGTCCGTGGGCCGAGAGAGGCGCGCCATGGCGAAGCAGCGCTTGCCTGTCAATGGCCGCGCTGGCAGGGGCTGCCGATGGCCAAGGGCGAGAAAAAACGAGCGATGCGCGGACGCGCCGGGCGCATGCAGGGCGGCCGGGGCAGCGGACGCGCCGGCACGGGGCAGGTCCGGCTGTGGGGCCGGCACGCGGTGGAAGCCGCGCTCAAGAACCCGGAACGCCAGCATCGCAAGTTGTGGGCGACGCGCGAAGGCATTGAATCGCTCGATGGCGAACTGCCGGCGGACTTCCCGGTCGAATACGCCGATGCGCACGATCTGGGTCGGCTGGTGGCGCGCGATGCACCGCACCAGGGGCTGGTGCTCGAATGCGTCCCACTGGAAGACGTGTTTCTCGACGACGTGATCGCCAGCGAAGAAGACCTTGATGAGGGTCGAGGCGGCGGCCCGGTGCTGGTGCTCGACCAGGTGACCGATCCGCACAACGTGGGCGCGATCATGCGTTCGGCGGCCGCGTTCGGGGCGGCAGCCATCGTCACGCAGGACCGTCACGCTCCGCCCGAATCGGGCACGGTGGCCAAATCGGCCAGCGGCGCGCTGGAAATCGTGCCGTGGGTGCGGGTGGTGAACCTCGCCCGCGCGCTGGAGGAGCTGGCCGAGGCGGGATACTGGCGCATCGGCCTCGCCGGCGAAGCGGACACGACACTGGCCGAGGCACTGCCCGCCGGGCGGGTCGCGCTGGTGCTCGGCGCGGAAGGGGGAGGCATGCGGCACAACATCGCCAGTCATTGCGATGCGCTGGCGCGGCTGCCGATCAGCGAGGCGATGGAAAGCCTCAACGTATCGAACGCGGCGGCGATCGCGCTGTATGCGGTGGCCACACGCACGCCGTAAGCGCGCCGCAACGGGGTTTAACTGGGGGGAATCTCGATGATCTGGATAAAACGACCGCGCCGGTTTGCGGCCGCGGCAATCACGGCCGCCGCCGCGCTGTTGCTGGCCGGATGCCTGCTGACGCCGGGCAAGTTCGCCTCCACGCTCGACATCCGCAAGGGCGGCGCCTTTACCTATACCTATGACGGCGAGATCCACCTGCTGGCGCTGAGCAAGCTGGCGCAGATGGGTCAGGGCGCGAAAACCGAGGAAACCTTCACCGCTTTCTGCGCCGACGACGATACGTTCGAGCAGCGCGACTGCACGCCGGAGGAGGAAGCCGAGCAGCGCCAGGCGTGGGACGACGGCGCGGCCGCGCGGCTGGCGAAAAAGGATCAGGAAGCCGCGGCGATGCGCGCGATGCTCGGCGGGATCGATCCGGCAGACCCCGCGGCGGCCGAAGAACTGGCCGCCCGGCTTCGGCGCCAGGCCGGCTGGAGCCGGGTCGATTACAAGGGCGACGGATTGTTCGACGTTCGCTTTGCGTTGAGCGGGAAGCTGGACCACGATTTTGTGTTCCCGACACTCGAAGGCTTCCCGATGGCGAACTTCTTCGTCACCGCCACCCGCCGCCAGGGCGGGACCGTGCGGATCGACGCTGCGGGCCTCGTCTCCCCGGCGGGGACCAACCCGTTTCAAGCGATGATGATGGGCGGGATGATGGCGGGCGCGGCGGACGAAGCGACCAGGGTCGCGGCAGAGGCCGGCGAAGGCTCGGTCACGCCGCCCGTGTGGCCGGTGACGGAGGGCACCTTCACCGTCACCACCGATGGCGAGATCCTGGCCAATAACACCGACGAGGGAGCCGCCACGGGTGCCCGCGGCAAGACGCTGGCCTGGACGATCAACGTGCGCACCAAGCAGGCGCCGACCGCGCTGATCAAGATCGATTAGCGGCTGGCACCGGGTGTCCCCGCTGGGGCGCCCGGTGTCGCCGATGGCCGTGACTGGCTAGACGGTCAGTTGACCGAATCCTTCAGCAGCTTGCCCGCCTTGAACTTGGGCTGGTTGGATGCCTTGATCTTCATCGGTTCGCCGGTCCGGGGGTTGCGTCCGGTCGATGCCTTGCGGCGGGACACGGTGAACGTGCCGAAGCCAACCAGGCGGACCTCGTCCCCCTTTTTGAGAGCGCCGGTGATGGCGTCGAACACGCCCTCCACCGCGCTGGCGGCGTCAGTGCGCGACAGCCCCGCATTCTCGGCGACCGCGCCGATGAGATCGTTCTTGTTCATTCATTCCCCCTTGCGGCGATGATATGTCAGACCCGCCTGGGATGGCGCGCGCGGACCCGCCGTTCGTCCCCCAGGATTCGCTGCTGCGAAGGGCGGACTTCTGACGAGGTTTTGGCACCTGAGTCAAAGCCAAATAGGGCCGGTCCCCTGTCACGCGGGGCAAACCGAGCCGAACCGTCTCGAAACGGTCCGGTTCGGATGCCGTAGCGTCGCACCACCGGCGTTTCCGGCGTTGCTGGCCGCGCACGCCGATGTCGCGGCAGACCTAGTGCGCGGTGGCGCCTTCGCCCGGCCCATGCCGCAGCGGCTGGCTGGCAAGGTCGTCGGCCTCGCTCCACTCGATCGCATCGAGCGGGGTTACCAGCGCCCGTTCCAGTACCTGATCCACATGGCCGACCGGCACGATCTCCAGCCCATCCTTGATGTTCTGCGGTATCTCGGCAAGATCCTTGACGTTGTCTTCCGGGATGAGAACCGTCTTGATTCCGCCGCGCAGGGCCGCGAGCAGCTTTTCCTTAAGCCCGCCGATCGCCAGCACCCGTCCGCGCAAGGTGACCTCACCGGTCATCGCCACGTCGGGTCGCACGGCGACGCCCGACAGCGTTGAAACGATCGAGGTGACCATGCCGACACCCGCGCTGGGCCCGTCCTTGGGCACCGCGCCTTCGGGCAGGTGGATGTGGATGTTCTTGCGCTGGAACACGCTCGGCCGGATGCCATAGGCCGGCGCGCGCGCCTTCACGAAGCTGAACGCCGCGGCGATGCTCTCGGTCATCACGTCACCCAGCTTGCCGGTGGTCTTGATCTCGCCCTTGCCCGGCGTGGTCACGCTTTCGATGGTCAGCAGTTCGCCGCCCACCTCGGTCCACGCCAGCCCGGTGACCGCGCCGACCTGCGCCTCTTCCTCGGAGACGCCGTGCTTGAACTTGCGCACCCCGGCGAACTCGCCAAGGTTTTCAGGCGTGACGGTGACGCTCTTCACCTGCTTCTCGAGGATCTTGCGCAGGCTCTTGCGCGCGAGCCGTGCGATCTCGCGCTCCAGCGTGCGGACGCCCGCCTCGCGAGTGTAATAGCGGATCAGGTCGCGCAGGCCATCGGTGGTGAGGACGAACTCGCCGTCCTTCAGGCCATGCGCCTCGATCTGCTTGGCGATCAGGTGGCGCTCGGCGATCTCGACCTTTTCGTCCTCGGTATAGCCTTCCAGCCGGATGATCTCCATCCGGTCGAGCAGCGGCTGCGGCAGGTTCAGGCTGTTCGCGGTGGTCACGAACATGATGTCCGACAGGTCGAGGTCCAGCTCCAGGTAGTGATCCTGGAACTTGGAGTTCTGTTCAGGGTCGAGCACTTCCAGCAGAGCCGAGGCCGGATCGCCGCGAAAATCCTGGCCCAGCTTGTCGATCTCGTCGAGCAGGAACAGCGGGTTGCTGGTCCCGGCCTTTTTCAGGTTGGACACGATCTTGCCCGGCAACGATCCGATGTAGGTGCGCCGGTGGCCGCGGATCTCCGCCTCGTCGCGCACGCCGCCCAACGACTGGCGCACGAATTCGCGCCCGGTCGCCTTGGCGATCGACTTGCCGAGGCTGGTCTTGCCGACGCCCGGAGGACCGACGAGGCACAGGATCGGCCCCTTAAGCTTGTTGGTGCGCGCCTGGACGGCCAAGTATTCGACGATCCGGTCCTTGACCTTTTCCAGCGCATAGTGGTCCTCATCGAGCACGGCCTGCGCCTGCGCGATGTCTTTCTTGACCTTCGATTTCTTGCCCCACGGCAGGCCCAGCAGCACATCGAGGTAATTGCGGATGACCGTTGCTTCGGCGCTCATCGGCTGCATGGTCTTGAGCTTCTTGAGCTCGCTTTCGGCCTTGGCGCGCGCTTCCTTGCTCAGCTTCAGCTTGGCGATCTTGTCGGTCAGCTCGGCGATCTCGTCGCCGTCCTCGCCGTCGCCGCCCAGCTCGCTCTGGATCGCCTTCAACTGTTCGTTGAGGTAATATTCGCGCTGGGTCTTTTCCATCTGGCGCTTCACGCGGCCGCGGATCTTGCGCTCGACCTTGAGCACCGACAGCTCGCCTTCCATGATCGACATGACCATTTCCAGCCGCTTGAGCGGATCGCGTTCGGCCAGCAGCGCCTGCTTGTCGGCGACCTTGCCCGCCAGCGCGGCGGAGATCGTGTCGGCCAGTTCCCCGGCGTCGTCGATTTCGGTCAGATCGTTGCCCGCGCCCTCGCCCAGCTTCTTGTTGAGCTTGGCATACTCGCCGAACTGCTCGACCACCTGGCGCATCATCGCCACGACTTCGCTACCCGCGGCGGTTTCCGGCGACGTGCTCTCCACTTCGGCGACGACGAAGCCGCCTTCCTGCCGCATGGCGACCAGATTGGCGCGAGTGCCACCCTCGACCAGCAGGCGGACCGTGCCGTCGGGCATCTTGAGCAGCTGCAGGACCTGCGCGATCACGCCGGTATCGAACAGATCGTCGTCCGACGGATCGTCGCATCCCGGATCGAGCTGCGCGACGAGGAAGATGTCCTTGTCGCCTTCCATCGCTGCTTCCAGCGCGGCGACCGACTTCTCGCGGCCGACGAAGATCGACACGACCTGGCCCGGAAAGACCACGATGTCGCGCAAGGGGAGGAGGGGGAAAAGCTGGTTCATGAAAGATATCCGTCTGTTGGAAACGGATATGGGAGCTGGCGCGCGGGCGCGCAACGGGCGCAGGCACCGCTGCGCACAGTCGCATCAGAACTCGAACGAGATCACCGTGCCCCTGGCATTGCGCACGGTCCGCACGGAGTAGGGCGGCGAACCCTCGCGCCCGGGTCCGGCCCGCTGCGGGTTCCGTGCACAGTCGATCGCGAAGCTGGGCCCCGCGCTGTTGCTCGCCGGCACGGAGCGCGCCGCGCAAAACGGCTCAATCTTGAGGGAGACGTTGATCGTGGCGCGCTCTTCCGCTGCCAGCACAGGAGCGGCGGCGGCGAAGACGGGGCCGATCAGCAGAAAGAAGCGCGCCACGCGGCAGGGCTATGCCGCCGGGCATCAACAGCCTGCTGACCAGGGCCTCCGTATCAACCCCTAGGCGCGGGGCCGCTTCCGCTCAGCTGAAGCCGGGGATTTCCAGTCCCGGGGGCAGTCCCATGCCCGACTGGATCTTCTGCATCTCGTCGTTGGCCACCCGGTCCGCCTTGCCGCGCGCATCGTTGAACGCGGCGGTGACGAGGTCTTCCAGCATCGTCTTTTCTTCCGGCACGATCAGGCTGTCGTCGATCGACACGCCTAGGATGCGGCCCTTGGCGGTGCAGCGGATCTTGACCAGGCCGCCGCCCGATACGCCTTCGACCTCAAGCGCGTCGAGCTTGGCCTGGGCGTCGCCCATCTGCTGCTGGATCGTTTCAGCCGCTTTCTGCGCGGCGGCCAGCATCTCTTCCATCGATTTCATGCGCGACTTCTCCATGGGGGTATGCCGGCGGCGCCTTCTTCAGGCACCAGTTCGGCGTCGGGGAATGCGGCGAAGGCGGCTTCAACCAGCGGATGCGCGCGCAGCTTCTGCGCGGCGGCATCGCGGTCCATCTGCTCGCGTTCGTAAAGCGTGGGCGCGCCGCCCTCGGCCACGCGCTCGACCTGCCAGCGCTCGCCCGTCAGCTCGAGCAGCGCCTGCCTGAGATCGGGGGCCAGATCGTCACTGAAGCCGGGCGCCAGCGCATACGTCAGCTGGCCCGCGACCACCTCGACCGGGCGCACCTGCATCTTGAGCTGCGAGGCGAGCTGCAGGCGGCCGATCTTGTTCTCGATGTCATCGACCAACTGCGTCCAGTCGAGCGCGGCGGGTGCCACGGGCGCGGCATCGGCGCCAGCACTTGCAGAGGGCAACGCGGCGGCGCGCGCCGCCATCTCCTCCAGCGATTTCGCCAGCGTGCCCGGGTCGGGCAGATCACTCGCATGGAGGGCGCGGAGCAGCGCCATCTGCGCGGCGACCAGCGGATCGGGCGCGGCCCGCACCTCGTCGTAGCCCTTGAGCAGAAGCTGCCACAGCCGGTGAAGCTGGCCGGGAGAGAGCCGCTCCGCCCACTCGTCGATCACGGCGCGTTCTTCGATGGTGGGCGCATCGGCGCCGCTGCCGCCGACCTGGCACACGGTGATGCGGTTGGTCAGTTCCATCAGGCTGCGCATCAGCGCCATCGGCTCGACGCCGAGCGCGTACTGGTCGGCAAGCGCGGTCAGCAGCCCTTTGGCATCGCCTTCGAGCAGGTGCGTGAAAAGCCGCCGCTGCGCGCTCTTGTCCGCCAGCCCGAGCATGTCGCGCACCCGCTCTGCGGTCACCATCGGTGCGTTGGTCGGCCCCTCGGTGTCGAGGTCGGCGTGGGCGATCGCCTGGTCGAGGATCGACAAGCCGTCGCGCACCGATCCTTCTGCTGCGCCGGCGATCAGGTGCAGCGCTTCGTCCTCCGCCTCGACGCCCTCCTGGCGGCAGATGCTAGCGAAATGCTGCTGAAGCAGCTCGGCGGAGATGCGCCGCAGGTCGAACCGCTGGGTCCGGCTAAGCACGGTGACCGGCAGCTTCTCGACCTCGGTGGTCGCGAACAGGAACTTCACATGCGCGGGGGGTTCCTCAAGAGTCTTGAGCAAGGCGTTGAACGCATTGCGCGACAGCATGTGGACTTCGTCGACGATGTAGATCTTGTAGCGGGCGCTGACTGCCGCGTAGCGGACCGCCTCGATGATCTCGCGCACGTCGTCGACGCCGGTGTTGCTGGCCGCGTCCATCTCGATCACGTCGATGTGGCGCCCTTCGGCGATCGCGCGGCATGGCTCGCACTCTCCGCACGGGTCGATCGTCGGGCCGCCGGTGCCATCGGGGCCGATGCAGTTGAGCGCCTTGGCGATGAGCCGCGCGGTCGAAGTCTTGCCCACGCCGCGCACGCCGGTCATCAGGAAAGCGTGCGCCAGCCGGTCGCGCTTGATCGCATTGGCCAGCGTGCGGACCATCGGTTCCTGCCCGATGAGCTCGCTGAAGGTCTGTGGCCGGTACTTGCGGGCGAGGACGCGATACGGCTGCGCTGCCGGAGAGGGTGCCGGCGCAGCTGCGGGTGCGGGTGCGGGTGCGGGTGCGGGCGTCGGGGCCGGCGCGGGATCGACGAACATCGCGTTCTGGCCCGCCGCCTCCAGCTCCGCCGCACTGGGGGCGCGGTCGGTATCGTCTTCGGGCGGGGTCTCGCCGAACATGTCCCCGGATTCGCTCATGAAGCGAAGCTAGGGATTGAGGGGGCGAAAGTCATCGGATGAATGAGGAGGAGCCGGCCGACCCGCCGCAACCCGTTGTGGCTGCTTCCTTCCGGACCTGACCAGGTTGGCGGACGCAAGCGTCCGACCGACTCCCGGCCGGGCATATGGAGTCTTCGTGGTGTTTTGTCCAGCCGTCCGGCTGGCCACGGTGCCGGCCCAACTCCCCCGCCCGGCCACCCGATACGATACCGTGATGCTATCGGGTGGCCGGGCGGGGGAGTTGGGCTGGATCCGCGCGAGATCATCCGCAGATGACCGGTCCCCGCACTAACGAAAGTTGTCGGCGTAGGCCTGCAGCTTCAGCCGCTTGGGCGGGGTCGGCTGGACCCGCGCAGGGATGCCGTACTTGTCGGCATAGGCGGTCGCTTCTGCCACGCTGGCGAAGGTCAGCACCACCTGGCTCTGGGTGTCGGACCCACCGGCCCAGCCCATCAGCGGATCGGGCCGCTGGGCTTCGGTGCTTTCAAATTCGAGCACCCATTCTGCCGTCCGTGCCTTGCCGGACTGCATCGTGCTTTTGGGACGTTGGTAAATACGTGCTGCCATGGTGGCTTTCGTCCTAGATCAGCTTGGGGAGCGGGAAAAGGCATTCTTGGTCTTGAGGCTGGGCTTTTCCGCCCACGGTTCGTCCGGCCAGCGGTGCCTGGGATAGCGGCCCTTCATATCTTTCTTCACGTCCGCCCAGCTGCCGCGCCAGAAGCCCGGCAGATCGCGGGTGGACTGGAGCGGGCGACCGGCGGGGCTGGTGAGCTTGAGCAGCAGCGGCGTGGTCCCGATCATCGGATGCACTTCCAGCCCGAACAGCGCCTGGACCCGAACCTCGACACTGGGCGCGTCGTCGCCGGCGTAGTCGATCGCATGGCTGGTGCCCGCGGGACTGGTGAATTCGGCCGGGGCATAGCGTTCCAGATCCATCCGCTGCTGGTAGGTCAGCCGGTTGTGCAGCGCCTGGCGGATCGCCGCGGGATCGAGTTTGCGCAGCGAGTTCAACGCCCCGGCGATGTCGCCCAGCCAGCCTTCGGCATCGGCCTTGAGCGCGGGCTCCGACAGCGCCTCGATCCCGGCATACCGCGCCCGGGCGAGCAGGGTGCGGCACGCCGGCGACAGCGGCAGCGCCGCCAGCCCTTCCCGGCGAAAATGGTCGACCAGCAGCGCGGTTACCGCGCCCTGGGCCGCCGACGGGTCGTGCCCGCGCGACAGCACGATGGCACCCAGCCGCCGCTCGCGCACCGGCTCGGCCGCCTCCCGCTCAGCGATCCAGCGGACGTGGCAGCGCTCCTCGATCCGGTGGTCCAGCCAGCGGGTCAGTTCGGTATACGGCAGTTCGATGGCGGCGGTGATCCGCGCTCCTTGCGCCGAGCCTTGCGCGTCGCCGATCGCCAACCATTCAGCGCCCGCGAGGGGGGAGGTCCGCTCAAGGCGGTAAGCGCGCCCGCCGGCGGAGAGCCATTCTTCCGCATCCGGACCCCGCCGCCGCGCCACCCGGTCGGGGAAGCCCTCCGCCAGCAGCACCCCGGCAGTCGGCGCATTGGCAGCGGCGTCTTGGCCGGTCAGCTCCTCGGCGCGGCGCGCCCAGCGGGCGGCGAGCTTGCGCGCTGCGGTGGCGGAGGGCGAGCGGTCGCCCCGCCAGCGGGAAAGGCGCTGGGCCAGGTCCTCACCCCGCCCGCCCAGTCCCCGCTCCTGCAGCAGCAGCGCCAGTTCGGCGCCATCGCGCGCAGCCCCGTTCTGCGCTGCGAACAGCACCATGTGCGCTGGGCCAGGGGCCATCGCCAGTTGCGCCATCGCGCGGCCGTGTGCGGTGATGCGCCCGTCCCCGCCGATCGCGCCCAGGCTCGCCAGGGCACTTCTCGCGGCAGCCGCTGCGGCGGGGGGCGGCGGATCAAGCCACGGCAGGCCCGCCGGATCGGCCGCGCCCCATTGGGCAAGCGCCAGCACCAGTGGCGCAAGGTCGGCGGTCAGCATCTCGGGCGCCTGGAACGCCGGACGGCCAGCGTGCGCGGCGGCTTCCCACAGGCGATAGGCGACCCCCGGCCCCTGCCGCGCCGCGCGGCCGGCGCGCTGGGCGGCGGCGGCCTGGCTCGCCCGGCTGGTGACCAGGTGAGTGGTCCCGGCTGCCTTGTCGAACGCGGCGCCGCGGGCCAGCCCGCTGTCGACCACCACCGACACGCCGTCGAGCGTGAGCGAGGTTTCAGCGATGCTGGTCGCCAGCACGATCCTGCGTCGTCCCTGCGGATCGCGGCGGATTGCGGCGCGCTGGGCGCCCGGCTCGACCTGCCCATGAAGCGGCAGGATCGGCGTATCGGCAAGGCGCAGCTCAAGCCGTTCGCGAACCCGTTCGATCTCCCGCACGCCCGGCAGGAAAGCGAGCAGGTCGCCCGCGGTTTCGCGCCACGCCTGCATGACCGCGTCCGCCATCGCATCCTCGATGCGCTTGGCGGGAGCCGATCCCAGCCACCTGATTTCCAGCGGAAAGGCCTTGCCCGCGCTCTCGATCACCGGCGTGCCGGGGCCGATCAGATCGGCAAAGCGCGCGCCGTCGATGGTCGCGGACATGACCACCACCCGCAGATCCTCGCGCAGCACCGCGCGCGTTTCCAGCGCCAGCGCGAGGCCAAGGTCACCGTCGAGATGCCGTTCGTGCGCTTCATCGAACAGCAGCGCGGAAACGCCAGACAACTCGGCGTCGTCGAGCAGCCGATTGACCAGGATCGCCTCGGTCACGACCAGGATGCGGGTGCGCGCTGACTGCTTGCTGTCGAGCCTGGTGAGGTAGCCGACCGTCTCGCCCGCCTTCTCACCCATCAGCTCCGCCATCCGCTCGGCAGCGGCGCGGGCGGCCACCCGGCGGGGCGAAGTGACGATGACCTGTCCGGTACACCATGGCTGACCGAGCAGCGCGGGCGCTACGGCGGTGGTCTTACCGGCACCGGGGGGAGCGATCAGCACGGCTCCGGTTCGTTCGCGCAGCGCCGCGAGGAGATCGGGCAGCACCGCGTCGATGGGCAGATCGGCGCTCATCGACCTGCCCTACCCACCCTGCCGTTCGAGCGGAAGCTGGGACTGGTTGCGGCGATCACATGCATCGGGGAATGAAGCCCCGCCTTCTCATCGGGGCAACGCAGAGAGTCAGTAACCGCGCGCCACCGCGAACTGCGCGGCCTGGGTCATGGCCCGCCGCGCCGCGCCGTCGGGAAAGATCGATAGCGCATCGATCGCGCGCTGGGCGAAGTGGCGCGCCCGCTCGCGCGTGGCCTCCAGCGCCTGATGCTGCGCGATCAGCCTGGTGGCTTCGGCGAGCGCCTCGTCGCCGCCGCGATGGCCGGCGATGGCCGCCTGCCAGAACTTGCGCTCAGCCTCGCTGCCGCGGGCGTAGGCGAGGATCACCGGCAGGGTCATCTTGCCTTCGCGGAAGTCGTCGCCCCGCGCCTTGCCCATGGTGCTGGCATCGGAATCGTAGTCGATCGCGTCGTCGACCAGCTGGAATGCGATGCCGAGGTTGCGGCCGTAATCGTCGAGCGCCTGCTCGCGCCGGTCATCGCACTCGGCCACAACCGCCGCGATCCGGCTGGCGGCGGCGAACAGCGCGGCGGTCTTGGCGCCGATGATCGCAAGGTAGCGTTCCTCGCTCGTTTCGATCTGGCGCTGGGCGGTCAGCTGGTCGACCTCGCCTTCCGCGATCACCGCGCTGGCGTTGGACAGGATTTTCAGGACCTTGAGGCTGCCGTCCTCGACCATCAGCTCGAACGCGCGGCTGAACAGGAAATCGCCCACCAGCACGGTTGCCGGATTGCCGAAAATGATGTTGGCCGCCGCCTTGCCGCGGCGCAGGTCGCTGCCGTCCACCACATCGTCGTGCAGCAGGGTGGCAGTGTGGATGAATTCGACCGCGGCGGCGAGCTTGTGATGCCGCGCGCCGTTATATCCCACCAGCTCGGCCCCCGCGAGCGTCAGCATGGGCCGCAGCCGCTTGCCCCCGCCTGAGATCAGGTGGCCCGCCAACGCCGGGATCAAGGGGATCTTCGACTGCATGCGGTCGAGGATCACGGCATTGACCGCGTTCATGCCGGGCGCGGTCAGCGCAAGGATGGGGTCGAGGGACGGCGTCTCGCCTGCGTGTCGCTTCAGCGGGACGATGTCGGCGCTCATGGCGGGCGACATGGGGGGCTGGACCACGCTTGGCAAGCCGGGAATCGCCGCTATCGTGCACCGCCAGATGACCGACGCCCCCGATCCCGTGCTGGCCGCTTATCGCAAGAGCATCGACAACTTCGATGCCGCGCTGATCCACATCCTGGCCGAACGGTTCCGCATTACGCAGGCGGTCGGCGAGTACAAGGCACACGCAGAGCTGCCTCCGGCTGATCCAGCGCGCGAGGCGGCGCAGATCCAGCGCCTGCGCACTTTGGCGGAGGAGGCGCAGCTCGATCCCGAATTCAGCGAAAAGTTCATCCGCTTCGTGATCGACGAGGTGATCCGCCATCACGAGCAGGCGCGCGAGGCGTAGCTCCCCGGCCCGTTACCCAGCGCGTTATCCGGCCCTGGGCAGGATCAGCCGGACCAGCAGGCCGCCGAGATCCTCGCTCTCGCCCAGCGTCACCCCGCCGCCATAGATTTCCGCCACATCGCGCACGATCGCGAGGCCAAGGCCGGTGCCAGGCTTGCCGGTGTCGAGCCGCGCCCCGCGCGCGAAGATGCGGCCGCGCTCTTCGTCGGGAATCCCCATGCCGTCGTCCTCTACCCAGATGACGCAGGCGGCGTCTTCCGGCTCGGCATCGACGGTCACGAACACGCTGCCGCCGCCGTACTTTGCGGCATTCTCGATCAGGTTACCGAGGATTTCATCGAGGTCCTGCCGCTCGATGGCGACTTTCGCCTGGCGGTTGCCGTCGAGATCGAAGCGCACTTCGGGATATAGCCGCTCGACCGCGCGGCGGACCGCTTCGGCGCTTTCGCACACCGGCGTCCGCGCGTGGCCGACCGCGCGGCGGCCCACGGCGCGCGCGCGGGCGAGGTGGTGATCGACATGGCGGCGGATCGTGCCCGCCTCGCGGATCACCGTGTCGGCAAGGTCGGGCGACTTGGCGGTGGCCGCGTTGTTGATCACCGTCAGCGGGGTCTTCAGCGCATGCGCGAGATTGCCGGCGTGCGTGCGCGCTTCCTCTGCCTGCTTTTCCGAGTGGGCGAGGAGGGCGTTGAGCTCCTCTACCAGGGGACGCACTTCCTGCGGCAGCGGGTCGGCGACCCGGTTGATGCCGGTGGTGCGCATATGCTGGATGGCGATCCGCACCCGGCGCAAGGGGCTGAGGCCGTACCAGGTCTGCAGCGCCGCCATCAGGAACAGGCCCAGCCCCAGGATCGCGAAGCTCCACACCAGGATCGAGCGGATGCGCTGGATCTGCTCGTCAAGCTGCACGCGTGCCGAAGCGACGGTGAAGGTCCAGCGCGCGTCGCTGAACGGCAGGGTGACGGTACGCTCGATCACGCGCAGCGGCTCATCGGGAAACTGGGCGCTGTCGTAGAAGTGGGGCATCGAATCGACGTGGTCGGGCCGGGTGGCGAGGGTCTTGTCCCACAGCGAGCGTGAGGGATACCCCTCCTGCCCCTGTGCGCTGATCTGGAAATAGAGGCCGCTGTTCGGCTCCAGGAAGCGCGGTTCGCCGATGGTGCGGTTGAAATAAACCTCGCCGTCCGGGCCGATCTCGGCCGATACGAGCATCGAATTCAGCAGGTATTCGAGCTGATCGTCGAAATTGCTTTCCACCAGATTAGTCAGCGTCCGGTCGAGCGCGAAACCGCCACCGACGAGCAGCAGCGCGATCCACCCGAACGCGATCAGCATCATCCGGCGCGCCAGGCTGCCGGTGTGCGGGACGTGCGCCGGCTCCGCGCTCACCGGCGCTCCGGACGCAGGATGGCCCGCGTCCTGGACGGCCGGCTCAGTTGGCGCGCGGCTGGCCGTCGGGATCGTCGAGGCTGTATCCAAGACCGCGGATCGTGGTGATGACATCCGCGCCCAGTTTCTTGCGGATACGGGTGACGAAAACTTCGATCGTGTTGGAATCGCGGTCGAAATCCTGGTCGTAGATGTGTTCGATCAGCTCGGTGCGGCTGACGACCTTGCCCTTGTGATGCATCAGGTACGACAGCAGCTTGTATTCCTGCGCGGTCAGCTTGACCGGCTCCCCGGCGAGAGTCACCCGGCCCGACCGGGTGTCGAGCCGGACCGGCCCCGCGGTCAGTTCACTGGACGTGTTGCCCGAAGCGCGGCGGATCAGCGCCCGCAGCCGGGCGATCAGTTCTTCCGTCTGGAACGGCTTGGCGAGGTAATCGTCGGCCCCGGCATCCAGGCCCGCGACCTTGTCCGACCAGCTGTCGCGCGCGGTCAGGACCAACACCGGGAACTTGCGCCCCTCCTTGCGCCACATGCCGAGCACGGTCAGGCCGTCGATCTCGGGCAGGCCCAGGTCGAGAATCACCGCGTCGTATTCCTCGGTCGCGCCCAGGAAATGACCGTCTTCCCCGTCCGTTGACAGGTCCACGGCATAGCCGGTCTGTTCCAGCGTGGATTTGAGCTGCTTGCCGAGAGTGGGCTCGTCCTCGACGATCAGGATGCGCATGGGCGAGTGATCCCCTGTGTGTTCTATCTTGCCGCCGCGATGTGGGCGCAAGACATGAACGCGTCAACCGAGCGCGCGGTTTCCGAACCGTCGCCTCAGCGGGTGACGCCCAGCACCCGGCCAGTCCGCGCATCGACATCGACGTAGGTCACGTGACCCTTCTGGTCGATGAACTTCAGGCGGTACGCCATCGCGGTCGCGTCGTACGCCGGGCCCAGATACTGCTGCCTGTCCATCGTGGGGACCACGCGGCTTTCAATCTGCCGCAAGCTGAGCACGTTGCCCGCGCGCATTTCCTTGCGCGCTTCGCCCTGGTCATTGCGCTGGGCCAGCGCGGGCGCAGCCGGCGCAAGCAGCGCGGTCACGGCAAGCGCGGGGGCGAGCATAAGGGCGAGAAGGGAGGCGACCGGCTTGTTCATGATGCCGACCTGATTAAAGCCGGTGCATTGAACAACCCGTGAATGTCGCCTCCCCACGCTGTTCAGGTGGACGCTGTCCGACTTAGCGCGTCATCTCGAAGGTCACCGCTACGGTGACCGAGGTGCCGACCAGCCCGGGCTCTACCGGAGTGCTCTTGGCATCCATCGAGGCAGCGCGCGCCTCGGCGTACGGCATCGGCCGGACGGGGTTCACCGCCTCGTCGATCGACAGCAGCCGGACGCCGTTATAGCCCGCCCAGCGCGCGTATTCGGTCGCCTGGGCCTGGGCCTTCCTGAAGGCGGCCTGGCGTGCTTGCGCGCGGGGCGCGGTGTCGTCGTCGATCGAGAAGCTCGGCCCGCCGATGTCGGTCGCGCCCGCCGCCACCAGCGCATCGAGCACCGGTCCGGTCCGCTTCACGTCGCGCAGGGTCACGCTGACGCGGTTCGACGCCTGGTAACCGCGAAACACCTGGCGCTGGGTCTGCTGGTCGTAATCGTACTGCGCGCCGAGATTGATGCCCGTGGTCTGGATGTCGGCCGGGGCGATGCCGAGCGACCTGATCCGCTGCACCACGCGGTCCATCGCGGCGGCGTTCGCACGCATCGCCTCGACCGCGGTCGCCGCCTGCGTGGTCACCCCCGCGCTGACGTCCGCGATATCGGGTTTCGCCTTGACCGTTTCGGTGACCGCAAGCTCCACCACCGGGCCTTGGGAGGTCACCTGAACCTCGGCGGCGGCGGCGGGCATGGCAAGCGATGCGGCGGCAAGCGAAAGCACGGTGCGGATCATTGAGAGGCTCCTTATCATTTCTGAAGGCCTAGCTGGCTCGGCCGCGATTACGCACGGGTGAACCGGCTTGTTCCCCTTCCCCGCCGTCGCTAGGTGCGGCCCCCTATGGCACAGCCACCGATCTTGAGCTGGGAAGGGCTCGGCCTGCAACAGGCCGGGCGCTGGCTGTTCGGTGGGCCGGGCACAGATGGCCTCGACCTGCACATCGGCCCGCGCGACCGGCTGGCGCTGATCGGCCGCAACGGCGCGGGGAAGACGACGCTGTTCCGCCTGATCGACCAGCAGATCGATCCCGACCGCGGCCTGCGCAAGGTGAAGCCCGGCACGCGCATCGTGCTGCTGGAGCAGGATCCGAACCTGACCGGATATGCCACCCTGATGGATTGGGCGCTGGCGGGTGATCAGCCCCCGGCCGCGCACGAGGTGGAGGCGATCGCCGGCCAGCTGGGTATCGACATGACCCGTCCGGCCGACAAGGCGAGCGGCGGCGAGCGGCGGCGCGCCGCCATCGCCCGGGCGCTGGCGCAGGAACCGGACCTGCTGCTGATGGACGAGCCCACCAACCACCTCGATCTGGCCGCGATCGACTGGCTGGAGGACTGGCTCAGCCGCTACACCGGCGCGTTCGTGGTGATCAGCCACGACCGCACGTTCCTCAAGCGCCTGACCAACGCCACGCTGTGGCTCGACCGGGGCGGGCTGCGCCGCAAGGACGTGGGCTTCGGCGGCTACGAGGCGTGGGAAGAACAGGTCTATGCCGAGGAGGCGCGCGCCGCCGAACGGCTCGACGCGCGGCTCAAGCTGGAGGCGCACTGGCTTGAACGCGGGGTGACCGCCCGGCGCAAACGCAACCAGGGGCGGCTGGAGAAGCTGTGGCAGATGCGCGCGCAGCGCGCGGCCATGATCGACCCGCAAGGCGCAGCCAAGCTCAAACTGGCGACCGACGGCGAGTTCAAGTCCAAGTCGGTGATCGTCGCCGACAAGGTGTCCAAGTCGTTCGGTGACCGCCGGATCATCCGCGACCTGACCCTGCGCATCCAGCGCGGCGACCGGATCGGCGTGGTCGGCGCGAACGGCGCGGGCAAGACCACGCTGCTCAAGCTGCTGACCGGCGAGCTGGCACCCGACAGCGGCACGGTCGAGATCTCCAAGCGGCTGACCGGTGTGATGATCGATCAGCAGCGCAGCGTCATGGCGGCGGACAAGACCGTGCGCGACGTGCTGGCCGAAGGCGGCGACTGGATCGACGTGCGCGGGCACCGCACGCACGTGCAGGGATACCTCAAACAGTTCCTGTTCGAACCGGCGATCGTCGATACCAAGGTCGGCATGCTTTCGGGCGGCGAGCGCAGCCGGCTGCTGCTGGCGCGCGAGTTCGCCAAGGCATCGAACCTGTTGGTGCTCGACGAGCCGACCAACGATCTCGATCTCGAAACGCTCGACCTGCTGCAGGAAGTGATCGCCGATTACGAAGGCACCGTGCTGATCGTCAGCCACGATCGCGACTTCCTCGACCGGACAGTGACCGTCACCCTCGGCCTCGACGGCAGCGGCACGGTCGACGTAGTGGCCGGCGGCTACGAGGACTGGGTCGCCAAGCGCAAGGCGCGCAGCACGGCTGCCAAGGCCTCCGCGCGGTCCGAACGCACCCGCGAACCGGCCCCCGCCCCGCCCCAGGCCGCCCGGACGAAGCTGACCTACAAGGACCAGCGCGACTATGAACTCCTGCCCGCGCGGATCGAGGAACTCGACCAGGCGATCGCGCGGGGAGAGGAAATCCTGAGCGATCCGGACCTATTCACCCGCGATCCGCAGCGCTTTGCGACCATCAACCAGGGGCTGGCCAACGCGCGGGCCGAAAAGGACGCCGCCGAGGAGCGCTGGCTCACCCTGGCAGAGATGGTCGAACAGCAAGCGGTATAAAAGCTTGCCCCGGTGACCGTCGCGGGCGCATTGCAGTTTCATGACACGGCCACTCGACCCGGCGCCACCCCGCCGCATCCAGCGCAACCTGCTCGCCAGCGGCGAGAAGCGCCTGCTGGCGTGGCTGTGCCCGCGGCTGCCGGCGTGGGTGACGCCCGATGGCCTGACCGCGCTGGCGCTGCTGTCCGCCGTCGCGATCGGCCTCGGCTATGCGCTGAGCACCTGGAACCCGTGGTGGCTGGCGCTGTCGGTCGCCGGGTACTTCACGCACTGGTTCGGCGATTCGCTCGACGGGACCATCGCGCGTTACCGGCGGGTGGAACGGCCGCGCTACGGCTATTTCATCGACCATAGCTGCGACGGGCTGGCGACCCTGCTGATCCTGGGCGGCCTGGGGGTGAGCCCGTATCTGCAGGTGGAGGTCGCCCTATTCGCGGTCGTCGCCTATCTGCTGATGTCCGTGCATACGTTCCTGCTCGCCAAGGTGGCTGGCGAGTTTCCCCTCTCGCACCTCGGTGCCGGACCGACCGAGTTGCGGATCGTGCTGATCGCGCTGACCGTGATCATGGGGTTCCTGGGCCCGGACGTCGGCCGGGTCGCGGGGTTCAACGGATTCGATATCCTGTTTACCGCGCTGGCCACGCTGCTGGTCGTCCTGTTCATGGTCCAGACCGTTCGCGAAGGCCGGACGCTGGCGGCGCTCGACCGCGGCAGTCAGAAAATCCGGTAGAACCGCGCCACCCGATCGAGCGCGATCCGCAGAACCACCTTGCCGCTGCGCGCCGGCCACGCCAGCGCCCTCTCCGCATCGGGCAATGTCTCCCCGGCACAGACCACCCGCCACAGCACGTCCGACAGCCCTTCGCCGGCGGCGCCGATCGCACCGTCGAAGCGCGCCTTGGCAGCGATCTGCCGCTCGCCCGGGGTCAGGCCGGTGTCCCCCGGTCGACCGGATGCGCACCGGATCCCACCGCATGGTGACACTGGGAGCAAGCTGGGCCCGCTCGTAATCGGCTCGCAGGCGCTCGCCGGCATCGAACAGCCGATCGTCGAGATGGCCGCGCGCGTGGAGCCAAGCGATGGGCGATTCGCCCAGGTTGACTGTCACCGTCCGCCGCTTGTCCTGCGTGGCTCCGGACCGCCGTGGACCTTCCGGCGTGAGTTCGCGTTCGACAAGTTGGCGGCGCATCGGATTCTCCTGGCTGAGAAACGCCGCTTGCCAGAAGGGGTTTGCTGTAGGAAAGTCGAAAACCGATTTGGTTAGGACGCTTCGCCTGTGATCAACCGCATCCGCGATATCCGCCGGGAAAAAGGCATGACGCTGGCAGACCTCGCCGATGCATGCCGTCCGCCCACCACGCCGCAGACGATCGGTCGGCTGGAGACCGGGATGCGCAACCTGTCGATCAAATGGATGGACCGGATCGCCGCCGCCTTGGGCGTGGAGGCGGAGATGCTCATCCGGTCCGAAGGCAGCGCGCCTGCGCAGGTGATCGCCCAGCTGACCGCTGGCGGAGCCGAAGCGCTCAGCAGCCCGCGCGATGCCTTGCTGCCGAGCGAACTGGGCGGTGAAGCGGTGCGCGTGGTGCTCGCGATCGAGGAGAGCGCGGGCGAATACCGCGCGGGCGACCAGCTGTGGCTGCGCCAGATCGCGCCGGAGGACGCGGGCCGCGCCGTTAACCGCGACGTCCTGGTCCCGCGGAAGGGCGGCCGCTTCGCGTTCGGCCGGCTGATCGATCGGCAAGGCGGAAAGGTGGGCGTGCTGCCGGTCGGCGCGGGGCAGAAGCAACTGGTGGTCGACGATCCGGCGTGGATCGCGGTCGCCGAAATGCTCGTGCGCCGGCTGTAGCTACGGTCATGAAGCGCGTTCTGTCGCTGGCGACGCTCTATCCCAACGCGGCCGCGCCCCGCTTTGGCACTTTCGTCGCGCGCAGTCTCGAAGCGCTGGCGGCGCGCCGCGACTGGCAGGTGACCGTGATCAACCCGATCGGCGTGCCGCCGGTGGCGTTCGGCCGGTACCGCGCGCTCAAGGCAGCGGCGACCGATGGCGTGGAGCATGGCGTGACGGTGCGCCGCCCGACCTTTCCGCTGGTCCCCAGGGTGGGCGGCCGGATCAACCCCGCGCTGATCGCACGCACGGCGCTCCCCCTCGCCCGCCGGCTCCATGCCGAAGCGCCGTTCGACCTGGTGGACGCGCAGTTCTTCTACCCCGACGGGCCCGCCGCGGCGCGCATCGCCCGCGCGTTGGACCTGCCATTGTCGATCAAGGCGCGCGGCAGCGACATCCATTACTGGAGCACCCGCCCATGGGCGCTGGCGCAGATGATTGCGGCGGGGAAGCACGCAGGCGGATTGCTGGCGGTCAGCGGCGCGCTGGCCGGCGACATGGCGACCATCGGGCTGCCCGGGGACAAGGTCACGGTTCACTACACCGGGCTGGACCGCGATCGGTTCCGGCCCCTGCAACACACGCAGCTGCGCCGGCGCCTCGGCCACGAACTCGGCGTGGCGTTGCCCGATACGGCGCCGGTGCTGGTGACCCTGGGCGCGCTGCTGCCGCACAAGGGCCAGTCGCTGGTGATCGACGCGCTCGCCGACTTGCCGGAAAGGACCGTGCTGCTGCTCGTTGGCCGGGGCGACGACGAAGCCGGGCTGCGAGCCCAGGCGCGCTCACTCGGGGTGGCGGACCGCGTCCACTTCCTCGGCAGTCTCGATCACGACCTGCTGCCGCTGGTGCTGTCGGCCGCGGATGCGATGGTGCTGCCTTCGGCCCGCGAGGGCCTGGCCAACGCCTGGGTTGAGGCGCTGGCCTGCGGCACGCCGCTGGTGATCACCGACGCGGGCGGCGCGCGCGAGGTGCTCACCGCGCCTGAGGCCGGGCGGATCGTCGCCCGCAACGCGCGGGCGATCGCCGAGGGGGTGCGCGAGCTGCTGGATGATCCGCCGCAGCGCCAGGCCGTGGCCGCGATGGCCGAGCGGTTCAGCTGGCAAGCCCACGCAGAGGCGCTGGCCCGATACTACGAAAGTCTACTCGCCTAGACCTCGCCGCGCGCGATCCGCTCGGCCTGGTTGGGCCCCTTGTCGGTCGGCACGAAGCTGTCGGACTTGACCCCGAACCAGATCAGCAATGGCGCCGCCATGTAGATCGAGCTGTAGGTGCCGACGAAGATGCCCAGCGTGATGGCGGCGGTCAGGCCGAACAGGCTCGCGGGCCCGAACAGCAGCAGCGGGATCAGCGCGATCAGCAACGTCATCGATGTCATCACGGTGCGCGCCAGCGTTTCGTTCACCGACAGGTCGAGCAATTCCGGCAGCGGCATCTTGCGGAATTTCTTCAGGTTTTCGCGGATGCGATCGTAGATCACGATCGTGTCGTTAAGCGAATAACCGATGATCGTCAGGATCGCGGCGACGATGTTGAGGTCGAATTCGAGCTGGGTCAGCGCGAACATGCCCAGTGTCAGCGACACGTCGTGAAGCAGCGCGAACAGTGCGCCCACCCCGAACTGCCATTCGAACCGCACCCAGATGTAGATCGAGATCGCGATCATCGCGAACAGCAGCGACATCAATCCGGTCTGGAACAACTCCCCCGATACCTTGCCGGAGACCGAGTCCACCCCGTCGATCCGCACTTCCGGATGTGCCGCCTTAAGCGCGCCGGTAATCCGGCTGGCCATGGTGTTGGCAAGATCGGGCCGCGCCTCCGACCCTTCGGGCAGCTTCATCCGGATGGACGCCTCGTTAGGCGCGCCGAACCGCTGGATGATCGGATCGCCGTAACCCAGCCGGGTGATCTCTTCGCGCATCGAGGCGACCGGCGCATCAGCCTGTCCCACGAAGGTTGCCCGGATCATCTGCCCGCCGACGAAATCGACGCCCAGATTGAGCCCCTTGGTCATCACCAGCCCCCAGCTGGCGGCGATCAGCAGGATCGAGACGACGTAGAACGGAATCCGCCACTTCAGGAAGTGGATGTTGGTGTGATCGGGCACCAGCTTGAGGAGTTTCATGGCTTTCGGCCCTCGATCAGATGTGCAGGTCGGTGGGGCGCTTGCGGCGCAGGTAGCCGGCAACCCACATGCGGGTGATGGTGACGGCGGTGAACACCGAGGTGATCACGCCGATGACGAGCACGACGGCAAACCCCTTCACCGGGCCCTGACCGAACAGGAACAGCAAGGTCGCTGCGATCACGTTGGTGATGTTCGCATCGAAGATCGCGCGGCTCGCCTCGCTATACCCGAACTCGACCGCCTGGACGACGCGCCGGCCTCGGTGCCGTTCTTCGCGGATACGCTCGTTGATCAGCACGTTGGCGTCCACCGCGGCGCCGATGGTCAGCACGAAGCCGGCGATGCCGGGCAGCGTCAGCGTGGTGTTAAGCACCGCCATGATGCCCAGGATCATCACCACGTTCAGCACCAGCGCGGCGCACGCGTAGACTCCGAACCGGCCGTACGTGACGAGCATCAGGATCAGCACCAGACCGGTGCCGATGCCCATCGCGATCATCCCGCTGCGGATCGAATCCGCGCCCAGGTCAGGCCCGACGGTCCGCTCCTCGATCACCTTGAGATCGACCGGCAACGCGCCGGACCGCAGCGCGATCGCGAGCTGGTTGGCGCTTTCGGACGTGAAGCTGCCCGAGATTTGCGCAGTGCCGCCGCGGATCGGTTCGTTGATGTTGGGCGCGGACAGCACCTTGTTGTCGAGGATGATCGCGAACGGCTTGTTGACGTTCTGCGTCGTCAGCCGGGCGAACTTGGCGGCGCCCTGCTGGTCGAACTGGATGTTGACGACCTGTTCGTTGGTCTGCGGATTGACGCTGGCCTGCGCGTTGGTGAGGCTGTCGCCCTTGATCCCGCCGAGCCGCCGAACCGCGAGGTTCTGGCCGGTGAACGGCGTCCCTTCGGCATACGGGAAGATTTCGCTCCCCGGGGGCGCATTGCCCGCCTGCACGTCGCTCGGCAGCGCGGTCTCGTCGACCAGCTTGAATTCGAGCTTCGCGGTCTGCCCGATCAGCGCCTTGAGCTGTTCGGGATCTTCCTGCCCGGGCGCCTGCACCACGATCCGGGTGTCGCCCTGGCGGATGATCGTTGGCTCCAGCGTGCCGATCGCGTTGATCCGCCGGTCGATCACGTCCTTGGCGCTGTCCATCGCCTGGTCGAGCGCGGCGTCGAGCCCTTCCTGCGTCGGGGTCAGCACGAAACGAGTTTCGTCGACCACCTCCAGCGTCCATTCGCGGCGCAGGCCTTCGCCGTTGACCAGCGGCAGCAACAGCTCGCGCGCGCGATCGACGTCGCTGGCACTCTCGACCATGAAGCTGAGGCGCTGGCCCTGGGTCGACACGTCACCGATGCGAACCGCGGGGGTGGCCTGCCGCATCACGGTGCGAACCGATTCCTCCATCGTCTCCAGCCGCTGGGCGGCGATCTGGCGGCTGTCCGCTTCGAGCAGGATGTGACTGCCGCCGGCGAGGTCCAGCCCGAGATTGATCGACGGGTCCGGCAGGTTCTGCGGCCACTTGCCGCCAGCCAGCGACACCAGCGACGGCAGCGCGGCGAGCGAGACCAGGACGATCACGCTCCACAGCCAGATCTTCTTCCAGCGCGGGAAATCGAGCATTGTGCGCTGCGCCTCAGTCGTTCGCGGCAGAGCCGGCGGGCGGGATCACGTCGCCGATCGTGTGCTTGACCGCCTTGACCTGAACGCCCTTGCCCAGTTCGAGCTCGACGTAGTTATCATCCACCTTCAACACCTTGCCGACCAGACCGCCAGCGGTGACCACCTGGTCACCCCGCTTCAGCCCGCCGATCTTTTCACGGTGCAGCTTTGCCTGGCGCATCTGCGGGCGGATCAGCAGGAACCAGAAGATCGCGATCATGCCGACGATCGGCAGCCAGCTGATCCATACCGGGGGCGCGGCACCACCGGCGGCGGCAGCGAGAAAATCGAGCATCGTCAAAATGGTCCGTTCGAACGAGAATGGGCGCCGGAAAACGTAGGAACTCTCGCTCCAGCGGCAATGGCGGCGCGCCTAGCAGCATCGCCTGGCAAGGGCAATCGAGTGACAACCGTTGCGCGCGCGACACACCTGCACTTGCGCAGCTTGCGCTGCCGGAATGCCGGACCTATAGGCGCCCGCTCCACTGGTCTCGGGACGTAGCGCAGCCTGGTAGCGCATCACACTGGGGGTGTGGGGGTCGGAGGTTCGAATCCTCTCGTCCCGACCAGTGGTTTTAATAGCTAGCGGCACTCCGCGGCTGGCGATTTCCGCAAAGTAGGCCCTTAGTAAGTACGCGAAGTGCGATCGACGGGCATGCTGGCGATCGTCCGAAGCAACTGGCCCTCTAAGATCGAACTAGATGGACGGCCATGCCGCAGGCCTGAGGTGTGGCTGCTACCGAGGCCAGTAGCGGACTGGCCGCTATTGATGGCCGCAGCGCCGTAAGCTGGCATTCCGCAAGCGACCCCTCAGCGGCAACCCCCCGACGATCGACATCGCAGCTGGCTTTCGGCAGACAACCCTCTCCATTGCTCGCAAGCTTTCTGCAGAATATCGGTCAGCTCATCGACAGTCACTCCGCCGCTCGCGACTAGATCTTATGTGTTGGATTCGAAACGTATTCAGCTGCTACAACAAGTTAATGAGCTGCATTTACTTGTTAGTATCAAGTCAGCGATCAGAACGTTGCCTTCCTGTGACACTACAAGGAATGAGCGAATACGCGTCTGGGGCGGCCATGCTGTTTGGGCGTCGGATAGATCGATATAATTACAGGGCTCAGAAGCAACCGACGGTCTTCCGGTACGACCTTGGTGCGGCACACGCCCACCGACGATGGTGATAAACGTACGACGGCTCTTAGGATGAGCCTGAGTAAACTCTAACGTCCTGATTGGGGCGCGTAGCTGCCCGGCCGCTGCTGGGCCGTATGCGGCCAGTCCGCTTTCAAGCGACGAAGCTCCAGAAGCTGCCGTTCCGCTTCCGAGGCGTTGAGGACACGCTGCGGTGTGCAGGTGAAGATTTGTTAGATCGCATACTTTACTAATCGGAAGTCAATTGCGGCGCACCTGTTCTTCAATGATGGATTGCTGGCGTAAACTACCTCGCACCCTTTCGCCGCCGCTGAGCAGAACTCGGAGTAGATGCGTGCGGCCATTCCGATTGGAGCCTTCGAGCACACGGCGTCGGCTTGTTTTTTCTTCCTCGCCCGCCTCGTTGACCACCGGGAAGTAGCCGGCCTCGTTTTACGATGTAGATCATGGCTAAGTAGTCTTTGTGTCCCAAATATGATCGCGAGGCCCAAAGCGGCGAGCAAGAACAAGCTCCCCAGAAGCATGCGATTGGGCCCCGACATGCGAGGCGCGTAACGCGATTGCCCGACCGACTGCAACTCCAGTCGTCGCCGGCGAACCCTCGCAATGCTCCGGCAACCATTTGCATTGACTAGATCCCAACCCGCGCGCTCTATCGGCGTCGGGGAGAGTCGCCGCAGGGGCAGCGGCTTCAAAAAGGGGGAATAAACATGAACAAGACTTTTGCGGCGGTCGCCGTGCTCGCCGCGCTTGCGGCCACGCCAGCTGCGGCACAGAATGCTGCGCCGGCCTCAGCCGTGACCATGGTTGCACCCAGCAGCGCCGTGATACGCGCGGGCACGCCGGTTTCACTGCGCCTTCTCGAAGAGGTGACCACCAAGGAGAAGCAGGCCCGTGTGGGACAGCGCTTCCGCATGGAGGTGGCCTCTCCCGTCGAATACAACGGAGTGGTCGTCATCCCGGCTGGTTCACCGGCTGAGGGCGAAATCACGAGCGTGCGCAACAAGGGGATGTGGGGCAAGTCGGGCCACCTTGGCGCGCGAGCGCTATGGGCCCGAGTAAACGGCCGGCAGATCCGCCTAGCCGGGACCTTCGACGACAAGGGGGTAACCGGGACCGCAGGCGTGGTCGGCGCAATCGCTCTGGTTCCCATTGCGGGCTTCTTCGTCACCGGCACCAGTGCGGTGCTACCGAATGGTGGCGAAGTCGCTGCTTTCTTAGACGAGGATATCGAACTCGCCGTCAGCACGGCGCCGGTTGCGCCGATGCAGGTTGTTGTACCTGCGGCTGCTGAGGCGACGATCGCCACCGCAGACTGATCAGCTTAAGGGCGCGGCTTCCTGCCGCGCCCTTAACACCAAGGTTCCCGACGATCAGCGGGAGGAAAGCCAGGGTTCTGCGAGCTGATCGTGAGGAACCAGTGGGCCGATCGTGCTTTCTAGCCACAACGGCACACATATCCCCTCCCGTCCCTGGTGTGCCATTACCCCATCAACTAGCCCCCGCTTCGGCGGGGGTTTTTCTTCTCGAGTTGGACGCTTGCGGACCAATGGAAAGCATCGACCCGAGATTGACTCGCGAAGAGGTCGGAGTTCTGACAAGCTTCCGTGAAGCTGTGGAAGCCCTCAGGTCACAGAACGAACAGCGATCCAATGAGCGGTTTGGAAAGCTGTTCAAGCCGGCGAAGGCGGAATGACCAGGACCGAGGCGCGGGCCGTCCAATTTGCTCATCACCAAGAGCGGGCTGAACAGCAGAATTCTTGTGCTCGCGCGGCTCTATGTCGCATGCTGAGCCGGTAGCGGATTGGCTGCTCTCGACCTAGCACCGGCGGCAATCTGACGTCTGCGTGTCCGAATTGCGGCCGCTTGCGTCTCGCGTGCGACTATCTGTGCAGTGACTTCGCCATCTGATCATACCGGAAGGCGCGTTTGGCAGAGCCGCTGCAACCATCGGCGATCATGTCGGCATCCAGCCGCCCCTGGTTGTTTAGCGCCTTATCGCAGCGCTACAGCCACAGCGAGGCCACGCGGGGCACATGTTGAGGCCGCTGTCTAAGAGCTCGGCTGCGACCTCGGGTAGAACCCGGCCACAGCTACGTAGCCCGGCCGTTCGGTACCCCCGCTGGTAGATGCGCACCGCCGCCGCGGCAGATCGCCCATCGCATCCGCGTAGCGGTAGGCGCGCGCCACTTTCTTGGTGACCCCCTAAATCGTCTCGCCGCCGTGGTAGGAGGGCTGCTTCGAGTACCCGCCCTCGCGCTCGATCGCTGAGTCGATCATCTCGGCGATGGTCAGTCGACTTTCCTTCGATGTGGTCAGTCCCAGCAGCAACATTCGTCCGGCAATGTGCGGCGTTCGCCGGAAAGGGATTGCCCGGGAGCCGGTCGCGCGACTAGCGGCACCGGCCCCAGGACAGGAAAAGGAACAAAAAGAATGAAATACGCTCTGTTTGCCGCGGCGGCCGTCGCTGCGGTGTCGTCGACCTCGGCCATGGCACAGGACGCGCAGCCTGGCGGCTTCCACGTCGAAGGCGTAGTCGGCTACGACAGCACCAAGGGCACCGTCGACTACGAAGATAGCGCCTTCCCGGCGGACAACTTCGAGGACTCGGGCTCCGAGGGCAGCGTGCTCTACGGCATCAACGCCGGCTACGACTTCGGCCTCGGCAGCAATACCATCGGGGTGGAAGTCGGCGCCGAGTGGACCGACAGCAAGCGCTGCGAAGAAGTGTTCGGCGGCGACGAGGCGTGCGCCTCGCTCAAGCGCAACCTGTACGTCGGCCTCAAGGGCAGCACCCGCCTCACGCCGAGCACGGCGCTCACCGCCGGCGTCGGCTACGTCAACGGCAAGGCTGGCGTCAGCTACACCGACCCCACGGCCCCGGCCGACAACTTCGCATTCTCGGAAGACCGCGATGGGTACCGCCTGAGCCTCGGCCTCGAGCAGACGCTGTCAGCCAACACCTTCGCGAAGCTCGAGTACCGCTACTCGGACTACAAGGACGTTAACTTCGTCGACGGCACCGAGAGTCTGTCGCTCGGCTTCGTGCGTCACCAAGTCGTCGCAGGCGTCGGCGTACGCTTCTAAGTTCCGCAAGGGCCGGCTAGACGCCGGCCCTTCGTTCTTGCTTATCTCATTTTGGATGCATGCGGCAGTGAGAATTCCTGCATTGAAACTGAGCTCTAGGCTGTCGGATAGCTTGGGTGACAGGCGCTAAGTTGCGTCTGCTCCTGGGCCGTTAGCTGACTGGCAGCTCATGGTTTGTTGAGTGCGCTAAGCTGCCGTTCCGAAACCGATTAATAGCGGACCTTCAGCCAGCGCTGCGATGGCCCGATGCAGCTCATCAATACGTGCGAAAACCTTAGCACATCAGCGGCGGTCTTTTATTAGGAAAGACCAGGGACGAGATGCCATAGGAGATGGTGGGGATCACGGGCGAAATGGGAGCAGTCGGTATGGGATCGATGAACCACGAACGCTGTGCCCGAGTACCCTTGCTTACCGCTGTTAATGACCGAAGGAACCGCGCGCGCCGCACCGAGAACGCCGCCTGGAGCTAAGGCTGTAAGGTTGCCAGTTCCATCCGGGGGCTCGGGTGGACGCTATTGTTCAGTCGCCACTTCGTCCTTCACGACACCGCCACGGCAGAAACGTACTTCCGAAATCAACACTAAAATCGTCCACATGCCGGATAGATGCTGGCCGACTATCTTCCGGAACTGAGGCCGTCGAAAAGAAGATCGGATCCGCCTGATCCCAAGTGCAGTGGAGTAGTCAACCTCCGGGGTGACCTAAACCGAAGGGAACTGGCAGTTTGCTGCTAGCGCCGATCGCCAGCACCGAATGTTCAAGCCACACCTCGAAGCGAAGCGGGATTCCGAGTTGCCAGAATTTCGCGCTGTAAGAAAGTTTCATACACTGAACGCGCGGCAGAGCAAAAGTCGGACTCTCCCTACCAAATGCGACATATTGCCCACCGTCCTATTGCCAGATGACGGTAAACTGCTTTAGCTTCGCGTTCGAAGGTGCCGCAACAGATGGCGCCTCGAGTGGAGAGATGCGAATGAGGATCAAGGCCGCCCTGCTTGCTGGCATTTGTGCGTCGGTTGCTTCAGTTCCCGCATATGCCCAGGACGACACGCCTACCGACCCCGTGGGGGCCGAGGAGGGCAGCGTCATCGTTGTCACGGCGCAACGCCGGGCCGAGGCTCTGCAGAACGTGCCGATCGCGGTTAGCGCATTCACGGCCGAAGCGCTTGAAGCACAGCAGATCAAAACGACATCGGACCTCCAGCTCACGCTGCCGAACGTCACGTTCACGAAGACGAACTTCACCAGCTCGAGCTTTACCATCCGCGGGATCGGCGACCTGTGCGTCGGCGTGTCATGCGACAGCGCGACGGCAATCCACCTGAACGACGCCCCCCTATTCGGCACCCGCCTGTTCGAAGGCGAGTTCTATGATCTTGCCCAGATCGAGGTCCTGCGCGGACCGCAGGGCACACTGTTTGGACGCAACGCCACCTCTGGGGTGGTCAACATCCGAACCGCGCGGCCCGACCTCAGCGGCTTTGGCGCAGCCGGCGAGGCCGAGTACGGCAATTACAACAGCATCAAGGTCAAGGGGATGGTGAACCTTCCCGTTGGCGAAACCCTCGGGGTTCGCATCGCGGGGTTCTATCTGAACCGTGACGGTTACACTTTCAATCAATTCAACGGAGACCGCTACGACGACCGCGACATGTACGGCATTCGTGGCTCGCTGCGGTGGGAGCCTTCAAGCAGCACGACGGTCGATCTGGTGGCGCAGTACTTCCGCGAGAACGACAAGCGCATGCGCATTCAGAAGCAGCTGTGCCAGCGTGATCCGACTGGCGTGCTGGGTTGCCTCAACTCCCGTCTCGACAATAGCTTCACGAACGGCAACTCGACGCTGGGAGCGATTTTCGCGTCGCAGGAATTCTTCCGCATCCGCGGTGTGCCAGCAGGTCAGACGGCGCTGACACCTAATTTCTCGACGGGCAGCCTTTACGGGACCGACGTGTTCGCCGCCGCTGCGAATCCCGAAGATCCCCGGGTGATCAACACCGCTTTCGAGCCCAACTACTTTGCCGAGGAGTGGATCGTCCAAGGGCAAGTCAATCAGGAGCTTGGCGGCGGTCTGAACGTCAAGCTGGGGGGCAACTGGCAGAAGGTCAAGGTGGACGCGCAGCAGGACTACAACAACGCTGCGCAAAGCCGCGCGCCGCTGCAGATTGGGCTCAACAACCTCGCTGCCGCAGCTTCGGGCGCGTTCGGTCCTGTCCTGCAAGCCTATCTCAAGCCGATCGCGGACCGCCTCATTCCGGACGGTCCAAACGGCAAGCTCTGCACCTCGCAGTCGGACCCCAATCTGGTCGGCGTGTTCGGCGCGGCGAATAACTCGATCTGCTCGATGAACCCACTCGCGTTCGACCGATCGAACGCGTTCCAGACCAGCTGGACCGGGGAAGCCATCGTCAGTTCCGACTGGGACGGGATGTTCAACTTCCTACTTGGAGGGATCTACGGAAAGCTTCACCTCGACGAGAGCAGTTATTACGTCAATGCATTCGGGCTCGACTATGCGGCCGGCATTCTCGGGGCGCTTGGCGCGGCGGGTGCGGGAATTCCACCCGGGCCTGGAACTTCGTATTTCTTGGGCTCGCCGTTTTACCGAAACACGTCGGACGACCTGAAGGTCACGACTTACGGTATATTCGGAGAGACTTATTTTGAATTCAACGACAAGCTCAAGCTCACACTGGGCTTGCGCTATAACCACGACGAGAAATCGGTCAGGGCTCGCACGCCGCTGTTAGTCGACGCGGCGGGCGCTTCGGTGCTGGTGCCGACCGGTGCCACCGATCTCACCAATGCGCTTGGATACGCAAACCTCGATTATGATGCCGGCCTGCCCGGGCCGCAGGAATATGCAGTTCGCAGCGCGAGCTTCGAAGCGGTCACAGGTCGCGCCGTGATCGATTACCAGATCACGCCGTCGAACCTGCTCTATGCATCTTATTCGCGTGGCTATAAGTCGGGCGGCATCAATCCGCCTCTGTCACCGATCTTCGCGGTGCCAGAAGCGTTCGCTCCTGAGCACGTCAACGCGTTCGAGATCGGCTCGAAGAATACCTTCGGCGGACTTCAGCTGAATCTGACTGGGTTCTACTACCAGTACAAGCAACTGCAGCTCAGCCGCATCGTTGCCCGCACCTCAGTCAACGACAACGTCGACGCGAACATCTGGGGACTGGAGGCAGAAGCGGTAATCCGTCCTGTGCCTGAGCTGACGGTCAACATGACCGCCAGCTACCTCCATACAGAGGTCGCTTCGGACAAGTACCTGTCGAACCCGCGGGATTTCGGGGGCGGGCGTGCGGATGCAGTGATTATCAAGGACATCACCAACGCCGCGAACTGCGCCGTCGCCTCGTCCTCGGGCAACGTAGCCGGGGTCAATGCGTACGTCGCTCAGGTGAACAACTTGATCAACGCGGGCGTCATTCCCGGCGTTTCTGCAGGTGCGGGGCTGCGGGCGCCGACTTCCTTCGGGCCCAATAGCGGGATTGCCTCGACCGGCGCGTTTAGCATCTGCGAGGCGCTCCAGGGGCTAGCGCCGAACATAGGTGCCCAATTCGGGGGCATCGAGACCAGCACCGTCATCGACGGCGTTACTTACGATTACTCGGCGGGTATCCCCGTCAATATCAAGGGTAACAAGCTGCCGGGCGCGCCCAACTACAAGGTATCGATGGGGGCCCAGTATGCGTTCCCCATCGGCGAGGCCAAACTCACCCCGCGCGTGGACGTCGCCTACACGGGAGAGACCACCGGCAACGTATTCAATGGCAACGTCAACAGCATCGACAGCTTCGTGCAGGCCAACGCGCAGATCCAACTCGATGGTCCGGACAGCCGCTGGTACGTCCGAGGTTACATCCAGAACATCTTCGACAGCACCGCGGTGACCGGCCTGTACGTCACTGATCAGTCGTCCGGCAACTATACGAATATCTTTACCCTCGAGCCGAGGCGCTATGGCATCGCGGCGGGGTTCAGATTCTAAAGGGGTCATTGGCCCGCGGCCACGATGAAGCCGAGGATAGCGGGATAACCCCGTTAACTTCGGCCTCGTGGCGAACGTTGCATCGGAGCTGTCGTCGCTGATCTGGTGGCGATCACCTCTGGTTTCAGATACTCTTGGTTAGATGAGCACTGAGGCGTTCTCGATCGAAGGTGCCGGCGGGATCACCCTTGCCGCGGAAGCTCACGGCGATGTTGGCGGAATGCCCGTCCTGCTCGCACACGGCGGTGGCCAGACCCGGCGCGCGTGGAAGCGAGTCATGGGCGAACTGGCGCAGGCTGGCTTTCGTGCCATCGCATTCGACATGCGCGGACATGGCGCCAGCGAGTGGTCGAAAGCCGGCGCATATGACATTCGCGACTTCGCGGCTGACCTGGTTGCTGCGGCGGCTTCGATGGAGGTCAAGCCGGCTCTCGTAGGCGCCTCGCTCGGCGGCCTTGCCGGGCTGATGGCGGAAGGTGACCTAGCGCCGGGCACCTTCGCGTCGCTAACGCTGGTCGATATCGCGCCGCGCATGGAGCCGGATGGCGTGGCCCGCGTCGTCGGCTTCATGGAAGAACATGTCGATTCAGGCTTCGGCTCTCCCGAAGAAGCGGCGGATGTCATTTCACGCTACCTGCCCCACCGTCCCAACCGCAGCGCGGGCAGCGGCTTGAAAAGCTACCTGCGACAAAAAGCGGACGGCCGATACTACTGGCACTGGGATCCTGCCTTCATCCGCAACATAACCGTGTCTGGAGGCGAGAGTCCCCATCGGCAACGGCAGCAATTCGACGCTTTGGGACAGGCCGCCGCTCAACTGACCCTACCGCTTCACCTCATTCGTGGAGCATCCAGCGATCTGGTCTCTCTCGAAGCCGTAGCGCATCTGCGACAACTCGCCCCCCATGCAGAATACACGGACATCGCCGATGCCACACATATGGTCGTGGGCGATGCGAACGACGCCTTTTCCGCCGCTATCGTGGAGTTCCTAAGGCGCCATCACCCCTCCGATACGACTCAGATGCAGGGGACGAGTGGAACATGATTGATCGAGACCGCTTGCAGGAGATGCTTCACCTCGCGCCGTTTCACCGATGGCTTGGGCTGGAGATTGCAACATGCTCCGATCAGGGAATCGAGATCACCATGCCATGGCGCGAAGAGATCGTGTCGAACCCCATGATTGGGTCGGCGCATGGAGGGGTCCTGGCTTCACTGGTCGACCTCACCGGGCTTTATACTTTGCTTGCAGGTGGTGCCCCGGCGAAAGCGACGGCCGATCTACACGTCGATTACCACCGTCCTGCAACCTCAGGCCCTCTCACTGCTCATGGGCAGGTCGTGAAGTTAGGGCGGCAGATTTCGGTGGCGGAGACCCGGGTTGTGGGGCCCGACGGAAAGTTGATCGCCAGCGGCAGGGGCGCGTATTTTTCGTGAACCGGATCGATTGTTAAACGCAAACGAACCTACTGATCTCGAGCAGGCTCCTGCCACCCTAGGCCCAGTGACTTCTGCAGAGCAATCCAAGCTAAAGTAAGGGCACCTTTTGCCCGGACGAGGTCTGCCGAAGCCTGCTGCTGGTCGCGTAGCGCACGATTGAGGTCAGCCCTTGAGATCACTCCCGCCGCGAAGCGCTGGCGATTGAGGTCGGCAGCGCTATCGGCCTGGCTCTTGATCTGCGCGCGGGCTGCCAGTGCGACCCGTTGCTGGCCAAAGCGTGCCAGTGCTCGCTCGGCATCCTGTAGAGCCGAGAGGACGGTTTGACGGTAGTTGGCGACTGCCTCGTCTCGGACCGCCCCGGCGCGATCGACCGACGCGTCCACCCTTCCAAAATCGAGGAAGTTCCATTCCAGGCGGGGTATCGCCAATGCTGAAAATTCGCCCAGATCAAAGACCTCTTCGGGGGAAGATCCGCCTAGGCCCAGAATCCCCATGAAGGACAACTTCGGGAACCTTGCCGCTTCGGCCACCCCGATCCGCGCCGTTGCGGCGGCGAGACTGCGCTCAGCCGCCCTGATGTCAGGCCGACGCGCCACGAGACTTGCTGGATCGCCGACAGTAACCTGATCCGGGGGCAAGGGGATATCCCGCGGCGTCGAAAGGTCTTCGTCAGTCGATCCCGGGACCCGGCCAATCAGGATGGCAAGCGCATCGAGCAGGACGGCTTTGTCAGCGTCCGCTTCGGCGAGCTGGGACTTGAGAACTTCGAGCTCGGCGTTCGCGTTGCCCACCGGGAACAGCGGCAACGCGCCTTGCTGATACCGTTGATAGGTCAGGGCCAGGATTTCTTCCTGCAACTTTATCTGCGTCTGGTATTGTTCGGCGCGGAACTGAGCCTCCCGCAGGTTGACGTAGTTGCTGGCAACTTCAGCGGTCAGCTGGACCCTCGCGTCCTCCGCATTGGCCACGGTTGCAGCAGCCTGCGCATTGCTGGCCTCTACACGCCTCCGGGAGCCGCCCGCGAACTCCAACTCCCAATTGGCATTGAGACCCACATTGTAGAAACTGAGCGCGTCGTCGCTTTCCGCCTCCGGTTCGGTTTGCCCCGACGAGTGAGGTGGGCCGCCCTGGAGGTCGAGCCCGGGAAGACGACCCTGAATGGTGGTGGCCTGCGTCCCGAGCGTCGGCATTCTCCCCGCCCGATCCTGTCGGACCGATGCCCTGGCCTGCGCGATGCGCGCTTGCGCTGCCTGAAGCGAAGGATTGGCGGACAGTGCAGCCGTGACCAGCCGCGTCAGTTCAGCATCGTCGAGCAGCAACCACCATTCGGCAAGAGCCGGGTCCGACGCATTCAGCTCTTCGCCGGTGCGGACAAAACGATGGACGCTATCCGCCGACAGTATTTCAGGAGGGCCCCGGTAGTCCGGCCCAGCCGTACAGCCAGCCAGCAAGGCGATGAGGAGAAGCGATGGTATTGAACGGCGCATCATGTTGGGCTCAGTGCATCGAAAGAGAAGCATTTTTCGGAAGCGGCCTCAGGAAGAGGACCAGCGGAACGGTCGCGAGCGTGAGAACCCCCATCACCATGAAGACATCATTGTAGGTCATTATGAACGCCTCGCGCTGAAGGGTGCGGCTCAGGACGGCCATGGCCCCCTCCATGCCGCCGAAGTTTCGCGACAGCCCGTCAAGATAGGCCTGCAGAGAAACGTTGTTCGCATTCAGGGTCTCTTCCATTCGCCGGCTATGATGCCAGATCCGCTGATCCTGGAACGATGCCAGAGCTGAAAGCGCGAAAGAGCCACCGAGATTGCGTGCCGCATTGAATATCCCCGAAGCGTCTCCTGCATCCTCATGGGCCACCGAAGCCACCGTCGCCTGGTTCAGGAACATCATCGACAATATCATGCCGACACCGCGTAGGAGCTGGCTCTCGGTGAAAACGGCACCACCGGATTCGGCTGTAAGGCTGGTGCTGACAAAGCAGCTGACCGCCATAAACAACATGCCGGCGCCCACGGCGATGCGTATGTCAATCTTCCGGATCATCAAGGGAAGCACAGGCATTAACAAGAATGCCGGGACGCCCATCCAGAAGATGACCAGCCCCGTCTGAAGCGCGTTGTAGTCAGAGATGATCGCCAGGAACTGGGGGATGACGTAGGTCGAACCATACATCACCATACCCAGGGCCAGCGCCATGATCGCTACGCTGCCGAACTGTCGATTGAACAGGAGCTGCAGTTTCAAAACCGGCTTGCGAGCCTTCACCTGTCCGTAAATCAGCGAGGCGAACCCGATGAGGGTGATTAAGGTGAGCCAGCGAATGAGCGAGGATTCAAACCATTCCTCGCGGTGGCCCTCTTCAAGGACAACCGTCAGGCCGCCCAGCCCCAAGATGAGTCCGAGAATGCCTGCCCAATCCGCGTCTGTAAGATATTCCCACTTCGGTTTTTCGTGGGGAAGACCAACGAACAGCAGGAGCAGCAGCAGACCGCAGACCGGAACGTTGACGAAGAAGGCATAGTGCCAGCTCAAATTCTCAGTCAGCCAACCGCCGATCAAAGGCCCCATCACGGGCCCGAGGATCACGGTCATGCCGAATAGCGCCATTCCGATCGGCTGTTGATGCGGGGGTAGTCTCTTGGCCACTATGGTCATAGCGGTCGGAATGAGCACTCCGCCCATGAAGCCCTGGCCCGTTCGGCCGATGATCATGGTGGTAAGGTCGGTTGCGACCCCGCACAGCACCGAAAAAGCGGTGAATGCGCTGACCGCAATGATGAGGAGAGTTCGCAGACCGAAGAGGCGCTCCAGCCAGGCGCTCAGCGGAATGACGACAATCTCGGCGACGAGAAAGGAGGTCGCAATCCAGGTGCCCTCGGTGCCGCTCGCCCCGATCTCGCCCTGAATGACCGGGAGTGCGGAATTGACGATCGATATGTCCAGCGTCGCGAGCATGGCGCCGAGAGCACCCGCAGCTACAGCGACCCAAGCTGTAACGTCGGCGTTCTGCCGGAGCGAGGAAGATTGGTCCGACGAATTACTGGATGGCAGCGCCCCGCTCATCTTTTGGTGCCCGAGATCCCTTTGAGCGCATCAGCGGCTGCACGCGTGTCGACAGTCGCGACAACCGACATTCCAGGAACGAGGACTCGGCGCAGTTCCGGCGAGGCGTCTATCGCGATGCGAACGGTTATGCGTTGAACGATTTTGGTGAAGTTGCCGGTGGCATTCTCAGGCGGAAGAATTGAAAACTCCGCGCCGGTCCCCGGCGAAATGCTGTCCACCCTTCCCTTGATCTCTACATCCGGAAGTGCATCGACTTCCAGCATAACCGGCTGGCCGGCCCGGATCAGGCCGACCTGCGTCTCCTTAAAATTGGCTGTGACGTAGATCGCATTGACCGGAACGATGGTCATCAGCCTCTGACCGGGCTGCACAAATTGTCCCACCCTGACCGTGAGGTCACCGACGCGCCCTGCCTTGCTGGCTCGGAGCCGGGTCGACTCAACGGTAAGATCGGCGGCCTCCAATTCCGCGCGCGCTGCGTCTGCCTGCGCCCGGGTTTGGCCGATTTGCTCGAAAAGAGTAGACTTGCGCGCGGTGGCCGCCGCAACCGCCGCCTGTGCCTTCTCTAGATCCGCGCGTGCCTGGCGCGCCTGCGCCTCATACTGGTCGAGCTTTTCGCGGGGTTCGGCTCCGGTAGCGGCAAGAGGCCGATACCGGGCGACCTGCTCATTGGCGAGTTTGAGCGCCGCGCGGGCGGCGGGAAGTTGGGCGCGCGCCTGGCGAATGGCCGCGTCTTGCTCCGTAACCTGAGAGCGGATCGTGTCGGCGCCGGCCAACGTAGCCGTAATTTGTGCGCGCGCCTGTTGCGCCTGAGCGCGGTAATCCCGCAAGTCCAATTGCGCGAGCGCTTCGCCCCTAGCCACTTGCTCGTTTTCCGCAACGAAGACCTCTTCGATGTAGCCCCCAACTTTCGACGAGACCACTACGCTGTCGGCGGCGACGTAGGCGTTGTCCGTCGACTGCATGTACTGGCCGTAGGTCACATGCCGGTAATACCACCAACCACCGGCGAGCAGGACGGCCAAGCCGACGACGACAAGCACAAGACGCAACCGGCGCCGCGATTGTGGGCTCGCCGCCGGTGCAGTTTGCTGCTCCGGTTCGATGGAGTCGTCGTCTGTCATCTGGATCTCTCGGCGATTTCGCTGGGTGGCTTGTTCTGCGCCCTTAGGGAGGCCGGGCCAGATAGTAAAACGGTTTAGTTATTTGAAGGTAGGATTGCAGGGTCGGTTTAGCTAGGCAAACGGCATGGACGATAGTGCCGAGCCGCTGAGTCGATCACGCCGAAATGTCATCACCGACGATGACCAAATTCTATATCTGCTGAACGAAGTAAGTCGAGGCGCGAGAAGGGCATACGATGCGCGGGCCGCCAAGACCGGGTTTAATCAGACCCAGTGGAGGATCATCGGGCAACTCCTTCGCGACCCATCGCTGACGCAGTCGGAAATCGCCAAGGCGCTCGAGCTTGAATCGGCAACTATCGGGCAGGCGGTTGCTGTACTCTGCGCACAAGGGTTACTGGAAAGGCGGCGAGCTGAAACGGATCGAAGGGCATGGAAGCTCATCCTGACGCGCAAGCTTGGTGCCCTAATCCCCGAACTGAGAGAGGCGGCGGATCAACTCCACACTGTGCTTTGGCGCGACATAGCGCCAAGCGATAAACACCTTTTGAAACAGCTTCTCGCTAAAATTTCGGCAAACCTAGAAGGATCTGCGACGGTGCCGGACTCCCGCTGACGTGTGCTCAAGTCGAGCGCCTGCCCCTGACCGCCCGCGGGCGTTGAATCAGCGGATGCCGTTAGATCGAACGCACGAGTGCGAGTCCTTGGCCGCGTGGGATTTGAGATCGTCCTATGAAGCGGCGAGCCGAGCTCGGAGCTGCCTTGTGCATAGGGTACATGGTAAACCACTTTACAAAAAATCTTGCGTGGCTAAAATCTGTCCTCGAGGAAGGATCATCCTTTCCTCTCCTTGACTTGGGGGGGGGGCAACTCCCTGGGTTGCCCCCCTTTTTTTGTATTGGCGTACCCCGCTGAAGAAATGGGCGGGAGCATCGAGAATTAGAATTGAAGGAGGCGGAGTTGCTGTGGTGGCTCCGGGGCGGTCGTTCCGTCTTTCGCAGGGCTGCGAGCGTCCAGCCTGCGGAGATGATACCACAATGGGTAGCAAGAAACCGAGATCATAGCGGGTCTGAGAAGGAAACGGAGACATGACCGCTTCTCGGGAAAACCCGATCAGCAACATCGCACGTGCCGCCGAGATTGGGCAGATCCTCGTCAGGCATGGCGCCAAAAATCTCGCTGGCACACTCGGGATCGTTCCTCATCCAGAGGGTATCTTCGACCCACGCGAATTTCGTCCGGCCGCTGTCGTTGCGTTCCTGCGAGATATCGGACCGGTCGGTATCAAGCTGGGTCAGCTTCTCGCCACGCGCAGCGATCTGTTTGGCGAACACTGGATTGCGGCATTCTCAACGCTGCACGATCAGGTGTCGCCAGTGCCTTTTGCACTCATAGAGCCCGTTCTTGCTTCAAGCTGGGGTGAGGATTGGCGGAGCGACTTCGCGCGATTCGATGAACAGCCTCTGGCCTCGGCCTCCATAGCGCAAACCTATTCCGCCGAACTGCGGGACGGCAGCGAAGTCATCGTAAAGGTGCGGCGGCCAGGTACCGCCGCGCGGATGGAAGCAGATGTACGCCTCCTCTTACGCCTTGCTGGGATCGCCGAAGCCCGATCTCCGGATATCGCGCGCTACCGGCCAGTCGAGTTTCTACGGACCTTCGGCCGCAACCTGGCCTGGGAGATGGATCTGGCTGCGGAATCCCGAGCCTGCGAGCGGGTCGGCGCCTATCTCGATACCATCGGCAGCAAAACCCCGGCGATTCACTGGGAACTGACGGGGTTGCGGGTCAACGTTCAGGAACGCCTGTACGGCAGAACGGCTTCTTCGCTGGGCACCGCCTCGGGCGACCCGCAGATTGCGGCTTTCGCCAAAAGGTATGCGGACGCAGTCCTGCGCATGATCATCCTGAACGGTGAATTCCACGGCGACCCGCATCCCGGTAATGTCTTCCTGATTGGCGAAGAGGATGTCGGTTTCATCGATTTCGGATCGGTCGGCACGCTGACCAAGGCCAGGCGCGACGAGATCGTCCGCCTCGTGCTCGCGATCGCCGGTGAGGAACCGAACGCTGTCGCCGATGTCCTGCTCGGCTGGGCGGAGGAACCGAAGGTAGATCGCGCCGCGCTTGGGGTGGATCTGGATCAGTTGATCGGAGAGTTCAGGGGGACCGTGCTTTCGGGCATCGAGTTCTCGCAGATTTTTTCGCGCGTGTTCGATCTATTGCGGGATTATAAGTTGGTCCTGCCACCCGATCTCGCCATTCTTCTGCGTACCCTGTTGACTGCAGAGGGTTTCGTCCGATCGCTGGCACCCGACTATAACATCGCCCAAGAAACCCGGCCGATCATCGCGGAGCTTCTCACAGAGCGGTTCTCGCTCGGCAGCGCTCGGACGGGTTTGAAGAAATTCGGCGGTCAGCTGCTGGGTCTATCGGCTTCCTTGCCCGGATTGCTGGCCAATGCGAACTCGATCGCGAGGTCAGGATACCTGCCAATACAGCTCGACCCGGCGAGCGTCGAACGGCTTGCGGCCGCTCGCCAAGAGACCCCGTCCACCAAAGGGCCGATAGGCGCCGCACTGATTGTTTCCGCCGCGCTTCTTGTCGGTCAATCCTGGTTGCTCGCGGGTATCTCGCTGGCGAGTGCCGCCGTGGTCTTGCTCCGCAAATGAACATTTGCTCCGCAAATGAACATCGGGCGGTTTATGGGTTTCTGGGTGCGAGTGCCCGGACGGGGCAGATCTACACAAGGAGAGTAGCATGACGTTACGAAATCCCGTCGCTCCGGTTCCGGCGGCCACCATGCTGCTTCTTCGCGACGACCCTGAGTTCGAGGTTTTGATGGTCAAGCGGCACCATCAAATCGATTTTGCCTCCGGAGCGTTGGTATTTCCTGGCGGGAAGCCGACGGCTAGTGACGAAGCCCCTGGATGGGCAGATCATTGCTGCGGCTGGGAAAATTTTGACCACACGCAGCGGACCTTGCGGATCGCTGCGATCCGCGAAGCCTACGAAGAAGCGGGGATTCTCCTGGCCGAGAATAACGACGGCACCGAATTCGAGGACGCGTGCGACCTCGAAAGCCGCAAAGCGGTAGAGGTGGGAACGCGGGCGTTTTTAGACATCGTCCGCGATGCCGGCGTGCGCCTGCGCCTTGACCCCCTAATTCATTTTGCCAGATGGATAACGCCGACCTTTATGCACAAGCGCTTCGACACACATTTCTTTGTTGTTCGAGCTCCCGACCGCCAGATTGCGGCATGCGATGGCTACGAGACTGTCGATGCGGAATGGCTTTCGCCGCGCAAGGCGCTTCAATTGGGGGAATCTGGCGAGCGAACGATTATCTTCCCCACCCGGCTAAACCTGCAACTGCTGGCGGAAGCAGACAGCGCCGAAGAGTGTGTTGCCAAGGCCATTGCTCGTAAAATCGTGACGGTCATTCCTGAGATCGTCCAGCGCGAGGGCAAGAACGTCCTCACGATTCCAGAAAATACAGGATATGGTCCCGCATTCGAAGTCATGGGCTAAGAACCGAATGGGAGAGGCCTAGGAACTAGGTATTCACGTGACGACGCGTGCATCCACGTGACCGGCGTCGGAATTTGCGGCGGAGCTAACACAAGTCGATAAGCTTAAACCATACGCGCGACAGAGAACCTTGCTCTGGTAGCGCGGTAGCGGCGTATCGGTTGTCCCGACCACGTAGCGTGCCTATCGCTAGATCCCAACGAACAGAAGCGCCGCAAAGGTCTGGTATTGGCCGTATGTCTGTATCGCGTGAACGACAACAATTGGGCGCAAAGCTGACATCCGCGCGGCAGCGCCCGATAGGGTAGCGAGCGTCAGATCAGAATGGTTTGTTTCAACACAACTAAACTGGAATTCGTTGGCGCGCGATCACGCTGCCTTTTTAAGCACTTTAGACTTCTTCGGTTTCTCCCACCGCGTCGCTTGATAGCTCTCCACCATCGCTACAAGCTTGTCGCTCCATGCGTCGAGTGCAGCGCGCTTTTCATCCAACCAGTCGTGCCTCTGGTACACTGATGCAACGCCGGCTTGCGTGACCGACACGTGATTAAGAATGGCCTCGGTAACTTCGAAGCGTACGCCCAGCCGTTGCATGTTGGTTGCCACAGTGCGCCGCAGATCGTGCAAGCGCCATGGCCGGACCGTTGGGTCAGTCGTCCCTGCGAGCATCGCATCCAAGCGCGCTTTTACCTTCGAGAATCCGGATACGGGCGTGCCTGGGACGTGCGAGAAAACAAAGCCTGAGCGTGGCCACTTGCGCTCCTCTTCGTCGTCGGCCTCTACACCTGCTATTGCGTCGAGTGTAGCCAGCGCAGCGCGATTGAGCGGCACGACGTGATCGCGACCGTTCTTCGTCCGGCTGCGCGGGATTTGCCAAATGCGCCCCACCCTATCGAGCTCAGACCATTCGATATGCGCGACTTCCCTAAGACGCTGGCCCGTCAGAATAAGCATGTGAACTAAGTTGCCCCAGACGGGCCCTAGCTTAGGCGCGGTGGCTGCCACAACGACTAGCTCATCGTCAGCCAGGATGTGATGCCGCTCTGGAGCAGCGCGCGGCACCTTCATGCCGAGCGTCGGCGACTTCTCGATGTCTCCGCGGCCGAGCGCCCAGTTGAAGATCGTGCGCATGAGCACGAATACGTTACGTGGCAGCGCAGGCCGGCCGTCCGGAATGCGGTCGAGCACCGCCGTGATGTCGCGACGAGTTATCGAGCAAAGCGTCTTTTTGCCAAGCACGGGAAGGAGCCAGCGTTCGATGTCGCTCTTGCGATTGATGTACGTGCGCGGCGCCCAGTTGCGCTGACTGTCTGCGAGGAAGTGCTCAGCTAACTGTTCAAAGCGGCCATGGAGCTGCTGACGCTCTTTCTCCTGCTCGGCGACCGCAGGGTCCTGCCCCAAGCCCACCATGTGGAGCACACGCTCAGCTTCCGCGCGCGCTGTTAGCGGTGTCCACGGACTTCCGTCAGCGCCAATGGTGCGCCTCTTCGTTGGGAAAGCGCGCCCACCCATACGATACTGTACGACATAGACCTTCCGCCCACTGCGGGTGACCTTCAACCCAAACCCTTCAGATCCGGGTCCCACAGAAAGTAGTCGCTCGCTCGCGGGCCTGCGGCATCAACCACTTTGCGAGTGAGTTTGCGGCGCTCCATACCTTGCCTCGATCTCGTTTCCAGCAATCACATAGCAATCACCGTGCTCACATGACAGCTAGAATACGGATAGAGGTCATTGTCATCGATTTCGCTAAATTTTGCGCTAAATGCCTGTCAAGCAATCGAATTTGAGAAAAGCATGCGTGTCGGATTAATACACTGGGGGTGTGGGGGTCGGAGGTTCGAATCCTCTCGTCCCGACCAGTGGTTTCAGCTTTCTTTGCCAGCGCGCGGCCGCGCCGCGGGCATGGTTGCCCCTCAAGACCCGAAATCTACGCCGCGCACGCCCGCAGCGCTCGCCGCTCCGCGGCTAGCAGCGATCGATTTCCGGGGTCCGACAGCGTCGCGTCCACCTCATCCAGCGCAGCAAGGGCGCGGGTGCGCGCGTTGACGTCCCCCGCCAGGTACGGACGCAGCTGGCCGAACGCGCTGGCGAGGTAATCTTCGAAGCCCAGACGATCGGCGACCAGCCGGGCCTCGCCACCCTCGCCCGCCATGACGTCGGGGGCCGGTCGCATGAGAGCAAGTTCGGACAAGGCCGCGCCCAGCCAGTCGATGCAGGCGATCGCGGTGAAGGGATCGTTGACCCCGGGCGACAGGGCGCGCGTGGCGATCTCCACCAGTTCATCGATGCCAAAGCGCAAATCCTGCTGCGCGCTCCGGCGATCACCGATGGCGAAGGCGGCGTTGCATGCTTGCGCGATCGACGGATCCACCGCTTCTCCAGGCCAGACCTCCACGATCGCGCGGCCCTTGTGCATGAAATCACCCGCGCGGCGGACCAGTCGCACCGTCAGCTGATGACGCTCGGCGAAATCGATCAGCACGCCTTCGTCGATCGCTTCGATATAGCCTGTCCGGTCGGCGGCGACGCGGACCGCTCCATCGAGGGGCGATGCCGGCGGTCCGGGTAACAGGTCGCTGCGCTCGGCGGCACGGTCGCGGATGTCGCTGAGCAGCTGCCTGCCGATCTTCGCGATCACGTTGTTGATGTGGATGCCCGAGGTGACGTGGTGCACGAAGTAGATCAGCACGCTGATCGACAGGATCGCCAGCGCCAGCGCCCCGAACATCGCTACGTGCGGCACGAATGCCTCGCGCACGGCGCCTGCCGTGTCGGCGCTCGCTTCTTCCGCGCTGCGGATCGTCCTCAGCACTACCAAGCAATAAAGGAACGTCCCCACGAACACGCCCAGGGTCACCTGATTGCCGCGATCGCGGATGAAGTTGCTCAGCAATCGCGGCCCGTACTGGCCCGAGGCGTAGGTCACGGCCGCCAGGGTGATCGAGAACACCACGCCCGCGACAGTGATGGTCGACCCTGCGATGGTGGCAAGGATCTGGCGGGCGCCATCGGGGCGCGTGCCATAGAGCCATTCGTAGCGGCCCAGCCAGGCATCGCCGATCCGCACATCGAGCAGGATGGCGGCAAGGCCCAGCACCAGCCCGACCAGCGCCAGAAGCCCGGGGACGAACCAGTAGCTGTCGCGGATGTCCTCGACCAGCTTGCGCACGCGTACGCGAAACGCCATCCGCTCAGCCCGCGCGCGTCGCTGGCGGCGCACAGGTCGCCAGGAAACCGCGCGTCATCGCGCAGCCGCTGCCGGCACTTCCGCTGTCGGCGGTCATGTGCTTCCCCTTTTGAGGGTCAACGCGGGTCAGCGGGAATGGTCCCGGGGTCAATCGTACGTCACGCCCGGCAACCCCTGCCCGCCATCGGCGATGAAGGCGTCGATCCGCGCTTCGAGTTCGGGCAGCGGCACCGATCCGAGCGCCAGCACCACATCGTGGAACTTGCGGATGTCGAACGCCGCACCCAGCGCGCCTTCGGCCTTGGTCCGCATCCGCCGGATGGTCATTTCCCCCAGCTTGTAGGCGAGCGCCTGGCCGGGCCACGAGATGTACCGGTCCACCTCGGTCTCCACCTCGTGCCGCGACAGCGCGGTGCGGTCCGCGAGATAGGCGATGGCCCGGTCGCGGGTCCAGCCATCGTGGTGAATGCCGGTGTCGATCACCAGCCGCGCGGCACGCCACATCTCGTAGCTCAGCCGGCCAAAGCGTTCTTCCGGCGTGCGGTAGATGCCCATCTCCTCGCCCAGGAACTCGGTGTAGAGGCCCCAGCCTTCGCCCATCCCGCTAAAATAGAGGTTGCGGCGGAACTTGGGCTGCTCGCCCTGCTCCTGCTGGAACGTCATCTGGAAGCTATGCCCCGGCGCGCACTCGTGCAGCGTCAGCGCGGGGATGTTGTACAGCGGGCGGGACGCGAGATTATACGTGTTCATCTGGCACGCGTCCAGACCGCCGCGCCCCGCGGTATAGAAGGGCGCGATCGCATCGGCGACCGGCCGGATAGTGAAGCGCCTGCGCGGCAGGAAACCGAAGTAATCGGCCAGCTTCCCGTCCACCCGCTTCACCACGTAGGCGGATACGCCCATCAGCTCGTCGGGCGTGGCCGCGACCTGCGCCGGATCGGTGCGCAGCTTCTCGGTGAACTGCGCGATCGTGCCGGTGAAACCGACCTCGGCCATGATCTTGCGCATTTCGCCTTCGATCCGGGCGACTTCGGCCAAGCCGGTCCGGTGGATCTCTGCCGGCGTGAGATCGAGGGTCGTGTACTGGCGGATCTGCTGCTGGTAATACGCCTTGCCATCCGGCATCGCCTCGGCCGCCAGCGTCGTGCGCGCGTTGGGCGCGTACTCGTCGCGCAGGAAGGTCAGCAGTTCGGCATAAGCGGGGGTGACGCCTTGCGCGATGGCCGCGCGCCCCTCCGCCCTCAGCCGCGCCATGTCGGCGTCGGAAAATCGCGCCGGCATGTCGGCAAAGGCGCGCCAGAACGGGCTCTTCTCCGGCTCGTCGACGGTATAGGCCGCCAGGCTCGCGTCGCGCCCCGCCAACGTCACGCGCGGAACGCTGGACCCGCGCTTCAAACCTGCGCGCGCGTTGGCGATCTGCTCGTCGAAATGGCGCGGCAGCGCGCGCAGGCGGGCGATGTAATGCTCGTACTCGGTGACCGTCTGGTATCCGGTGGGCGCGTCCCAATAGCTCCAGAAATTGGAATCGCTGTCGAACGGCATCTCCCATTCGGCAAACTTCGCGTCCTCGATCGTCTCAGTCAGCGCAGCGCGCAGCACGGCGGCGTTGGTCTTTTCCGTGGACGACAGGGCCGCCAGGTCGATCGCGCCGAGCCGCCTGCGGAACTCTGCCGCCTGGGCGGCGCGGGCCTGCTGGGCAGCGGGCGTCACGGGCGCGATGGTCGGCCCCTGGTCGGTCGACCCGTCCGCGTTCTCGATCCAGCCGTACTCGCGCACCTGCCAGTTCCAGTATTCATCGTAGAGCGCCTGCAACGCCTGGTCAGCAGGCCCTGCGGCGGCGTCCTGCGCGGCGGCGCCCTGCGCGGCGGCGGTGGTGGCGGACAAGGAGAGGGCGGCGGCAAGCAACAGCGTCGATTTCATGCGCGCCTTCCTGCTGCCCGGCCGGCGTGCTGTCAAACCTGGCGGGCCAGAGCTACGAATGGTGAAAGAATTTTCCTACACAAACCCATCTGGTTACAGACCGACCGTTTCAACCGGAGTAAGCAGCCATGTCTATCCTCGACGTTCTGATCGGTCCCGTCACCTCGATCATCGACAAGGTCATTCCCGACAAGCAGGCCGCCGCGCAGGCGAAGCTTGAACTGTTGCAACTGGAAGGGACGCACGAACTCAGGCTGATCGAAACCCAGCTATCGGCCATTGTTACGGAGGCTGCGTCGTCCGATCCCTGGACCAGCCGCGCGCGGCCGAGCTTCCTCTATGTCATGTACGTGATGCTGCTCGCCGCGCTGCCGATCGGCATCCTGTCACTGTTTGCCCCCGGCACCGCCGAGACGATTGCCGGATCGATGACCGCATACCTGCGCGGCCTGCCGGATGAACTCTACGCCCTCTTCGGCACCGGCTACCTCGGCTACACCGCCGCGCGCCAGTGGGGGAAGATCAAGGGGGTGGAGGGATAAGTTGTTTCGGCTCTGAACAGTGTGACACGTGTGACACTCGCCCCAGTCCGGCATGCTTGCCCGCCGGGCCCCGGGGTCTGTAAGCAGCGCGGATGAGCAACCTCGTCTATGTCCTCAACGGTCCCAACCTCAACCTGCTCGGCACGCGGGAGCCGGAGATCTACGGCTCCGCCACGCTCGACGAGATCGCCGGGATGCTCGAGGACCGGGGGCAGGAACTGGGGCTGGAGGTCGACGTGCGCCAGTCGAACCATGAGGGCCATCTCGTCGACTGGCTGCACGAGGCGAATGCCGAAGGCGCCAAAGCGGTGCTGCTCAACGCCGGGGCCTATACCCACACCTCAATCGCGCTGCTCGATGCGATCAAGGCGATCGCCGTGCCGGTGATCGAGGTGCATCTGTCCGATCCGCTGACGCGCGAGGCGTTCCGCCATGTCTCGTACGTCGGCATGGGTGCGGTGGCCGAGGTGAAGGGCCTGGGTCCGCAAAGCTATGTCGTAGCGCTGGAAAAGGCGGCGGCGCTCTAGCGGCTTGCGGTTGGCGGACGAGCCGCGCATAGGCACTCGCCTGACACAACAAGGGGCAGGCAATGGCCGAAACCAAGGACGCAAGCGCGCGGAGCTCGGGCATGAACGTCGACACCAAACTGGTCCGTGAACTGGCCGAACTGCTGGCGGAAACCGGGCTGACCGAAATCGAGGTCGAAGATGGCGACCGCAAGGTCCGCGTCGCCCGCGGCGGGGTGATGATGGCACCCGCGCCGCAACCGGTGGCGGCCGCGCCAGCCGCGGCACCCGCGTCCGCCGCAGTCGCTCCGACGCCGGCTGCACCGGCCGCGAATGAAAACGCGCTCAAGTCGCCGATGGTCGGGACCGTCTATCTTACGCCGGAACCGGGCGCCCAGCCGTTCGTCAAGGTCGGCGACACCGTCAAGCAGGGCGACACCCTGTTGATCGTCGAGGCGATGAAGGTGATGAACCCGATCGCCGCCGACAAGGCAGGGACGATCCAGGCGATCCTGGTCGAGAACGCGCAGCCGGTGGAATACGACCAGCCGCTGGTCGTGATCGGCTGATCCGGCCATGCCGATTACCCGTATCCTGATCGCAAACCGCGGCGAGATCGCGCTGCGGATCCACCGCGCGGCCCACGAAATGGGCATCGAGACGGTCGCGGTGCACTCGACCGCCGACACCGATGCGATGCACGTGCGCCTGGCCGACCACGCGGTGTGCATCGGTCCGCCGCCGGCGACCGACAGCTACCTCAACGTCGCGGCGATCATCTCGGCGGCCGAGATCGCCCACGCCGATGCGATCCACCCCGGCTATGGCTTCCTGTCGGAGAACGCCAAGTTCGCCGAGATCGTCGAGGCGCACGGCCTCGCCTGGATCGGCCCCAAGCCCGAACACATCCGCACGATGGGCGACAAGGTGGAAGCCAAGCGGACCGCCGGCGCGCTTGGCCTGCCGCTGGTCCCCGGCAGTGACGGCGCGGTCAGCGACTTCGACGAAGCGCGCGCCATCGCGGCGGAGATCGGCTATCCCGTGATCATCAAAGCCGCGAGCGGCGGCGGCGGCCGCGGCATGAAGGTGTGCGAGGCGGAAGATCAGCTCGAAACGCTGATGCGCCAGGCCGGCAGCGAGGCGAAGGCCGCGTTCGGCGACGCCACGGTCTATATCGAAAAATATCTCGGCAACCCGCGCCACATCGAATTCCAGGTGTTCGGCGACGGGCGCGGCAACGCGGTCCATCTGGGAGAGCGCGATTGTTCGCTCCAGCGCCGACACCAGAAGGTGCTGGAGGAAGCGCCCTCGCCGATCATCACCGCCAAAGAGCGCGATCGGATGGGCATGATCTGTGCCAACGCGATGGCCGACATGGGCTACCGCGGTGCGGGCACGATCGAATTCCTGTGGGAAAACGGCGAGTTCTACTTCATCGAGATGAACACCCGCCTGCAGGTGGAACACCCGGTGACGGAGATGATCACCGGCATCGATCTGGTGCGCGAACAGATCCGCATCGCCGATGGCAAGGATCTGTCGTGCAGCCAGGCCGACATCACTTTCACCGGCCACGCGATCGAGTGCCGCATCAACGCCGAAGACGCCTGGACCTTCGCCCCTTCACCGGGAATGGTCACCGCCTATCACGCGGCCGGCGGAATGCACGTGCGGGTCGATAGTGGGCTTTACGCCGGGTATAAGATCCCGCCGTACTACGACAGCATGATCGCCAAGCTGATCGTTTATGGCCGCAACCGCGAACGATGCATCATGCGGCTGCGGCGGGCGCTCGAGGAAATGGTCGTCGAAGGCGTCAAGACCAGCATCCCGCTCCACCAGGAACTGATCCGCCAGGAGGATGTCCTCAGCGGTGATTATTCGATCAAATGGCTGGAGGACTGGCTCCGGGAACGCGAAGCCTAGCTTTCGCGCGCGCCTGAAGGGATAGCAGGGGGCGAGCCGGTCTGGCCCGCCCCCCGCGATTTGCTTACGTGCGCGGGCGGCTGCGGTTATGGCCGCCGGCGTTGTACATCACTTCGGACGTGCGATCAGCGTCGTAGCCCGATTTCTCGTCGTCGACCGACATGAACACCGCGCCGTCCTTCATCCGCGGGCTGTAGTACGCGGCGTCATCGTCATCGACGCCGTGGCCCTTCAGCACTTCGTTCATCGACCCGAACGCCGCGCCAGCCAGCGCGCCGATGCCCATCGCTTCGGGCACTACGCCGGCCGCGATCGCGCCAGCCGCCGCAATCGGGCCAACGCCGGGGATGGCGAGCGCCGCAACGCCGAGACCGGCACCCAAGGCGCCCCCGCCCAGAATACCGCGCAGGATGTTCTGGTGGTCTTCATCGGTCACGTTGCCGTCGGCGTCCGTAGTGGTGGTGGTGCGGCCATGGTGGGCTACGACCGAGATCGAATCGTCGCGCACCCCGGCGGTGCGCAGGTCGTCGACCGCGCGGCGGGCATGGTCATGGCTGTCGAAAATGGCGTGAGTAGGCATGCGAATCTCCTTGTGGGTTATCACATACTCAAGCGCCGGCGCGGCGATGCGTTCCGTCCTCGCTGCAGCAATCCGCCAACGCGGGCCGTTTAGTCGGCGAGCGGCACCCCAGGTTCCTGCTTGGCGGTCCGAATGGTCAAAGATGTCTTTACGTTATCGACATTTGGCGCGGGCGTGAGCTTGCTTGTCAGGAACTCCTGGAAGCTCTGCAGATCGGGGCTGACGATCTTGAGGATGAAGTCGATCTCGCCGTTGAGCATGTGGCACTCGCGCACCTCGGGCAGCGACTTCATGTGATCCTCGAACTCACGCAAGCTGCTTTCCGCCTGGCTTTTCAGGCTGACCATGGCGAACACCGTGATCGCAAAGCCGAGCTTCGACGGATCGAGATCGGCATGATAGCCGCGGATTACGCCCTCTTCCTCCAGCGCGCGCACGCGCCGAAGGCATGGCGGGGCGGTGAGGCCGACCCGGCTGGCGAGTTCCACATTCGTCACCCGGCCTTCGCTTTGCAGCTCTGCCAGCAATTTGCGGTCGATATCGTCGAGATTGGCCATTGCCGCGCCCCCGCGAGATGGTACCCAGACATCGCTGGGCAATAAAGGCGGCAGATTACGGCACCGCCTGCTAATTTTATTGTTTCTGCCAGCAATTGTCCCGCTTTGCAACGCGGGGCCGAGCCCCAATGTTCACATCGGCGCTCCGTGATAGAACGAGCTGGGATACCGCCTCGCACCCGCGCCGAGCGCCTGACTGGAGCATGATGCACTTCGACGACCGCCTTGCCACCGTCTTGCGCCACCGGGCGACGGGTGAGCGTGCGGCCATGACCCAGTTCCGCCAGTTGCTCGACCTGCTGGGCAACCGCCGCGCCGGCCGCGACGAATCCATGCTTGCGGCGGCGTGGCTCAGGCTGGCGGCGCTGGGCGAGACAATTGGCGCTGATCAGCGCGCGATGATGATCCGGGAACCGGGACTGCGGTTCCGCAACCCCGAACTGGCGCTGCACCTGGCCGAGGACGAGCCCGAGGTCGCGGCGGCGGCACTCTCGGTCGCGCAGCTGAGCGTGGACGACTGGGACGCGCTGATCCCGCGCCTGCCGATCCGCGCGCGCGGCTTTCTGCGCTTGCGGCGCGACTTGCCGCAGGCGACTCAGCACGTGCTCGACCGGCTTGGGATTCGCGACCGCGGTCTGCCGAGCCCCTATCCCGCCATGGACGCGGCGCCCGCCGCCCCGCTCCCGCCCCTGCGGCCGGTCCCGGCCAACGACCTGGCGGAGAGCGATGACGACTCCGCCAGCGAAATCGGCGCGCTGGTCCGCCGGATCGAGACTTTCCGCAAGACCCGCGCCGCGCGTCCGCCGGAAGAAGCGCCGCGCCTGCCGCTAAACGAACGGCCCGACCAGGCGCGCTCGCGGTGCGAGGGGTTCGCTTTCACCACCGACGCCGAAGGGCGGATCGACTGGGCCGATGCGCCGATCGCGCCGATGGTCATGGGGGCACTCGTCCCCGTCGCCGCGGACAGCGGGCGCAACCAGCACCAGCCGCTGCGCCGTGTCGCGATGACGTGGAGCGGCGCTCCGGCGGTAGCGGGCGACTGGCTCATCGATGCGGGTCCCCGCTTCTCCGATCCGGGTGGCCGGTTCATGGGCTACGCGGGCCGGTTCCGGCGGCCAGCACTCGCCGCCGCTGCCGCCGCGTCCAGCCCGCAGGCGGATCGCATGCGTCAGTTGCTGCACGAACTGAAGACCCCGGTGAACGCGATCCAGGGCTTTGCCGAGGTGATCCAGCAACAGCTGTTCGGCCCCACCCCGCACGAATACCGCGCCCTGGCCGCGACGATCGCGGGCGACGCGGCGCGGATGCTGGCGGGGTTCGACGAGCTTGACCGGCTGGCGCGGCTGGAGAGCGGCGCCCTGTCCCTGGACGAAGGGAGCTCGGACTTCGCACAGACCTTGCAGGGGCTGATCGTACAGCTGGGCGAGGTGTTACGCAGCCGCAATGCGCAGTTTCTCAGCGAGATCGACGGGGCCGCGGGCGCGGTGCCCCTCGCCCGCCACGATGCCGAAGCGCTCGCCTGGCGGCTGCTGGCGACGGTGACCGGCGCGACCGGTCCGGGCGAAGTCATTGCCCTGCGCCTCTCTCGCCTGGCGAACGGTGTGCAACTGCGCATTGCCCTGCCCGCCTCGCTGGCCACGCAGGACGACGTCTTCGCCGCTGACTATCGCGCGGGCAGCGGCGCGGTGAGTGCGGGGATGTTCGGCGCCGGCTTCGCGCTGCGGCTTGCCCGGGCGGAGGCGCGGGCCACAGGCGGCGACCTGGTGGCCGCGAACAAGGCGCTGGTCCTCACCCTCCCCGGCTTGACCGCCGCCGAGGGGCAACTTAGCCACGACCGCGCTGGCGCCGCTCACGGCTGACCTCACGCCGCCCGCCAGTGGGGGAGTTGCATGGATCGTCCGATCACCCAGCCGCCGCTCCCCGGTTCGGCCGCGCGCTTCGCCCCCCGGTTCGGCACCCGCTCGCTGCTGACGGTCGATACGGAAGAAGAATTCAACTGGGCGGACCCCTTCACTCGCGACGGGCACGGACTGATGCACGTGCCGCGGATCGCCCGCTTCCAGGAGTTCTGCGAAGGGCTGGGGGTGGTGCCGGTGTACCTCGTCGACTGGCCGGTCGCCACCTCGCCGCTGGCGATCGACATCATCGGCAGCGCGGTCAAGGCGGGCCGCGCCGAAGTCGGCGTCCAGCTTCACCCATGGGTCAATCCGCCCTTCGATGAAGAGGTGAGCGTCCACAACAGCTATGCCGGCAACCTTCCGCCGGCGCTCGAGCGCGCCAAGTTCCTTCGGCTGCGCCGGCAGGTCGAGCAGGCATTCGAGACTACCCCGCTGATCTACCGGGCGGGCCGTTATGGGCTGGGGGCCGAAACCGCCGCCATGCTCCGCGATGCAGGGGTGCCGATCGACACCTCGGTGCGGGCGAACTTCGACTATCGGGACGGCCAGGGTCCCGATTACAGCCGCCATCCACTGGCGCCGTACTGGGTGGACGAGGCGCGTGAACTCCTCGAATTGCCCCTCACCACCGTTTATTGGGGAATGCTGCGGCGGCAGGGCCGCTGGGTGCATCCGCTGCTGCGCAAGTTACCGAGAGTGGCCGGCGCGTGCTCGCGGTTCGGCGTGCTCGAACGGATCGCGTTGACCCCCGAAGGCGTCACCGCCGAGGAAGCGCTGCGCGGCATCGACATGGCGCTGGACGATGGCCTGCCGCTGCTGGTGCTGAGCTTTCACAGCCCGTCGCTGTCACCCGGCCACACACCCTACGTCCGCACCGAAGCCGACCTTGATCGGCTGTATGACTGGTTCCGCCGCGTTTACATGTATCTGGACATGCGCGGAGTGGCTCCCACCAGCGTCAGCGAGATCATCTCCGCTGCCGAGCGTTGAGCCGCTTGCCAGCGTGCGACCCTACGTCTACCGCCCCGCGCACCGGCTTTGACCGGACCGGCCCGTCCGGTTCGGCCAGGGGGCCTGTAGCTCAGCGGTTAGAGCTGGCCGCTCATAACGGCTAGGTCGCGGGTTCGAATCCTGCCGGGCCCACCACCGGCGCCTTTCAAGGCGTGCCAGGTGGCCGGCATCGATGGGTCGGGGAGTGGCGCAGTCCGGTAGCGCGCTTGCTTTGGGAGCAAGATGTCGCAGGTTCGAATCCTGTCTCCCCGACCATTCAACCCAGTGAGAGCGAGAGAGAAAACCGGCTCGGCTAAGTACGCGGCGTTGCCGTGCGCTCGATCCACTGGGCAAATGCGTCGATGAAGGTCTGGAAGAACGTCTCGGTCCCCTCCTTCACGATTGCGCCGTCTTCGCCGAACAGGTTGAACCCGTCGCCGACATAGGCCTCTGGCTGCTGCAGCGTCGGCATGTCGAGAAACACCAGCGCCTGGCGCAGATGATGGTTGGCGCCGAATCCGCCGATGGCGCCGGGGGACACGCTCATGATCGCGGCGGGCTTTTTGGCCCACGCGCTGCTGCCATAAGGGCGCGAACCCACGTCGATCGCGTTCTTGAGCGCGCCGGGCACGGACCGGTTGTATTCCGGCGTCACGAACAGCACCGCATCGGCCGCGCTCACCTCGCGGCGGAAACGCTGCCACGCGTCGGGCGCGCCGGCTTTCTCTACGTCCTCGTCATACAGCGCGAGATCGCCGATCTCGACGATCCGCAGCGTCAGGTTGGCAGGGGCGAGGCGCGCGAGCGCCAGCGCGGCCTTCCGGTTGACCGATTCCTTGCGCAAGCTGCCCACGATCACCGCCACGTCGAATTGCTGCGCCACTATTGGTTGCTCCTGCAAGAAAGTGTGCCCGTCCGCTGACCGAACGCGCGGGCGGGCGGGTGTTTCCGGCGCCCTTCCCGGACCCGCTTGCGCGCCCCGTGCGTCTTTCCTGTACGATCGCGGCAGGGGAGCAAAGGATGCGACAGCAGATCGAGCGCTGGCGCGCGCTCAAGGACCTGGACGACTGGCTGCGTGCGCCCATGCTGATGCTCAGCCTGGCATGGCTGGCGCTGATTGTGATCGACCTCACCGGCGAAACCAGCCCGCTTCTGGGCAACCTGGCGGTGGTCATCTGGATCATCTTCATCGCGGAATTCGTAATCCGTTTCGTGCTGGCCCCGCGCAAGCGCGCATTCCTCAAGCGTAACTGGCTCACCCTCATCGCGCTCATCGTCCCGGCGCTGCGGCTGTTCCGTGCCCTGGCGATCCTGCGCGCCGCGCGCGGCCTGCGGCTGATCCGGATCGTCACCACCGCGAACCGCAGCATGAGGGCGCTGCAAGCCACGCTGCGCCGGCGGCAATTTGGTTATGTCACCGCGCTGACCGGCCTGGTGATCGCACTCGGAGCGGCCGGAATGCTCAATTTCGAACCCGCGAGCGAAGTCGAAGGCGGGTTCGCCGGCTACTGGGACGCGCTATGGTGGACGGCGATGTTGCTGACCACCATCGGCAGCCAGTTCTGGCCCGTCACGACCGAAGGCCGCGTGCTGGCATTGCTGCTGTCGATCTATGGCCTCGCGGTGCTCGGCTACCTGACCGCAACCATCGCCAGCTTCTTCATCGGACGCGATGCCGAGGACCACGACGCGCCGGTCGCCGGCGCCGCCGAACTGGCCGAACTGAAGGCCGAGGTGGCGGCGCTGCGCCGCGCGATCGAAAGCTCGCGCGCTACGCCCCCGGGGTGATCGCGCCGGCTTCGTTCGCGAGGATGCCGACCACCTGGGTCCAGACGGCGACATTCTGCCGCAGTTGCACGGGATCCACCTTGTCCAGTGTGTCGTCAGGCGTGTGGTGGAGGTCGAAATAGCGGGTGCCGTCCTGCTGCAGATCAAGGATGGCTGACTTCGATTCGCGCGCCAGGTTCAGGTCCGCCCCGCCGGTGGCCACCTCCTGCGACGGCGCTACCCCGAAACGCGCGACGGCCTTGGCCAGGCGCTGATAGAGCGCGGGCGCGGATTGCGTGAAGTTGCTGTCGAACCGCCAGATCCGGTCGGCGCCAAAGTCGCTCTCGATGCCGGCGTGAATCGCCTCGCCCCGGTGGGCCGCGGCGTAGGCGCGGCTGCCCCACAGGCCGGTCTCCTCCGCCCCGGCAAACAGCAGCCGGATGGTGCGCAAGGGCCGGTCGCCCCGCGCGATCTGCTTGGCGGCGGCGGCGATGATCCCGCAGCCCGACGCGTCATCGATCGCTCCGGTGCCCAGGTCCCAGCTATCGAGATGGCACGCGATCAGCACCGGCGGCAGCTTCGGATTGCGGCCGGTGATTTCGGCCACCACGTTGCCGCTGTCGGTTTCGCCCAGCACGCTGGGGGTCAGCGTCAGTTTCATGCGGATCGGCTTGCCGCGGGCGAACATCCGCTCAAGATTGTCGGCATCCGGGTTGCTCAGAGCGCCGGCCGGGGTTGGCGTAACGCCCTCGGCGAAGGTGGTTCCGCCGGTATGGGGGGTGCGGTGGTTCTCCGTCCCGATGGAGCGGATCACGGTCGCGACCGCGCCCTTGCTCGCCGCGAGGCTGGCGCCGGTCCACCGCGCAGGGCCGGCAAATCCGTAGCCGGAGCCATCCTGCGTCGGGCGCATGTCGTGGCTGATGAAGGCGATCTTGCCCGCCAGGCTGCCCGCCGGGGCCGCGACCAGGTCGGCATACGTCGGGAAATACGCCACTTCCGCCGTCAGGCCCGCCGCCCCGGTCGAGGCGGTGTTGCCGAGGGCGGTAATCTTCATCGGCTGGGCGAAGGTCCCCACGATCTCGGCGCGTTCCTCGCCCCGCACCCAGGTCTGCATCTTGTAGGGTTCGACCTTCACGCCCGCGAAGCCGTTGGCCTTGAGCCACTTCACCGCCCAGTCCCGCCCGCGCGCTTCCGCTTCGGTGCCGGCCTGGCGCGGACCGACTTCGGTGGTGATCCCTTCGACAAAGTCCCACGCGACCCGATCGTTCTCCAGCGCGTCATCAGCTAGCCGCTCGAGCGAGAGCGGCGGCGGCGCGGCAGACGCGGCGGTTGCGGCGAGGAGCGACAGCGCGGCGAGCGCGGAGAAATGCGACTTCATGCCCGCGCTGCTAGCGCCTCGCATCGGCGGTGCCAACCCGCTTGCCCCTCCCCGCGCCAACCCCTATCTGGCGGCCAACTTTCAGACACACTCTGCTTTATTTCGAGGACCACCGATGGCCGCCCAGTACGCATACGTCATGAAAGGCATGACGAAGACCTTCCCCGGCGCGCCCAAGCCGGTGCTGAAGGACATCAACCTGCAGTTCTACCAGGGCGCCAAGATCGGCATCGTGGGCCCCAACGGCGCGGGCAAGTCGACCCTGATCAAGATCATGGCCGGGATCGACAAGGACTACACCGGCGAGGCGTGGGCGGGCGAGAACATCACCGTCGGCTATCTGGAGCAGGAACCGGAACTCGATCCGACCAAGACCGTGCTGGAAAACGTCAAGGACGGGGCGCGCGAAACCGCCGACATGGTCGAACGGTTCAACGCCATCGGCATGGAAATGGCCGAGGAGGGCGCCGATTTCGATGCGCTGGGCGCCGAGATGGCCGAACTGCAGGACAAGATCGACGCGGTCGACGGGTGGACGCTCGACAACCAGCTCGAGATCGCGATGGAGGCCCTGCGCTGCCCGCCGGGCGACATGGGGGTGGAAAGCCTGTCGGGCGGCGAAAAGCGCCGCGTCGCGCTCACCCGCCTGCTGATCCAGAAGCCGGGCATCCTGCTGCTGGACGAGCCGACCAACCACCTCGACGCCGAAAGCGTCCAGTGGCTCGAAAACCACCTCAAGGAATACGCCGGCGCGGTGCTGATGATCACCCACGACCGCTATTTCCTGGATAACGTGGTCGGCTGGATTCTCGAGCTCGATCGGGGCTCGTACTACCCGTACGAGGGCAACTATTCGACCTACCTGGAGAAGAAGGCCAAGCGGCTGGAGCAGGAAAGCCGCGAGGAATCCGGCCGCTCCAAGGCGCTCAAGGACGAACTGGAGTGGATCCGCCAGACCCCGGCCGCGCGCCAGACCAAGTCCAAGGCGCGTATCCGCAAGTTCGAGCAGCTGCAGGAAGCGCAGAACAACCGCAAGCCGGGCAAGGCGCAGATCGTCATCCAGGTGCCCGAGCGCCTCGGCGGCAAGGTGATCGAGGCGAAGGGCATCTCCAAGGCATACGGCGACAAGCTGTTGTTCGAAGACCTCAACTTCATGCTGCCCCCCGGCGGCATCGTCGGCGTGATCGGCCCGAACGGCGCCGGCAAATCGACGCTGTTCAAGATCCTCACCGGCAAGGAGACGCCCGACAGCGGCACGGTGGAGATCGGCTCGACCGTCCACCTCGGCTTCGTCGACCAGAGCCGCGACGATCTCGATCCCAAGAAGAACGTGTGGGAGGAAGTGTCCGACGGCCTCGATTACATGAAGGTCAACGGCCACGACATGTCGACGCGCGCCTATGTCGGCGCGTTCAACTTCAAGGGCGCCGACCAGCAGAAGAACGTCGGCAAGCTGTCCGGCGGCGAACGCAACCGCGTGCACATGGCCAAGATGCTCAAGGCAGGCGGCAACGTCCTCCTGCTCGACGAGCCGACCAACGATCTCGACGTCGAGACCCTAGGCGCGCTGGAAGAAGCGATCGAGAACTTCGCCGGCTGCGCGGTGGTCATCAGCCACGACCGCTTCTTCCTCGATCGCCTGGCGACGCACATCCTGGCGTTCGAAGGCGACAGCCACGTCGAATGGTTCGAAGGCAACTTCGAGGCGTACGAGGAAGACAAGCGCCGCCGCATGGGCGATGCAGCGGACCGGCCGACGCGGCTCGCCTACAAGAAGCTGACGCGGTAAATTGGCAGCAACGCGCCTGCCTGCATACTGCCGGGTATCGGCCCATTGCCGACGTTCCGTAGAAGGTGCTTCGAACACAGGTGACGATGCCAGAGACACCAAGCAGCGTTAGGACTGGGCTCCCTTCTCCATGGGTTCGAGGCCTGCGCTGCGGGTGGCTGCAAACATCTGCGGCATCGCCAGCGCGTCAAACCCATAGGGGTCGGGGCGGAACTGGACGCTTGTGCCGCTGAGCATCACGGTAAGGTAAGTCATCAATACAGGGACCGGCTTCGGCAGCTCGAGAACTTGCTCAGCTGCCGGCCCGGGCTGCGGAACACCGCCGTACACCCACGATGCGAATCGGCGATAGTCCTCCAGCCGAACACAACCATTGCTCAGCCAGCGGTCCTTTGAGTCGAACACTTCCTTGGTCGGGGTATCGTGGAGATAGATGCCGTAGTCGTTCGGCATCTCGAATTTCATCTCACCCATCGAATTCCACGGGCCGGGCAGCTGGCGCACGCGGATGTTGCTCTTGCCCGCTGCGACCTGCTTCCAGTTGACGGTCTTCGGATCGACCACCTGGGCAGCGGGCGTCCAATCGGACAGCACCTCGTAATGAAAGTTCTTCAAGTAGGAGACGCCCTGATTGAGCACGCGCTTGGCCGTCACGGTCTGGATCATGTCCGGCGGCACGTTCCAGTACGGATTGGCCTTCGCGCGCTGCATCAGAACCGCTAGCATTGGCGTATTGGTCTTCGGCGCGCCGACGATCACGCGCATGCTGGCCACCACCTTGTCACCCTGAACGAGGTATGCTTCGGCCGCGCCTGAATCGACCACCACATATCGGTCGAACGTGCGGGTGACCGGCAGGCGGTAGGCACGTTCCATGTTGATTGCGATCCGGCGAGCATAATGATCCGCGCCCAAGTTGAGCGAGGCGATCGTCGACCGGCCAGCAACGCCATCGGCGTCAAGGCCATGCACGCGCTGGTACTCGGTCACCGCGCGCAAAAGCGTCTCGTCATAGCCGCCCCCTTCAGGCAGCCCTAAGCGGGTCCGAAGCTGCTCCACGCGCCTTCCCTTAGAGCCCGCCTTGAGCGGACCGCCCGCGGCAACCTTGATCTGCGGCAAACCGCCCCAACTTGTTTTGTACCGTTCGAGACCGCCCGCGAGGCCGAGGAAAACCGAGTTAGGTTCTTTCCCTCGCGTCTCTTCGCGACCCTTGAAGATGCGCTGGAGCCAATTTCGCGGCTTTTGCTTCGGCTTCGCAACTTCGGCCATCTGCGGATCAACATAGATGAAGTCGATCCCCTGCTTAATCGAAGCGGGGATCGCGATCGGCTCATCGCCTCGTGGATTCGCCGACAGGGGGCTGGCGGCCATTAATGCAGCGGCACCCAAGAGCAGACTGATTTTCATGCAGTTTTTCTCCAGGCTGCGATCAGCCTCTGACCAGGCCCTACGGCATTGGAATTTCAGTAGGCTGAACCCGATGACCGCAGCGTTGACCGCTTTCCACCCGTTTCTGGACATGCGCGGCCGACTGTTTCGCCCCTGAAGCGGTCAGAATGCGAAGCGGGCGGATAGCTGCCCGACCACAGCAGCCGGCTGATCAGCTGTATGCTTCATCCCGCGAGCCATTTGGGATTTCGGGCGATCTGTGCTAGTTCATCCACATCGCGGTCGATCTGAATAAGCGCCCCGCGACTGAGAGATTGTTTGTGCTCCCGCTTGTGACCGGAGCTACAGATGGATCTCAACCGCCTTTATTTCGATCATCAGGCGTCGCTGATCGCGGCTGACCGGACCTGTTCCAACGACAAGCGGTCTGCCCATCTGCTCAGCGCGGCGGCCATTGCCGACCATATCGCCGCGGCGCAGGCCGCGCTTGGCGCCGAAGCGTCCGCCTGGTGGTCCACGCCCGCCTTACCTGAGGCCGAACGCCACCGCGGCGCATGGCAGTGCTGGTGACGTCCCTCGATCGCCCGATCGTCCTCTTAACCCCCACGCGCAAAGGTCCCGCCCATGAAGCCCGATAAAGCCTACGTTCCCCTAAAACCGTTCCTCATCACCAAGAATGACGACGGCATGATCCGCCTGACGGTGCGCGAGACGCGTTACAACAGCCAGGGTTATCCGCTGGTCACCGCGACCGTGGTCGACCAGGCGTTCGAAACCGCGACCAAGGCGCGCCAGCATGCGGCTGCGGAGTTCCGCGCGAAGCCCGGCGAATTTGCGATGAAGTAAGCCGGGCGACCGGCCGCCCGCTCAGGCGGCCTGGTCGATCGCCCCGTCATACGCCGCCCGGTTCGCGTGGATCTGCGGCAGGTGCGCGAACGTCCAGTCCGCCAGCGCCATCACCGGCACGGCAAGCGATCGGCCGAGCGCGGTCAGGCGGTATTCCACCGATGGCGGCACGGTCGGGTGGACGATGCGTTCGACCATCCCGTCGCGCTCCAGCGTGCGCAGGGTGCGGGTCAGCATCTGCTGGCTGATGCCGCCGACTTCGCGCTTCAGTTCGTTGAAACGGCAGGCTTCGCCCTCCAGCGACTTGACGATCAGCACGGTCCACTTGTCGCCCACGCGGCTCAGCAGTTCGCTGACCGCGCGGCAGTCCGGGTTGGCGTGGGGATGCGGAGAGGTAGTCATATCGATGTGACCTGGTCTGTAAAATTTGCGTTCTTGTGACCCTGATGTGGTCACTTATGTGGTGCTGGTCAACATTCCAGACCGGAGTTTCTGCTAATGACCATCCTGCATCTCGACAGCGCCATCACCGGCGAGGCGAGCGCCAGCCGTGAACTGACTGCCGCCATCGTCCGCGAACTGACCGCCGCTGATCCGCAAGCGCGCGTCGTCTACCGCGACCTGGCCGCCGCGCCGATCGAGCACCTCACCCTGCCCGCGTTCGCCAGCGAGGAATCGCAGTCCGCCTTGGCGGAGTTCAAGGCGGCCGACACGGTGGTGATCGGCGCGCCGATGTACAACTTCGGCGTGCCGAGCCAGCTCAAGGCGTGGATCGACCGGATCGCCATCGCCGGGGAAACCTTCCGCTATACCGAAACTGGCGCTGCCGAAGGACTGTCGGGCGACAAGCGGGTGATCGTCGCGGTGGCGCGCGGCGAGCTCTATGGTGAAGGCAGCGGCCAGGCCGCCTTCGAGCACGTCGAAAGCTATCTGCGCGCGGTGTTCGCGTTCATCGGCGTGACCGATCTGCGCTTCATTGTGGCCGAGGGGCTCAAGGTCAGCGAGACGGCGCAGGCCGAGGCGATCGCCGGCGCGCATCGCGACATCAGCCGGCTCGCGCCGCTGGCTGCGTGAGGACGCGGGGTTCCCGCTTTCCTACATCCGCGGGCGCTTGCTAGCAAAGGCTCACCTCCGACCCCCGTCTGCGTTCACCCACAAACGGACCGGGGCATGGGAGGGGGAAGTTTTCTGCTGCCATGAACAGTGTGACACGTGTGACACTTTGGCCGTATCGTTCAGTTTCGCGACAGCCAGGATTAACTAGAAAACGACTCATCGACATACGGCCGCAGGTGGTGGAGCGGCTTCTTCGATCTGGAGAACGCCCGTGAATATCAAGACCCTTCTGCGCACCGGAAGCGCCGCGGCGATTGCTGCTGCCCTGTCGTTCGGCGCCCTCCCTGCCATCGCCCATGCGCAGGACGAGGACGGTTACAAGAACCGCCGCGCCGAACAGCGCGAAGTCCGTACCGAGGCACGCCAGGCGCGCCAGCAGCAGCGGGCCGCCCAAGCTCCGCAGCAGGCTCCGCAGCGTTCGTACCAAGCCCCGCAGCGCCAGGCCGCTCAGGCGGCACCGGTGGCGCAACAGCGCAGCGGCCGCGACTGGAACCGCGGTGATCGGCGCAGCGACACCGGCACCGCTCGCTCAGGCCGCGATTGGAACCGCAGCGGCGGCGACTGGCAGGCGCAGGCTCAAGCCCGTGCCCAGGCGCAAGCCCAGGCACGCGCGCAGGCCCAGACTGCGGGCCGCGATCGCTCGGGCTGGAACGGTCGCACCGGCAGCACCGACAACACCTGGGAGCGCAACCGGACCTACACCGACAACACGCGCAACCAGACCTACCGTGATGGCTATCGCGACGGGCGCCGGATCGACAATGTCCGGGATCGGCAGCAGACGCAGAATGCATATCGCAGCGGCTATCGCGACGGTGACCGCAACGACAGCTGGCGCGACGGGCGCCGGGACGGCAACTACCGCGACAATAACCGGACGTGGAGCCGCGACTGGCGGCAGGACAACCGGTACAACTGGTACAGCTACCGCAACCAGTACCAGGATCGGTACCGGCTGGGTCGCTACTACTCGCCGTACAACAACTATCGCTACAACCGGCTGAGCATCGGCTTCCGTCTCGGCAGCCTGTTCTACAGCAACCGCTACTGGATCAACGATCCTTGGCAGTACCGCCTGCCGGAAGCATACGGCCCGTATCGCTGGGTGCGCTACTATGACGATGCGCTGCTGGTGAACGTCTACACCGGTCAGGTGGCTGACGTGATCTACGACTTCTTCTGGTAACGGACACGCTCTTCCCGGGTGGGATTGAGTGGCCTGTCCGGGAAAAACTGGACCCCCGTCAGCTTCGGCCGGCGGGGGTTCTTTTCCGCCAACTCAGCCGCGGGGATTGCCGAACGGCAGCATCCGCCACAGCGTGCCGTCCTTGTCCCAGAACGTGTGCTTCAGCGCGCCCGCCACATGCAGCGCGATCAGCCAGACCATCGCCCCGCCCAGCGTTTCGTGGATCTCGAACAGCGTCTCGCCAGTGTCGGGATTCCGGCCCACCGGCAGCGCGGGTATCTGGAACAGCCCGAACCAGTCCACCGGCTTGTCGAACGCCGAGGAGCCCAGCCAGCCGAGCAGCGGCAGTCCCACCAGCAGGACATAGAACGTCACGTGCACGGTCTTGGCAAGGACCCGCTCCCACGGCTTGAGATCGCCCGTTCGCACCGCCGAAGGATGCGCCAGTCGCCAGGCGAGCCGGACCAGCGTCAGCGCCAAGATGGTCATGCCGATCGCCTTGTGCGTCGCCATCAGGCTCGCGCCCGCTTCGCGCGGGCCATCGTGGGCGCTTTCGGCGAGCCGCCAGTTGACGATCACCGCGATCGCGATGACCCAGTGCAGCAGCATCGCCACCCCTGAATATCGCGCGCCTTGCTCCGCCTGCATCAGTGCCTCCCCTCTCTATCCTGTCGTGCCACACTAGCTCCGGCTTTGCGGGCGGCAAGCCGATTGCTAGGAGGCGCACCATGCCGACGACCGAACTGATTCCCGACAAGGACGCCCTGCGGCGGGTGGGCGAAACCGTCCGCGCCCGGCTGGCAGCCGATCCGCGGGTGTACAAAGTGCCCACCGAAAAGGCGGAGATCTTCGCGGTCGGCGATTTCATCACCCCGTCCGAATGCCAGCGGCTGATGCGGATGATCGACACCGTCGCGCAGCCGAGCAAGCTGTACGACCAGGATTATTCGACCGGTTTTCGCACCTCGTACTCCGGGGACCTCAACGGGCATGACCCGCTGGTCAAGGCGATCGGCCGGCGGATCGACGACCTCCTGGGAATCAACGGCATCTGCGGCGAATCCATCCAGGGCCAGCGGTATTATCCGGGGCAGGAATTCAAGCCGCACAACGACTGGTTCTACACCAGCGAGGAATACTGGAAGACCGAGCGGAAGCGCGGCGGCCAGCGCAGCTGGACCGCGATGGCGTTCCTCAACAACGTGGACAAGGGCGGCGAGACCCACTTCGTGGAGGTCGGCGCGAAGATCGAACCCAAGGCCGGCGTGCTGATGGTGTGGAACAACGCGCTGGCGGACGGCTCACCCAACGAAAACACGCTGCACGCCGGCACGCCGGTGCTGGAGGGCGTAAAGTACGTCCTGACCAAGTGGTACCGGACCCGCCGCCACAGCTAGTCGGTGGTGTTGCGCATCTCCTGCGCTACCTCCTGGATGGAATCCTCCGCCTTTTTCGCCTCGCGGATCGCCAGGTGAACCATCTTGTCCAGCTTGCGTGACAGCCGCACGATCTCGAGCTGGGTGCGCAGGTTCACCTCGTAATCGTGCCGGGCGGTGATCCGGTCCTTCTTCGACTGCCGGTTCTGGCTCATCATGATTACCGGCGCCTGCATCGCGGCCAGCATCGACAGCATCAGATTGAGGAAGATGTACGGGAAGCGGTCGAAAACCGGCACGCCGTAAACGTAACCGGCGTTGATCAGGACCCACGCCAGCAACACGCAGGCGAAGAACACAATGAAGCCCCAGCTTCCCCCGACGCGCGCCACCCGGTCCGCCAGCCGGTCGCCGAAGGTGGATGCGATCTGCGCCGCCTCATCGGCATCAAGCTGCGAGTAAGTTCCCGCGGCCACCCGGCAGATGACCGCCTGCTCCTCGTCATCGAGCTCGTGCAGTTCGCGGCCCAGCAACTCGCGCGCAAGCGTTTCCGGGTCGGCCGCGCCGATCATGCGGGCGAAGTCTGGGCCAGTGCCTCCGCGATCAGGCGGCGGGTGTTGTCCACTCCGTAAAGCGCGATGAAGCTGCCCATTCTGGGCCCCTGGTCGCTGCCCAGCAGCGTGCGATACAGCGCCTGGAACCAGTCCCGCAGCGAGGTGAAGCCGAATTCCTCGCGCTTGCCGATCTCGTACACCATCGTCTGAAGCTCCTCCGCCGAAGCATCGCTGCCAAGCTTGGCAAGCTGCGCGTCCAGTTCCCGCAACGCGGCCGCCTCGTTCTCGCTCGGCGCCCGGCGATGCAGCCCCGGCGCCACGAGGTCACGGTTATAGGCGAGTGCAGTGGTGACAAGCTTGTCGAGTTCGGGGTGCGCGGCAGGATCGGCATCAGGGACATAGTTCTCCAGATACGACCACACCTGCTCGCGCGTCGCTCCTGCGCCGAGCACGCCTACGAGGTTGAGCAGCAGCGCATAGGTCACCGGCACCGTGTCGCCCGCTCCTGTCCGCGCGGGATCGGTCGCGCCCAGCAGGTGCCACACCGGATTGCCGAGCTGTTTGTCGAGCGGCTGTTCGGCCAGTGCCCCGCGGAACTGCCAGTAGTCGTCCACCGCGCGCGGGATCACGCCGGGATGCAGGCTCTTGGCGCTCTTGGGATTGGGGAAGATGTACAACCCCAGGCTCTCTTCGGTGCCATATGTCAGCCACTCGTCGATCGTCAGGCCATTGCCCTTCGACTTGGAGATCTTCTCCCCATTGGCGTCGAGGAACAGTTCGTAGATCAGTCCTTCGGGCTTCCGGCCGCCGAGCACCTGGGCGATCTTGCCTGACTGCACGCCGCTGTCGGTCAGGTCCTTGCCGTACATCTCGTAATCGACGCCCAGCGCGACCCAGCGCATCGCCCAGTCGACCTTCCACTGCAGCTTGGCCCGCCCGCCCAGGATCGATTGCTCGACCGTGCGGCCGGCGTCCTCGAAACGGATCATGCCGGCATCGGCATCGACGACTTCCACCGGCACTTGCAGCACCACGCCGTTGAGCGCGCTGACGGGAAGCACCGGCGAATACGTCCGCCGCCGCTCTTCGCGCAGGGTCGGCAGCATGATGTCCATGATGGCGTCGTAGTTTCGCAGGACATTCTTCAGCTCGGCATCGAACGCGCCCGAATTGTATCGGTCGCTGCCAGCGGCGAATTCGTATTCGAACCCGAACCGGTCGAGGAACGCGCGCAGCATCGCGTTGTTGCGCCCCGCGAAGCTGTCGTTCGTGCCGAAGGGATCGGGGATGCGGCTGAGCGGCAGGCCGAGATGGCGGGTCAGCATCTCCTTGTTGGGGACGTTGTCGGGCACCTTGCGCAGCCCGTCCATGTCGTCGCTGAACGCGATCAGGCGGGTCGGCGCGCCGCCGGTCAACGCCTCGAACGCGCGGCGCACCAGCGTGGTGCGCAGCACTTCCTGGAAAGTGCCGATGTGCGGCAGGCCGCTGGGGCCATAGCCCGTTTCGAACACCACCGGCTGGCCATCCGGGCGGCGTCCGTCGGGATAGCGCTTCAACAGCTTGCGCGCCTCCTCGAACGGCCAGGCCTTGGATACGCGGGCGGCTTCGGTCAGGGCATCATCGATCATCGGGGCTTCATTTAGTGAAACGGCCGCAGACGCAAGGGCAAGCGGCCCGCCGCGACGGGACTTGTGTCACACGTGTCACACTGTCCTCGGCGCAAATATCACAGTCTGTGCGAACCTCACCGGATCGCTGGCCATTACGGGCGTGAACAGTTGCATGTCTAGATTCTAGGCGGCCAGTACGGCTGTAGGAAAGCCGTGTTTACTTTTCGTTCCCCGCTCCGCATGGATTGCCAGGTGAGCGCGCTGCTGCCCCTCCCCGCCCTCCACGCGAGCCATGCCGGCACCTGGCTGCGCGACCGCGAGGTGACCCGCGGGTGCGGCAAGGGCGATGCGGTGATGGCGGCGGCCGACACCCCGCTGCTGCTGCTCAACGCGCCACTGGTCGCGACCCGGCTCGGCTATCCCGACCTGTCGGGCCTGGATCTGCTGGAGCTGTTCGCGTTCGTTCACCCCGCGCGGTTCGCGGTGCCGACGCCCAAGGGGCTGGCGCATGCGCTGGGGCTGGACGAGCCGGGGGCCGACGACGCGGTGCCGGCGTTCCTGCAAGCAGCCGCGGGCAAGCTGATCGCCACCTGCGAAAGTGCCGACTGGCCCGAGCGCGAGGGCGCGTGGTCCACCCTCCAGTCGCTGGTCCGGATGCGCTGGCCGTGGGCCCAGGTGCTGGTTCCCCATGTCCGCAAGCCCGAACGCGCCGAGCGCTGGCTGTTCGCGCGCCTGCCCGAGTGGGAGGAAGCGCCCGAGCGCCCCGCCCCCGGTCACGTGCTGATCGAGGAGGAGGAGGTCGAGGGCCGCCTCGCACGGCTGACCGGCGAAGGCGCCGAACATCGCGCCGGCCAGCGCCGCTACGCCCGTGAAGCCGGTGCAGTGTTCGCCCCGCGTCCCAAGCGCGGGGTGCCGCACGTTTTGCTGGCGCAAGCCGGTACGGGGATCGGCAAGACGCTGGGCTATCTCGCGCCGGCGCATCTGTGGAGCGAGAAGTCCGGCGGCACGGTGTGGGTCAGCACCTACACCAAGAACCTCCAGCGTCAGCTTCGCCGCGAAAGCGGCCGTGCGTGGCCGCAATCGCGTGCGGACGGCACCCGCCCGGTGGTGGTGCGCAAAGGACGTGAGAACTACCTGTGCCTGCTCAATCTGGAAGACGCGCTGCAAGGCGGGTTCGGCGGGCGCGCGGCGATCTTGGCCCAGCTCGTCGCGCGGTGGGCGGCGTTCAGCCAGGACGGCGACATGATCGGCGGCGACCTGCCCGGCTGGTTGGGCACGCTGTTCCGCAAGCGCGGGATCGCCGCGCTGACCGATCAACGCGGCGAATGCGTCTATGCCGGGTGCCCGCATTACCGGAAGTGCTTCATCGAGCACGCCGCGCGCGCCTCCGCGCAGGCCGACCTCGTCATTGCCAACCACGCGCTGGTGATGGTGAACGCCGCACGCGGGAGGGATCATGCGCAGCGTCCCACGCGGATCGTGTTCGACGAAGGGCACCACGTGTTCGAGGCGGCGGATTCGACCTTTGCCGCCGCGCTGACCGGGGCGGAGGCGATCGAGCTGCGCCGCTGGATCGTCGGCCCGGAAAAGCAATCGCGCGGACGGCGGCGCGGGCTCGCCGCGCGACTGGCCGATGTCGCCAGCTACGATGACGCGGGCGGCGCCGCGATCGAGGCGGCGCTGGATGCCGCGCAGGCACTGCCGAGCGAAGGCTGGCTGCAGCGCCTGGTCGAAGGCGTGCCGGCGGGACCGGTCGAGGCGCTGCTCGGCGCGGTGCGCGCGACGACCTATGCCCGCGACGAAAGCGGCGGGCAGGAAGCGGGTTACGGCATCGAGACCGAGGCCGCCGGCCTCGATGGGCCGGTGGTGGAGCTCGCCGCGCAAGCCGCCGGTGCCCTCGCCGCGATCCGTTCCCCCCTGATGAAGCTGGGCGGCCGGCTGGAGGCGGTGATCGCCGATCCGCCCGATTGGCTGGACGGGCAAGGCCGCGCCCGGATCGAAGGCGCGCGTCATTCGCTGCAATGGCGCTGCGACCTGCTCGCCGCGTGGGAAGCGCTGCTGGACCGGCTCGGCGGGCCGGGCGACCCCGAATTCGTCGATTGGCTGGCGGTGGAGCGCAGCGATACGCGCGAATTCGACGTCGGGCTGCATCGCCACTGGCTCGACCCGATGAAGCCGTTCGCCCAGGTGGTGCTGGAGCCGGCGCACGGGGTGATGCTGACCAGCGCGACTCTAAAGGACGGGCCGGACTGGGACGCGGCGGTCGCGCGTAGCGGGGCACGGCATCTCGACGCCCAGCCCCGGTTGAGCGAGGCGGAAAGCCCGTTCGATTACGCCAGCAACGCCGAGGTGCTGATCGTCACCGACATCCAGCGCGGCGACGTTCCGGGGCTGGCAGGTGCATACGGCCGCATCATCGAGGCGTGCGGCGGCGGGGTGCTGGGGCTGTTCACCGCCATCCGCCGCCTGCGCGCGGTACACGGCCGCATCGCCGACCGGCTCGCGCGTTCGGGTTTGCCGCTCTATTCGCAGCACGTCGATCCGATCGACACCGGCACGCTGGTCGATATCTTCCGCGACGATCCCGCCGCTTCGTTACTCGGCACCGATGCCTTGCGCGACGGGGTCGATGTTCCCGGGCGAAGTCTGAGGTGCGTCGTCATGGAGCAGGTCCCGTGGCCGCGCCCCACGATCCTGCACCGCGCGCGCCGGGCGGCGGGCGGCGGCAGCGCGTACGACGACCGCATCATCCGCGCGCGGCTGGCGCAGGCGTTCGGGCGGCTGATCCGGTCCAAGGACGACCGGGGGCACTTCGTCGTCCTGTCACCTGCGTTCCCCAGCCGCCTGTTGCCGGCCTTCCCCGCCGGCACGCCGGTGATCCGCTGCACGCTCGACGAGGCTTTACAACGCCTCGCATCCGGTGTTTCGGGCGCGCAAGAGTCGGCCGAAGCGGCCGCTGACGGGATGACCTGACCTGCCCAAGCTGCTCGGCCTCCTGCGCCACGCCAAGTCCGATTGGGACGACATCGGGATGCGCGATTTCGACCGCGGGCTGAACGACCGGGGCCGGCGCGGCGCGGCGCTGATCGGCGCGCACATCCGCGATCACGGCGTCAAGTGGGACGCGCTGATCGCCAGCCCCGCGGCACGGGTTAAGCAGACGCTGGAGGCCGCGTTGCCGGGGATCGAGCCGCGCTATGACAAGCGGCTCTACCTCGCCGATGTCGAAACCCTCCTGGATGTGCTGCGCGAGGCGGGGGACGCGAAAGCGGTCCTGATCGCGGGGCACAATCCGGGCCTGCAGGACGTGCTGTTCGCGATGGTCGCCCCGGCGGCCGAGAACGAGCTGTTCGATGAAGCCACGGTCAAGTTTCCCACCGCGTCGTTTGCGGCGCTTGAACTCGCGATCGACGACTGGGCCTCGCTGGAAAAGGAACGCGGCAAGCTGGTCCACTTCGCCCGGCCGCGCGATCTCGATCCCGCCCTCGGGCCGGAAAGCTAGACCCGGTTGCCGTAGAGCCGCAATCCGATCGCGGCGAGCACCGTCAACGCCAGGCACGAAGCGAACGCGTACGCCGCCGTGCCTGCCCAACCAAACGCGTCGTACACCGCGGTGCCGGCCACGCTGCCGACCGCGCCGCCGACGAACATCAGCACGATGTAGATCGTGGTCAGCCGCGTACGCAGCGCGGGGTCGAGCGCGAGGAAGGTCATCCGGGTGGTGACGTCGATCGCCGGACCGACGATGTTGCCCAGGATCAGCGGGATCGCGAGCAGGATCAGGTTGCCGCTGAAGGGATAGAGCAGCGCGACGCCGGCAGTCTGGGCCCCGGCGAACCACAGCCGGGCCCGCCGTGGGCCAACGCGATCGGCCAGCCGGCCCCACATCGGCGTGGTGAACACGCTGATCGCGGCAAACCCGGCGAGGTAACCGACCACGTCGGTGCCATAGCCCATCTCTGGTGAGGTGAGGTACAGAGCCAGGCCCAGCCACAAGGCGATGAACTGGCCAAAGCCGATCCCCTGGATCGCGCCGGACAGCAGGATTTCCCGGTGGGTCCGCGCCAGGCCGATCAGCGAACCGAGCAGCGTCAGGTAACCGAGCCCCTCCTTGCGCGCCGCATCGGGTTCGGCGCGCATGATCCGCGGCATCGCCAGGGTGATCGCGATCATTGCCGCGCTGGCGATCCAGTAAACGGTGCGCCAGCCGAAATGCTCGGCCACCACGCCGGCGCCGACCCGCGCCACCAGGATGCCGAAGATGACCCCTGCGGTGAGGATCGCGGTCACATGGCCGAGCCGTTCCGGCGCGACCCGCTTCGAGGCATATGCCGGCAGCAGGTAGGGCGCGACCGTGAAAAAGCCGAGCACGGTCGATCCGGCGACAAACAGGGTGAACCCTTGCGCGAACGTCATCACCAGCAGGCCCACCGTCTGCCCGCCGGTGAACAGGATCGTCAGCAGGCGGTTGGAGTACCGGTCGCCCAGCGGCAACAGCAGCAGGATGCCGACCGCCACGGCCAGCTGGTTGAGCGCCGGAGCGATCCCGATCCGCGCGGTGCTGACGCCGAAATGCTGGGCCACCTCGCCGATGATCGGATGGATGTAATACGCGTTGGCGGTCACCACAGCGGCGGCCACCGCGAGCAGATATTCCTGAGTTCGCGTGAGATGGCCGGTCATGCCCGGCGGCCTGTCGGGGCGGTTTGGGCGCGGGTCAACCGGCGAAATCGTTGGCGCTGCTAAAGCAGCGTGCCCTGGCGTTCAGCCGGCTCTGCAGGTTTCGGCCGGCCGACCCACAGTTCGGCGGTCTTTTCGGTGTGCAGTTCAAGATCGCAGGTCTGCACCAGGCGCAGCGCCTCGTCCGCCGTGCCGTCCAGCCACTGGCCGTATTGCTCGCGGGTCATGATCACCGGCATCCGGTCATGCACCTCGGCCATCTGGCTGCACGAATCCGCCATGACCATCGTATAGGCATGACCCCATTCCGCGGTCGGGCGCCACAGGCCGGCGACCGCGAACAGGTCGTGGCCTGCCAGCCGGTACCAGGTGCGCGTCATCCGCCCCGCCTCGCCCTCCGCCTCGGCCCACTGGGTCACCGGGATCAGGCACCTGCGGTTGACGAAGCTGTCGCGCCAGAAACCGGTCAGCAGCTTGTCGTCGCGCGCGTTGTTGACCGGCTTTGGCTTCAGCGGCTGGCCTTGCTTGCCCTTCAGCACCACCGGAAAGCCCCACGCCATCTGGCGCACTTGCCCCTCGGCCACCACCAGCCCGGGGTAGCCGGGATAGACTTCCTCTGCGAAATTGGCACCGACCGCCCCGTTGGTCACTGCGAACATCCGGGCAACCTCGTCGGTGCCTTTGGTCATGCGGTAGAGGTTGCACATCAGGCGTTTCCGGCAACGAAGCAGGCCGCGGCGACCAGCGCCCCGGCGAAGCGGTTGGAGCGGAAACGCGCCAGCGGGTTGGCCGGGTCCGCTGGGTCAAGCGTCACCACCTGCCAACCCAGGTGCGCCGCCGCCGGCGCGAGCGCGAGCAAGGCGATGGGATCGCTTCGCAGCAACCACAGCGCAAGGCACCACAGCATCACCGCGGCGGCATAGAACAGCGCGACGCCCGTCTTGACCCGCGCACCCAGCCGCAGCGCGCTGGAGCGGATGCCGACCAGCGCATCGTCCTCGCGATCCTGCAGCGCGTAGATCGTGTCATACCCCATGCACCAGAAGAACGCGCCCGCGTAGAGCGCGCCCGCTACTTCCAGCCGGTCGCCCCGCAGCGCCACCCAGCCGACCAGCGCGCCCCAGGTGAACACCAGCCCCAGCCACGCCTGCGGCCACCAGGTGATGCGCTTCATGAAGGGATAGGCCGCCACCAGCGCCAGGCTCGCCAGCGCGACTAGCTGCGCCTGCCACCTCAGCTGGAGCAGCACCACCAGGCCGATCAGGCACAGGACCAGCAGCCACGTCCACGCCAGTCTTGCGGATACCCGCCCGCTCGCCACCGGCCGGCTGGCGGTGCGCGCCACGCGCGCATCAAGATCGGCATCGACGATATCGTTGTACACGCACCCCGCCCCGCGCATCGCGATGCTGCCGAGCAGCAGCCACAGCATCAGGCCGATCTGCCACCCCGCCCCCGCCAGCCACACCCCCCAGGCACAGGGCCAGAACAACAGCCACCAGCCGATCGGCCGGTCGAACCGGGCCAGCATCGCCAGATCGCGCGGGCGCTGCGGCAGGCGCGCCACTAGGCCCCCGTACTCACTGTCAGGAACTTGTTCGCTGTCAGGGACGATCGCATCCGCCATGGCTTGTTCCCTACCGCCGCGCATGCCACCTGCAAAGCGATGACCCCGCCGCACCTGCCACAGGTCCCCGCCTGGCCGCCCCGATCGACCCCGCGGCTGTTTGTCGACCAGCCCCTGGCAGTGGGTGCCGAGGTGCCGCTCGACGCCGGCCAGTCGCGCTACCTGCGCACCGTGCTGCGGCTGAAAGTGGGCGACCCGGTCCGCCTGTTCGACGACCGCACCGGCGAATACGTCGCCCGGCTGGAAGAGCGGTCCTCCGTCACCATCGACAGCTTGCTGGCCGCCCGCGAGGAAGTCCCCGACCTGTGGCTGTGCGTCTCACCGATCCAGCGCGACAACTTCGCATTGGCGGCGGAGAAAGCGTGCGAGCTGGGGGTGCGCCAGTTCGTGCCGGTCGAGATGCGCCGGACGCAGATTCGCCAGATCAACGCGTCCCGCCTCACCAAGCGAATGATCGAGGCGGCCGAACAGTGCGAGCGCACCGCCCTGCCGCAGGTTGAACCTCTTGTGCGGCTGGAAAAGCTGCTCGCCGATTGGCCTCCCGAGCGCACGCTGTTCTTCTGCGACGAGCGCGGCGGAGTGCCGGCGGCGCCGGCAATGGCAGCCCGACCCGGTCCGGCGGCCATCCTGATCGGCCCCGAAGGCGGCTTTGACGACAGCGAGAACGCGGCGATCCGCAGGCTGCCTCAGTCGGTGCCGATCTCGCTGGGTCCGCGAATCCTTCGCGCCGAGACTGCCGCCATCGCCGCCGTTTCGCTGTGGATGAGCGCGGCGGGTGACTGGCGCGATTAATTCGCTGGCGCGGTTCAAGCGGGTTTTCTAGTGCAACCTGCATGAGCACGCGGCAGGCCTCCGACGCCAACGATCCGATCATCGACAGCCGCGACCAGCTCGTGGAGCCCATGGCCAAGGGCGAGAAGCCCAAGGCGAGCTGGCGCATCGGTACCGAGCACGAGAAGCTGGTCTATCGCAGGAGCGACCACGCCGCCCCCAGCTATGACGAGCCCGGAGGTATCCGCGACATCTTGCTGCAAATGCGGGAGTTCGGGTGGAGGCCGGTTGAGGAAGGCGGCAAGGTCATCGCGCTTACCGGCCCGGACGGCGCGGTCAGCCTTGAGCCGGCGGGTCAGCTTGAACTGTCCGGTGCACCGCTGGAAACGCTGCACGAAACCTGCGCCGAGACCGGGCGGCACCTCGATCAGGTCAAGGCCATCGGAGACCGCTGCGGTGTGGGCTTCCTCGGCCTGGGCATGTGGCCCGACAAGACCCGCGCCGAACTGCCGATCATGCCCAAGGGCCGGTACGAGATCATGATGCGGCACATGCCGCGGGTCGGCACCCTGGGCCTCGACATGATGCTGCGGACCTGCACCATCCAGACCAACCTCGACTATTCGAGCGAGGCGGACATGGCGCAGAAGTTCCGCGTCAGCCTGGCTCTGCAGCCGCTGGCGACCGCGCTGTTCGCCAATTCGCCGTTCACCGAAGGCAAGCCGAACGGCTACCTCAGTTACCGCAGCCACATCTGGTCCGATACCGATCCGCAGCGCACCGGGATGCTGCCGTTCGTGTTCGAAGACGGCTTCGGCTACGAACGCTACGTCGACTACATGCTCGACGTGCCGATGTACTTCGTGTTCCGCGACGGGCGGTACATCGATGCCTCCGGCCTCAGTTTCCGCGATTTCCTTGACGGCAACCTGTCAGTGCTGCCGGGCGAGAAGCCGCGGCAGTCGGATTGGTGGGATCACCTATCGACCGCCTTTCCCGAGGTGCGGCTTAAGTCGTTCCTCGAAATGCGCGGCGCCGACGGTGGCCCCTGGAACCGCATCTGCGCGCTGCCCGCGTTGTGGGTCGGGCTGCTGTACGACCAGGGCGCGCTCGATGCCGCGTGGGATCTGGTCAAGGACTGGACGATGGACGAGCGTGAGGCGCTGCGCAACGCGGTGCCGAAGCTCGGCCTCGACGCGCCATTGGGCGGCGGGCGCACCTTGCGCGATATTGCGCCCGAGGCGCTGCGAATCGCCCGCGCGGGCCTTGCGGCGCGCGGCAAGCTGAGCAGCGGGGGCGACAACGAGACGGGGTTCCTGAGCCCGCTCGAAGACATCGTGGCAAGCGGCAAGGTTCCGGCCCAGCGGCTGCTCGATCTCTATCACGGTGAGTGGGCGGGCGATCTGACCCGCGTGTACGAAGAAAGCTTCTAAGGAGGGGATGACCCGATGATCCTGATTGCCGGAACGGTTCGAGTGGCTGCAGGCGGGCTCGACAAGGTGCGCGATGCGATGGAGACGGTTCTCAGCGCCACCCGCGCGGAAGATGGCTGCATCCAGTACGCCTACGCCCGCGACGTGCTCGATCCGGATCTGATGCACGTGTCGGAGCTGTGGCGCGACATGGATGCGCTTAAGGCGCACGGCGCCGCGACGCACATGAAGATCTGGGGGTCCGCGATGCGCGAGGCTGGCGTCGTCGAACGCGATCTCAAATGGTACGAGGTCGGCGAAGGCACCCCGCTCTAGCGGGTCACTCCGCCGGCAGGGGAAGCGCGCCTCCGCGCGGTCGGAGCAGGCGTTTCAGGCGCACCAGCGGGGCGGTGATCAGCCCGTGCTCGCTCATCCATGTGTGGTACGCGCGGTACTTTGGGTCTTCTGCCCACAAGTGCTCCTCCTCCGTGCGCGCGCGCCAGAAATAGATCGCGTTGACCGCGGCCAGGCACACCGTGTTGCGGATGGTGTCGGTAAGCGATCCGTTGGTGACGAGGAACGGCAGGGTGGAGGCCCACCAGAACGCGTTCTTCGACAGGTACGCCGGGTGGCGGGTGAAGCGATAAGGGCCGTTCGTCAGCACGCCGCGATAGGTAAGGTTGGAGAACCGCAGGCCGAAAGCGAACGTCGCCCAAGCATAGATCGCGGTCAGCGTCACCAGCAGTCCGGCCCACAGCCACATCAGCCCGGGGTGAGCGGCAAGCCAGACGGTCCAGTTGGCATCGCCCCTGCCCGGCGTGCCGAACTCATACCCCAGGATGCCGTTGCCCAAGAAGCCGTAGACGAACGGCGGATAGCATATCAGCGCCGCGACCCAACCGGCGAGCAGCGGATTGCCGCTGCGGATATGCGCGTCGAGCGGGCGAAACGTGACAAGATAGCCGACCGTGCCGATCTGCACGTCGATAAGAAACAATAGGGTGATGAGCGCCATGCCCAGCGCCGCGGGATTGCCCAGCATCGCGGCGTAATCGGCATTGACCGCAGCCTGCCAACCGGCGGGCAGGATCGAGATCATGAACGCGCCGAAGAACCCCTTGATGATCCACGCGCGCCAGTGCCGCTTCACCTCGGCTGCGTCGAACGGCTGGCCCAACAGCATCGCGCCAAAGTGCCACGCATGATCGCGGGGGTTCACCATGTAGCGATCCAGCCACGCAACGTACGGCACCGCGAGAACAAACAGCGGGATGGCCGCCGCCTTCAGCACGCCCATCGCGAACAGGTACGGCTCGGCCCAGTACCACCGGGCGAGGCAATACACGCCGGCGATGACCAGCCAGGTCGCCCACAGCGCCAGCAGCTTGACCGCCGAAACCGGCCACGTCTCGCGCAGCAGCTTTTTGCGCGACCAGTCGATGCCGGTCGAGGCGCGGCGGTGCGCCTTGTCGATCACCAGCGTGGCGGCGATCATCGGCAGCACCGACCAGACCATCGCAGCCAGCGCGGCGTATGGCCCGTCCATCCGCAACCGTGGACCGGGCACACCAAAGGAAGCGGCGACCTCAGGCCAATGGCGGCAGATCAGGAACCAGGCGAACAGCCCGGCAAGACCTGCCAACCCTACCCACGCCGAGACATCACTCGGCGGGCGGTGGGCTACGGCGGGACGATCGGGCGCGCTCATTGGCGCCCGGCATTACCCGCTAACGGTTAACAGTGCGGCAAAGCGCGAACGGGTCAGCGGTATGCGTGGATCGTGCCGCCGTCATCCAGCACGTAGAGCGTGTTGTTCGCGACCACCGGGGCCAGGCTGACGGGTGACTTGACCGTCTGGAACAGCGTTGCCGACCCTTCGGCCGGACTTACGCGATGGATTTGCCCTGCGGAATTGGCGACCCACAGGTTGCCTCCGGCCAGCACCGGCCCGGTCCAGAACAGCGGATCCTTCTTCTTTTCCGCGTTGCGCCATTGGCCGAGGTCGGTGATCCAGCGCACCTTGCCGGTGCCGCGGGCGATCGCCAGCAGGCGCGCGTCGTCGGTCAGCGTGAAGATCCACTCGCCCGCGACCGCGGGGGTGGAAATCCCCGCGAGGTTGAGTTCCCAGATGCGCTGGCCGGTAACCAGTTCGTACGCCGCCATGCGCCCGCCCTGCCCCAGGGCATAGACGCGGCCGGAATCGATGATCGGATCGGCGTCGATGTCGGTCAGCGCGCCGACCTCGGTCGAGATCGAGGTCCGGGCGAGCGCGTCGGCCCACAACGAGCGGCCGTTTTCGTACCGGTACGCAACCAGTTCGCCGCTGGAATAGCCCGCGATGACCGTCCCTTGCGCGGCGGCCGGCGCTGCCACCCCGAACACGCCGGTTTGCGCGCTGGAGCCGGATTCGGTCCACTGCAGCTTGCCGTCGCCGCTGGAGAGCGCGAAGATCTGGTTGTCCTGCGTCATCACATAGACCGAACCGAACGCCACGGTGGGAGCACCGCGGAGCGGCCCGCCGGGCTTGACCTTCCAGATCTGGCTGCCGTTCGAGGCATCGAGCGCGATCACTTCGCCCACGCCGTTGGTGACGTAGACCCGGCCGGAATCGTAGCTGACCCCGCCGCCGAAATTGGACGAGCTGACGTTGCTCGCGACCTCGGCGGTGTGGGTCCAGCTGCGCGCGCCGCTCTGGGCATCGAACGCGTGGACCACGCCCGCGCTGTCCTGGACGAACAGCATCCCGCCGCCGATCACCGGCGCAGCGGCCAGCCGGCGGCGCTGCGTCGATCCGGGGATCTGCGCGCTCCATGCCTGTGACAGGTTCTCGCCCAGCGCGAGGTGGCCGTAAGACTTGGCCGCAGTGCCGCCACCCTGCGCCCAGTCGGTATTGGCCGAAGCTGGCGGGAGCACGACCGAAACGCCGGCCAGCGCCGGGTCGATCTTCACGCCTTCGATCCGCGACAGCACCGGGATGCGGTTGCCGACCGTGGGCGTGACTTTCTTGTCCTTGCCGCCGAACAGTCCGCCGCCACAGGCCGACAGCCCCAGCGCCAGTGCCAGGGTCAGCGTCGCGCGCCCGGCTGTTGATAGAGCCTTGGCAGTGGTCATCGGCGGTCGGTTCCTCGTTCTAATCATTCGCCGGCGCCTTGCGGGCGGTTGAGCACTGTGTCGACATCATCGATCGCGTCTACGCCCAGCAAGCCGGCCATCTGACGGATGCGGGACCTGAGCGTTTCAGACGTGCCCTTGTCCTTGGCGATCGCCGCGAACAGCGCGCCGGCTTCGGCGGTGTTGCCCTGGTCGAGATACGCCATTGCGACGAGTTCCCCGGCAGGTCCGAACCAGGCGTTGCCGGGCACCGCCAGCGGCTTCAGCCGGCCGATCACGTCAGCCGGAGCGAGCCGGTCATAACGGGCGGTGACCCCGCGGATCGTCGCCAGATCGCGCAGCGCCTGGGGCGCATCGCCGTCGGCGGCGACCGCCTCATACAGCTTGACGGCGTCATCGGGTTTGGACTGCTCCATGGCGATCCCTGCCTTGAGCATCTGCGCGGCCGCCTTCGCACCATCCGTGCCATCGGCAATCAGCGGGTCGAGCGCGGTCGCGCCGCTTGCCAGATTGCCGCGTTCCACCTGGTCGAGCGCGCCGACCAGCGCTTCGGAATCGCGTTCCCGCGCAGCTTCCTGCCGGCTGTTCCAGAAAAGGTAGGCCGCGAACAGGGCCAGGACCACCACGACCGCGATCAGCGCCGGGCGGCCATAGCGTCGGGCCGCATCGGCATACTGGTCCTGCCGCACGGCATCGTCCACCTCGCGCAGCAGAACGTCGTTCTGCGCCGCCGCGGCGCGTGCGCGCTTGTCGTCAGGAGCGAGTGATTTGTCGGGGGTCAGGGCCAAGCGCGTGATGCCGTTCGTTTATGTAGTGCCATGCGATCCGCCAACCGGTCGCGCGGGCGTCTTTACCTTAAGGACAGGCCAATTCAACTTGCAAACCGGATGCGTCCCCGGCGGTGAACGCCAAGTGAAGCGCTATGGCAGGCTCTCTCGGCCCATCGCCGCTGCATAGAGCCGGCGGTACGCTTCGATCATGGCGCGTTCTTCGAAGTGCGCGCGGGCGTGAAGCCGGTTCGACTGGCCCAGCCGGTTCCTGAGACCGGTGTCCACCGCCAACGCCGCCAGCGTGCCGGACAGCGCGGCCTCGTCAGCGCGCGGCGTGATGAAGGGCTGGTTGTCTGGCGACACCATGTCGGCGATGTCCCCCACAGCCGGCGCGGCGACGGCGATGCCGGCAGCCATCGCCTCGACCAGGGAAAGCGGAAATTGCTCGCTGTGGGAAGACAGCGCGAATATGTCGAACAGGCCGACGAACCGCGCGGGGTCGGGGGCGAAGCCCGGTAGATGAACCCGATCCTCGATGCCCAGCCGTTCGGCCTCGGCGCGGATCGCCGCCCGTTCGGGGCCGTCGCCCACGATCACCAGCTGCCACTGCGCAGGTAACGGCGCGAAAGCGCGGACGAGACCCGGCAGGTTCTTGACTGGCCGCATACCCGCCAGCGTCCCGACCCACAGTTCGCCCTTGCGCTTGATGATGCCCTGCAACGCGTCCGCGCGCGGTTTTTTGGCGAAGGCGGCGGTGTCGATCCCGTTGGGGATCCGGTGCACCCGGCCCAAAGGCTGGGCCCAGGCGGTCAACGCGATCTCCTCCAGCACCTCGGACGGGACCACCAGCGCGCGGGCGCGGCCCAGCGCGATCCTTCGGTACCAGTTACGGCTTTTCTTGAGGCTGCCCTGCTCGTCGGCGTTGAAGCCGTCCTCGTGATGGATCAGCGGCGGCAGGCGATAAAAGTCGGCGAACAGCGTGTGCGCCATCACCGCATCGAGCGCCCCCCAGTTATAGGTCAGCACGAGGTCGTGGCCCTGCATCGCGCGCGCGATCTTCTGCAGGCGCGCGGGCGTCGGCCGTCCGGCCAGCGCGGGGAAATCGGTAGGGTACGCGACCTTGAGCGCCCGTGACAATTCCCGCGCCGCGCCGGTCTCGCCCGGGACGCCGGTGACCACCGTGTGCGCAACCCTGGGCCCGAACGCGTTCATCAGCCGCACCGCGCGGCGTTCCTTGCCGCCGGCAGAGAACGTCGAGTGCAGGTGAAGGATGCGCGCTGTGGGCGCGCGGTTTGCAGCGCTCATGCCACGTTCGCGAGCAGGGCCTCGATCGACGCGATGGACTGCGGCTCGGCAAGCGTCGGCGCGTGACCGACGCGAGGGACGGTGACGACGGTCAGGTCCGGCACGCGGCGCTGCATCTCGCGCGCTGTCGCGGCGGACAGGATCGCCGAGCTTTCACCGCGCAGCAGCAGCAGCGGCCGGTTGGCAAGCGCTTCGAACGCCGGCCACAGGTCGGCTGCCGGGGGTGCCGCCTCGGCATGGAAGGGGTCGGCGATCGACATGTCGTAATCGTATGCCACGCGGCCGTTGGCGCCCAGCGCCATCACCCGCTTGGCCATCGCGAGCCAATCCTCCAGCGCGAAGTCGGGGTGCACGTCGCCGTGCAGTTCCTGCAGCGCGCGCGCGGCGTGCATCCAGGTGGCGAAGCTGCCGCCCTGGCCCACGTATTCTAGGATCCGTTCGATGCCCGCGGGGTCGATCTCGGGCCCCACGTCCACCAGCACGGCGGCGGCGATCCGTTCGGGCTGCTGCAGCGCCAGCAGCATCGTCATCAGCCCGCCCAGCGAGGTGCCCACGGCTACGAACCGCGTAATGCCTTCCTGATCGAGCAGCGCCACGAGATCGGCGACATACTGCACCGGATTGTAGCTCGCGCTGTCGGGCGCATAGTCGGACATGCCCCGCCCGCGCATTTCGGGGACCAGCACCCGGCGCGTCCCTGCCAGCCTTTGGGCCAGTTCCGCGCCGTCACGGGCATTGCGGGTCAGCCCGTGAAGCACGATCACGGGGGCGCGGTCGGCGGCTCCCGCATAGTCGCGGTAGTGGAGTTGCAGTCCGTCGGCCGAGTGCCAGAACCGGTCGCTCCACCCCTTGGCTGCCGCAGCGCTGCGATCCGGACCGGCGCGGTCGTGAATGTCCATCGGTGCGTCCGGTTTCCTGGTCTAGCGATCGGACGCGCCGCTTGAACGGTCGTCCCCATGCCCCCACTATCGCTTGATGGAACGCGAACCGCAACAGGCCGAACAGCAGGCCTATCAACCGCGGGCACCGCTGATGGAGCTTGTCGAGTGGCTCGCGGACGCCGTCGCCCCGGCCGATTTTCCCGAAACCACCTTGCGCTGGCGCAACGATCGCGCGGCCGCCGGGATCGGCCTGGCGGAGTTGTCGGACGCTGATTGGGTGCGCCATTTCGCGCGGTTCGAACCGTTGGCGGATACGTTGCCCGGCCCGCTCGCGCTGCGCTACCACGGGCACCAGTTTCGGGTGTACAATCCCGAGATCGGCGACGGGCGCGGGTTCACCTTCGCGCAGATGCGCGACGGGCGCGGCCGGCTGCTCGAGCTTGGCACGAAGGGTTCCGGCCGCACGCCGCACAGCCGCACGGCGGACGGCCGCCTGACGCTGAAGGGAGCGGTGCGCGAACTGCTGGCGACCGAGATGCTGGAGGCGTTGGGCGTCAACACCAGCAAGACGTTCTCCATCGTCGAGACCGGTGAGGAACTGGTGCGCGGGGATGAACCTTCCCCCACCCGTTCCGCGGTGCTGGTCCGCCTCAGCCACGGGCACATCCGCATCGGTACGTTTCAGCGGCTGGCGGCGCTGGAGGAGCGGGACCACATGGCGCAGCTGGTGGCATATTGCCTCCGCGAATTCCCCGGACCCCTGCCCCCCGCCGACGCGCCGGGCCGGGATGAGCCCGCGGTGATCTTGCTTCATCAGGTGGTCGAGCGGCTGGCCGACCTGGCGGCCAGCTGGATGGTGGCGGGGTTCGTCCACGGGGTGCTCAACACCGACAACATGAACGTGACCGGCGAGAGCTTCGACTACGGTCCGTGGCGCTGGTTGCCGGAGTGGAATCCGGGCTTTACCGCCGCCTATTTCGACCACGCGGGCCTGTACGCCTTCGGTCGCCAGCCCGAAGCGCTGTACTGGAACTGCGGACAGCTGGCGATGGCGCTGCGCACCCTGGCGGACGGGGCGCCGCTGCTGGCCGCGCTGGAGCGGTTCGGCCCGCTGTACATGGCGAATATCCGCCGCCGCTGGCTGTGGCGGCTCGGCCTCGCCAGCCTGGGCGAGGAGCGCGACACGGCCGTCGTCGCTGCCAGCGAGGCGGCGATGAGCGAAAGCGGCGCGTCACCCGATGCTTTCTTCCACCGCCATCGCCATGGGCGCGCGGCAGAGGGCGCGCTGGCCGTGGCGCTGGCAGACTTTCAGCCAACGGGCGATCCATTGGACAGCGACGAAGCGCCGCCCAGCTTGGTGATCGATCAGGTGGAGCGCATCTGGACCGCCATCGCCGAGCGCGACGACTGGCAGCCATTGACGGCGCAAGTCGCGGCCATCCGGAGTTTCGGAGAGCGGCTCGGCCCCGCTCCCCAGGCTGCGGGGCACGCGGAACCCGGCGCGGCCACTACGCATTCTTCACCACGCCCGGCCATTTGACCGCAAGACCCCCTGCGCTAGAAAGCGCGCGACGTTCATCTTTCGCGCGCGGCCGCGGCGGCGCCTCACTTCGGATATCCTCGATTGCCCAGCAGTGAGATCATTTCCATCGAGCCCGCGACGGGCGCTGAACTGTGGCGCGGCACGCCCGGGAACGTCGACGCGGTGGTCGACCGCGCCCGTCGTGCCTGGCCAGCGTGGGCGGCCCAGCCGCTCGCCACCCGGATCGAATTGTGCCGCCGGTTCGCCAACGAGGTACGCAAGCAAAGCGACACGTTCGCCGAATTGATCGCGCGGGAAACCGGCAAGCCCCTGTGGGAGGCCCGGACCGAGGTGGAAGCGGTCATCGCCAAGGTCGATATCTCGGTCAGTGCCTATGCCGAACGCACCGGCCAGAAACGGCTCGACAGTGCGCTGCAGGGCAGCTCCGCGGTGCGCCACAAGCCCCATGGGGTGATGGCCGTGCTGGGCCCGTATAACTTCCCCGCGCACTTGCCCAACGGTCACATCATCCCGGCGCTGATCGCGGGCAACGTGGTGGTCTTCAAGCCGAGCGAGAAGACGCCCGCGGTGGGCGAATTCCTGGTCGGCTGCTTCCACCGCGCCGGGATTTCCGCTGCGGTGATCCAGCTGCTGGTCGGCGGACCCGGCGAGGGTCAGGCGCTGGTCGCGCACCGCGATGTCGACGGGGTGCTGTTCACCGGTAGCGTGCAGGCTGGCATCGCGATCAACAAGAAACTGGCCACCAACCCCGGCAAGATCGTCGCGCTGGAAATGGGCGGCAACAACCCGATCGTGGTGATCGACACGCCGCTGGTCACCGACGCCGCCATTCTGGTGATCCAGAGTGCGTTCATGACCGCGGGCCAGCGCTGCACCGCCGCGCGGCGGCTGATCGTCAAGGCGAGCTTGTACGATGCCTTGGTGAGCGAGGTGAAGAAGCTGGCCGACCGGATCGTGTACGATCATCCGTTCGCCGACCCCGTGCCGTTCATGGGCCCGGTGATCGACAATAGGGCGGCGGACCAGTTGACCGAAAGCTTCCTGTACCTGCTGTCCAACGGCGGGCGCGCGATCAAGCACATGCAGCGGCCGAGCGAAGACCTGCCCTTCGTCAGCCCGGCGATCATCGATGTCTCGGCCATGACGGACCGCCCGGATGTGGAGCTGTTCGGGCCGCTGTTACAGGTGGTGAAGGTCGACGATTTCGATCAGGCGATTGCAGAGGCGAACAACACCCGCTTCGGCCTCAGCGCCTCGCTCGTCGGGGGCAATCCGCAGGATTACAACCGCTTCTGGGCTAATGTGCGCGCCGGCATCATCAACTGGAACCGCCCGACCAGCGGGGCGAGCAGCAAGGCGCCGTTCGGCGGGCTGGGCCTGTCGGGCAACCACCGGCCGGCGGCGTTCTATGCCGCTGATTACTGCGCTTACCCGGTGGCCAGCACCGAGATGGAGCAGCCCCGCGCCAGCCTGGGCGCAGGGTTTCGCGAGGAAACGCGCAAGCCGGTGACCTAGCGGGTGACCACCGCCAGTTGGGCGATGGTCTCACCACCGCGTTCGCGCAGGCGCAAGTCGAACGCGATTGCGCTGTCCTGCCCTTGGACCACGGCCCACTCCCCCGCCGAGCGGTGAACTGGCGCAAGCCCTGCACCCTGCGCCTTGTGCCAATAGAAGGCGCGCACTTCGTCCAGCGGTACCGGGGTGGTGAAGATCACCGCCAGCACGCGGCACCCGCTGCCGTCACCGCCGGTGGCGGCCTGCGTGGCGCCGCGGGGGTATATCGGCAGCGCTGGCGGCAGGCGCGCAGCCCAGATGGCGGAATTACTCAGCTTCGCCTGGCACGAGGTCCTGTTCTTGAGCAATTCAAGGTGGTCGGCAGGCTCACGATCGTTCGGTAACCGGGCCACCTGCCCCGACGCCTGCGGGACCGGCACCGGCTTGCCGGCACCAAGCAACCTCCGGGCCTCGGCACGCGCCTGTTCGACCGCCTGGTCGCGCGGCGGGAGGATGGGCAGCGGTCCATCGATTTGCACGGTGATGGCGGCCGCCCCTTCGTTGCTGGACGACAGGTCGGGGTCGGTCATCAGCGGTTCGTTCAGCGCCTGAGCAATCGCGGGATCGAGCGGGGCCGGAGCAGCGGGCTGGGTGTCATCGCCGCAGCCCGCAAGGCAAAGCGCCAGAAGACCGAAAAGCGCGCCGCGGATCATCGAAACGGCGTAACCCATCCCGACCGCATAGGAAAGAAGGCGCCTCTTGCCGAAGCAAGAGACGCCTTCCCGCGATCTCCTAGAGAGTTCGCGGCTTGCGACCGTGGGTGGGCACGGTCGCAAAGCTGTTGAGCCTTCCGCCTAGCGGCAGCGGGCGCCGCCATTGTCGATCGAGCGGCCGAGGAGTGCACCGCCCGCCGCGCCGAGAATGGCGCCTAGGGTACGGTCGCCGTTGCGGCCGACAACCTCACGGCCCAGCAAGGCACCCGCCGCGCCGCCGATCAGCAGGCCGGTCGTGCCGTTGGAACGCTTGCAGTAGTACTGGTTGTTGTCGCCGCGCCACACCCGGGTGTTGGCGTAGACGGGCTCACCGTAATAGCTCTGCTGCTGATAATTGCTGCCGCCGTAATAGCGCCGATCCTGACGCTCGTAGTGGCGCTTGTGCTTGCGGGACTGGTTCACGTTCTGGTCGCCCCAGACTGCGCTGTTGGCATAGGCGGCGCTATGCGGCGCGGGCGCGGCCAGCACCGGGGTGGCGATCGCAAGACCCGGGACGGCCAGCGCCAGCGCTGCGCTCTTGAACTGAGAAATCTGCATCGGGTCTTCCTTTCACTCTTGAACGGAGAGGCGGAGTGGAAGCCTCATTTGATGTGTTCATAAATAGCGGGGCGAAGCTGAACGACGCGCAACCAAGGGTGCAGCTTTGAAAAAACTTCACCGGCCGACATTTTTGATCTCGCGCGTCCGTAGGCTGGCGCTTGTGAGGCCGTTGGAGGGAGCCTACGGCCCGCGCCAAGATGAACGATCGCGCCCCCGCCACCCCCTCCGGCTTGCCAGCGGCCCTCGGAGCCTACCTCACGTGGGGCATCCTGCCGCTGTACCTGATTCTGGTCAGCGCGGTCCCGGCGGTCGAGTTCGTCGCCTGGCGGATCGTCTGGACGTTGCCGCTATGCCTGCTGATCGCGGGGCTGCGCCACCAGTTGCCGGAAATCCTGACCGCGCTGCGCGATCCGCGCATCATGCTGACGCTGACGGCCAGCGCGGCGCTGATCGGGGTGAACTGGCTGGTCTATATCTGGGCGATCCAGACCGGCGAGGTCTATGCCGCCAGCCTTGGCTATTACATCAACCCGTTGATTAACGTGCTGCTGGGCACGCTGCTGCTGGGAGAACGGCTGAGCGCGCGCGGGTGGACCGCCGTCGGCGTCGCCGCTGCTGGCATCGCGCTGTTGCTGGGCGGTGCCCTCACCACGCTGTGGATCAGCCTGACCCTGGCGCTCAGCTTTGGCTCGTATGGCCTGTTGCGCAAGCGGGTGCCGGTGGGCGCGCTGCCGGGATTGACGATCGAGTCGCTGATCCTGCTGGCGCCGGCGATCGGGGTGGCAGCGTGGTACGCGGCGTCGCCCGTCGGTTCCTCATTCGGACATGACTCGCAGCTCAGCCTGCTGATCATGCTCGGCGGCGCGCTGACCGCCATCCCGCTATGGCTGTTCGCGGTGGCGGCGCGGCGGATGGCGTATTCCACTCTTGGCTTCGTGCAATTCCTCGCCCCGACGATCGTGTTCATCCTCGGCCTGACGGTGTTCCACAAGCCGCTGCTGCCGGTCCAGCTCGCCGCGTTCGTGACGATCTGGATCGCGATCGCCATCTTCGTGTGGGACCTGCGCGCTAACCGGACGCCAATCGCCACCTGAGCGTCTCGCCCGCGTGAAACGGAACGATCACCGTCTCGCCCGCGGCGATTTCATCGGACACCTGCACTCCCCCGCGCACGAGGGTGACCGTCGCCTCGTTGATCGGCAAGCCGTAGAAGGCCGGACCGTTCAGCGAGGCAAAGCTTTCGAACCGGTCCAGCGCCCCTTCGTCGTCGAACACCTGCAGGTAGCTTTCCAGTGCGAACGGCGCGTTGAAGATGCCCGCACAGCCGCAGCTCGATTCCTTGTCGTGCCGGGGATGTGGCGCGCTGTCGGTGCCGAGGAAGAACTTCGCCGAACCTGACGTCGCCGCCTTGCGCAGCGCGATCCGGTGCCGCTCGCGCTTGGCGACCGGCAGGCAATAGGCGTGCGGACGCATCCCGCCCACCAGCATGGCGTTGCGGTTGAGGTGCAGGTGCTGCGGCGTGATGGTGGCCGCGACGGTGGGGCCGGCAGCCTCGACGAATTGCACCCCGTCCTCGGTCGTCACATGCTCCAGCACGACCTTGAGCGCAGGAAACTCGCGCACGATCCACTGCAGGTGACGGTCAATGAACACCGCCTCGCGGTCGAACATGTCGACCTCGGCATCGGTGACCTCGCCATGCACGCACAGCACCAGCCCGGCCTGCTCCATCGCGCCAAGCACCGGGGCGAGGTGGCGGATGTCGCTGACCCCGTGCGCGGAGTTGGTGGTGGCGTTGGCGGGATAGAGCTTGGCCGCCGTCAGCACGCCTTCGCCCTTGCCGCGCACCAGGTCGGCAGGATCGGTGTGGTCGGTCAAATAGGCGGTCATCAACGGCTCGAACGGCAACCCGTCAGGCAGCGCGGCCAAAATCCGCTCGCGATATGCCTGCGCCGCCGCGGTGGCGGTGACCGGCGGCGACAGGTTGGGCATCACGATCGCGCGCGCGAACTGACGGGCGGTGTGCGCGACCACCCCGTGCAGCATGGCGCCATCGCGCAGGTGGACGTGCCAATCATCGGGGCGGCGGATGGTGAGGGAGTCGGCCATTGCTTCCCCTTATGCGAGCGCGCTCCTATCTGTCACCCATGCCTGCCACCCGCCTGTTCGATCGCGCCATTGTCCGTGTCTCTCCCCAAGCCGAGGGGGAAGATGCGGCGGGCTTCCTGCAAGGATTGCTGACCAACGATGTCGCGGGGCCGCTGCCGGTCTACGCCGGTCTGCTCACCGCCCAGGGCAAGGCGCTGTTCGACCTGCTCGTGTGGCCGGGCGAGGACGGCGCGCTGCTGCTGGACTGCGAAGCGGCGGTGGCGGACGAACTGGTGAAACGGCTGTCGCTTTACCGGCTGCGGCGCAAGCTCGCGATCGAACGCGAGCCGAAACTGGCGGTGCACTGGTCACCGCAGCCCGCCGGCGACGCGCACCCCGACCCGCGGTTGCCCGACCTCGGCAACCGGTGGCTGGCACCGGTGTCAGCTCAGGACGAGGCGGCCGACGCGGCCTGGCGCGCGCACCGCCTGTCGCTCGGTATCGCGGAAGGGCGCGGAGAACTGGGCGACGTGCTGTGGCTGGAGACCAATGCCTCGGAACTGCATGGGGTCAGCTTCACCAAGGGCTGCTACATCGGGCAGGAGAATACGGCGCGGATGAACTGGCGCCAGAAGGTCAACCGGCGCCTGTTTGTGGTTCCACTCGCCCGATCGGCGGAAAACCGGCGCAAGGCCGCGTACCCGGAGCTTGGCCTGGCGGTCGATCTCTTGCGGGTCGAAACCGTCGAGCCGGGGGACGCCCCCGCCTGGATGCAGCTTCGCGATTAGGGCGCCGTCGCGCCGTCCGGCAGCGTCGCCGGTCGCCGCTCAGTCCAGGCGCAGCCCTGGCGTTGTTCACCAAGCACCTGAAGCGTCGCGGTGAACGGATAGGTGCGATCGCTCATCCCGTCGGAACACTGGCCTTCGGTGATCGCCAGATGAAACGGCCGGTCCTGCAAGGTCCCGGTCCATGATACCCCGCCGCGCCCGGCGAAGCGGGTGACGGCAATCGGGGTACCGTCGGGAGTTTCCGGCGTGGAATACGTCAGCGTCGGCCCGGCGACCTGTCCGCCCCAGAACGGCTCCGTGCCGGTGAAGCCCACGGTCTCGTCCGCGCGGATGCCGCTGTATGCCTGCGTCTCGCTCATGTCGCCCGGCATCGAGCCTGCGCCAGACGCAGCCTCCGATCCGCTTCCGGAAGATTGCGCCCCCTGACAGGCGGCGAGCGGCAGCACGGCGAGGAGCATCGCGCGGAGCGGTAAAGTCGGTCGGCGCACAAACGATCTCCTGAAACCCGCTCGTTGTGGCGGGATGCGGGAACACTGCCGAATACAGCGCATTAAAATACCAAAGCAACATTATTGGGAGCGAAAGCCATGCAGGCGACGCCCTTGTTCCTCGGTGCGTGTGCACTCGTTTCGATCGCCGGAATGGTCAGCGGCACCAGCATCAATACCAACCCGATTCAGCGCGGGGGGATCGGCATGGACGAGATCACCCGCCCGGTCATCGATATCGACGCCCCGCTGCGGGATCAGCCATCGCTGCCCGATCACTATGCGATGAAAACGCCCGAAGGCAACGTGGAGGTCGGCGAACTGACGACGCGGGGGCTATACGCGCAGCGCCGGTTCGGCTGGCGTGAAGCGGCATGGAACCCGCCGCCACTGCCCGATTACAGCGTGGAGGATTACAGTTCGGACAATTCGCTGCCGGAACCGGTCCGTGTCGATGCTCAGGAAGCAGCCAATGCGGCAGTGCAGGTGGCGGATGCCGCCCACTATTCAGTCGAGGAGGAGCCCACCCCTGTCGGAGAGGCTCGCCTGATCGACGTGGATCAGGCGCTCGCCGGCGGCTGAAGCGCGGCTTCTTCGGCGGAGCGGCGCTCGGCCCGTTCGCGTTCCGAGGTAACCCGGTCCACCATCACCTTGCGTGCCTGATCCGCCAGGCCGCGCCAGGTCTTGGCTGCCCGCAGATTACGGTCCCGCACGTTGTCCAGCGTTGCCGCGTCCGCTTCGGCCGCAGCCTCGTTGGCGCGGGCGTTGTAGAATTCGAAGGTCTGGCTCAACGGCGATGCTCCTGTTTTGGACGGGCGATAAGCCCCTCCCGGACACGCCGGGAGGGGCCGATCGGTTGATCAGTCGGCAGCGCTCAGGTTGACTGCGCTGGCCTTGCCGTTGCGGCCCTGTTCGATTTCGAAGTTGAGGCGCTGATCCTTGTCGAGCGTCTGCATCCCAGCGGCCTGAACGGCCGAGATGTGCACGAAGCTGTCGGGCGAGCCATCATCGGGCTGGATGAAGCCATAGCCCTTGTCGGTGTTGAAGAACTTTACGGTGCCGGTTTTCGACATGGTGTTTCCTTTCAAGAAACAGGTGGTTCAACCCGCCCGCACTTGCGGACGAGAGGCGTCAGATCGTCTGATGAAAGGAAGTCGTCGTCTGGGTTACGCCAAGGCTCGCTAAAGCGGGGGCGGTCGTCAAAAGTCGAAGTCCGTCGCACATTTCGACGTCAGCGACAGTTGCCTAGCACAGGCATTTAACAAAAGCGAATCAAACACGGTCGTGAGCGGCTGCCCCTCGGCGCGCGACATTCATTTCATCGCAGCGCCGGTGGTGCCGGGGCCGACCAACGGGCCCGCCCCGGCTTGCGGGTCAGTTCAGCCCACGCGCTTCAGCGAGGTGCTTCTCGACAACCGGCGCGGTCTTGCTGGCAAACTGCTTGAGCACCTCGGTATCACCGTTCTGCGCATAGCCCTGCAGGGTCGCCAGCGCCATCTCGTGCGCCTGGACCTGCTGCTGCTTGTAAGTCGCGTCGAACTGGTCGCCGGCATTCTTCAGCGCATCGAGGTTGGACTGCTGCATGGCGTCAAGCTTGGGCGTCACGGTCGCGCCTCTCGCCTGACCCGCGGCAGCCTTGAGATCGGCGGTCGATTTGGTGTGCTCGGTCACCATCATCGTGCCGAAATCCTTGACCGCCTGGCTCTTGCCCATCGACTGCGCCAGCTTGCCCGCTTCGATTTCGAACATGTCGCTCGCCGCCTGCTTGTCGGCGAACGCCTGCGCGGTCATCGCGGAAGCGTCCGCTCCGGCGGGGGTGGCGGTCGTCGTGTCGCCGGCCATGGCAGTATCAGTCGCCACCGCGTCCGCATCGGCGGTGTCGGTCCCTCCGCCGCAAGCGGACAAAGCGAGCGCAGCGGCAGCGGATATCAGCAAGCGATATTTCATGATGGCATCCCTTCGATTGAGTGGAACGGGCATTGAAAGCTCGTGCTCACGCAACCTTCAATCGCCCGTCGGGTTCCACGTAAGGAAAGGGAAAAACCCTGACAATTGTGAGGATTAACCCCTAAGCGAGACCTAGCTTGCCCGGCGATAAGTGCCGGTCAGAACGGCAGCGGCGAGCACGTGCCCTTCCATCGCGTCCACCAGCGCCGACCGCCCGGCACCGGGTTGCAGATCGAGCGCGCGATCGAGCGCGAACAGCTGGAACACGTAATCGTGCACGCCATGGCCGGTGGGCGGATCGGGCGCGAGCCAGCCCGCTTGATTGTACGAGTTGAGTCCCACCATCGGCGGCTCGTCGCCTTCGAACAGATCGCCCGCCTTGCCGTCGAACCCCCAGCCGATCAGGTGCACGAGCGGCTCGGGACTCGGAGCGTCGGGATCCTCGACGATCAGCGCGAGCTGCCGGGTTCCGGCCGGCGGCGCGGTCCACGCCAGCGGCGGCGCGCAGGCATCCTCCTCATCGGCGGTGAACATCGGGTCGAGCTCCTCGCCGTCAGCGAACGCCGCGCTCGTCAGGGCAAAGCCGTCCTTATGCAGCGTGTCCTCGGCGCCCAGCCGTGCAATCGCCAGCTTGCCGTGGCCGGCCCGCACGTTCTTGAGCGCGCGACCGAGGAAAGCGGGGACGTGTTCCAGCATCGTTATTCCTTAAACTTGCAGTTGTGCGAAAAAACCGCGCGAGGCGGGACGGTTCCGCCGTTGGCGGTGGGCGCGAAAGCGCGCTAGGCGACAAAGCCATGGAGCGCCAACCCCCCACCGTGCTGGTCGACGCCGACGCGTGCCCGGTGAAGGACGAGGTGTACCGCGTCGCTCAGCGTCACAAGGCTCTGGTATTCGTGGTCAGCAACTCTCCGTTCCGGGTGCCCGACAGTCCGCTCATCCGCAGGGTCCTGGTGTCGGACGCGTTCGACGCCGCGGATGACTGGATCGCCGACCACGCCTCGCCATCGTCGGTGGTCGTCACTGATGATATCCTGCTGGCCGAGCGGTGCCTCAAGGCAGGCGCCCAGGTCCTGGCGCACACCGGCAAGCCGTTCGACGCCGGCAGCATCGGCGCGGCGATCGCCACGCGTGCCATCATGGCCGACTTGCGCGCCGGGATGGACGGCCCGCTTGGCGGCAGCGGCGGCGGCCCCCCACCGTTCAGCAAGGCCGACCGCTCGCGGTTCCTGCAGGCGCTCGACCAGGCGTTGGTCCGGCTCGCGCGCGGATAGCTTCCGGGAACGCCGCGGCAGAGCGGCTCGTTGCCGGGGGAAGGAGAACCCCCATGGCTGACAAGCACCCGACCCCCGACATGGCGCCCGACGACGGACACAAAGGCGAATACGACGGCACCAGCGGCCCCCGGGACACCCGCGGCGCGGGCGGCGGCGGGCCGGTCGGGCCCAAGGATACCGACGGTTTTCACGGCGGCCAGAGCGGCGCCGCCTATCACGGGCACGGCCAGCTGGGTGAGAAGGATGTCGATGAGCAGGACAACGACAACGGGGTCAGCAAGGACCCCTGAATGCCGCAGGTCCCTGAACCTGACGAGCGCCCGATGAAGCTGAACCACCTGCGCGATCTGACAGTGGAATCCCCGCTCGCTTCCGGGCACGCGTTCGTGTCGGCGGCGAGCGGGATCGTGGTGCGGCAAAACCGGCTGTACGTGGTCGCCGACGATGCCCATTGCCTGGCGGTGTTCACGCTCGACGGCGACAGGCCGGGGGAGTTGATCACCCTCATCGAGGGCGATCTGCCGAGCGACAAGGCGGACCGCAAACGGGCGAAGCCGGATTTCGAGACGCTGGTGGACGTGCCCGGCGCATCGGGAGGCCGCCTGTTGGCGCTTGGCAGCGGATCGACCGCTCAGCGGATGCGCGGGGCGGTCATCGGACTGGGCGACGCTGGCGGACAGTCCCGCGCCCGCCCGATCGACCTTCGGCCGCTGTTCGCCGCGCTGGAGCCGCTGGTGCCGGAGATCAACGTGGAGGGCGCCGTGCTGGCGGGTGACGGGCTGCTGCTGTTCAATCGCGGAAACATGCGCTCACCCGCGTCACACATGCTCGAGGTGCCTTTGGGCGCGGTGCTGGCGGGCGGCCCGGTCAAGGCCTCCGTCCGGGCAGAACTGGCGCTGCCGGTGGTGTCGGGCGTGCCGCTGAACGTGACCGACGCGTGCCGCTTGCCTGACGGCCGCATCCTGCTGTCCACCGTTGCCGAGGAAACGGAGGACAATTACGCCGATGGGGACCTGATGGGCGCCGCCATCGTGGAGCTCGACCCGGAGTTCGCCGTCGCGGCGATCCATCCATTGGACCCGCCTCTCAAGGTGGAAGGCATCGCCATCCGCGAAACGGCCAGCGGGCCCGAGTTGTTGTGCGTGAACGATGCCGACGAACCCTCGGAGCCCTCGGCGCTCTATATCGGGGCATACCCGCCGCGGAGCTGACACCGGACCGCGATCGACCTGTCTGCCGGCTCCTGTCGCTATCCGCCGCCCCTGCGGCTAGAGAGCGCCTAGGCGTCACGTCCAGCGGAGAGAGCAGATGGCCAAGGGTCAGGTTAAATCGAACAAGGAAAAGCGCAAACCCAAGGCGGAGAAGCCCAAGGCCAACGCCTCCACGCCGACCCTGAAGCACGGCGAGGTCAAGGGGCTGGAGAACATGCGCAACAAGTAAGCCGCCCGCCGGCCGCCGGCCGCCGGTCAGTCGGGGGTCTTGCGGTCCGGCTTCGGCGCCGGCTTGCCCGCCAGCTTCGCGCCCTGCCTGGTCTTATGCTCGGCGATCAGTTGATCGATCTCGGCAATCCGCTGGCGCTCGGGCGTGCCCACCGGCAGCCCCTTCAACCGGCAGGTCGCCCACAGCGTCTTGCGTTCGGATTCGAGCTTTTTCGCATACAGATCGGCCATGGGCGTCCTGTGGAACCGCAAGCGGCGGGAGTAAACCCCGCGCCCGACTGGGCGCGCGCCGCTCGCCGGCTCCGCGCCGGGTGGCGGGGATAGCGGTTTTCGCTGTAGTGCTAGCCGCTGGTGGAGGCTGCTGGCGATGCCGGTGGCGGGCTACCTCTTCGCCGTGCTCGCGCACTTCACCATCGAGAAGAACCGCGCCGCGACCTTCACCTACCCCCTATGAAGCCTCGCCGCCGACTTCCGCATTCGGTGGCTGTGGCTGACCGGGCCGCTGAGGCCGGAGTTAAGGGCGGCACGGATTGCAAGGCCTGATTGAACCTACATCTGACAGCTTTCTCTGAGATTGCGCACGAGTTTGTCGTCCATGTCACCCGACCTTGTGCGCACCTCGAGCGTCGTACCAGAGGGGGTAGCGCTCAACATAATTATGATCTTCGGCGTGTTCCCGTAGCCGAGCATCATAACGTCCGACGGCCCCTTTCGTAGTGCGACTGGAACTGCACCGCCAATCTGGGTGATGGCATCAGCGACACAGATTTCCAGATCAAATGGCTGCTTTGGGCTATGCAACGTTGCCCTAATCGGCGTCTCGAGCGTCTCGGTAATCTCATGAGCGGATACGGCCACCGGCGCGGCCAGAATTGAAACGTACAACAAAATTTTCATAAGAAATTTCCGTTTCAGAATGGCCGAAAATTAATCTTTTCCGAGATCGCAGACAGATCGGAAACTCAGTGAAAGTTCAATCGCTCATAGCTCGCGCAACAAGACGCCACTATTTGCTGGCGATTATTTGATTCAGGAAGCAACGGCCCGAAGCTCAATCGTGCTCCCTACCACCGGTCCCAATGTATAGCTCGCGCCCACCCTCGTTATAAACCCGGCTCATCTCAGCCATCCCGGCCTCCGCCTCCTCGGCTGCGACGAACGTCTCCACCCCGGCGTTCTGCTTCGCGGCGAAGTCGCGCACTTCCTGGGTGATCTTCATCGAGCAGAACTTGGGTCCGCACATCGAGCAGAAGTGCGCGGTCTTGGCGCCTTCCGCCGGCAGGGTCTGGTCGTGGTATTGCTCGGCGGTGTCGGGGTCGAGGCTCAGGTTGAACTGGTCGCGCCAGCGGAATTCGAAGCGGGCGCGGCTGAGCGCGTCGTCGCGGACCTTGGCGGCGGGGTGGCCCTTGGCGAGGTCGGCGGCGTGGGCGGCGAGCTTGTAGGTGACCACGCCCACCTTCACGTCGTCGCGGTCGGGCAAACCGAGGTGTTCCTTAGGCGTGACGTAGCAGAGCATCGCGGTGCCGAACCACCCGATCATCGCCGCGCCGATGCCGCTGGTGATGTGGTCGTATCCGGGCGCGATGTCGGTGACGAGAGGCCCGAGGGTATAGAACGGCGCCTCGCCGCACGCCTCCAGCTGCTTGTCCATGTTGGCCTTGATCTTGTGCATCGGCACGTGGCCGGGCCCTTCGATCATCACCTGCACGTCCTGCGCCCAGGCGCGCTTGGTCAGCTCGCCCAGGGTGTAGAGCTCCGCGAATTGCGCCTCGTCGTTGGCGTCCGCGATTGAGCCGGGACGCAGGCCGTCGCCCAGCGAATAGGCGATGTCGTACGCCTTCATGATCTCGGTGATCTCGTCGAAGCGTTCGTAGAGGAACGACTCCTTGTGATGCGCGAGGCACCATTTCGCCATGATCGAGCCGCCGCGGCTGACGATACCGGTCACGCGCTTGGCGGTCATCGGGATGTACGGCAGGCGCACGCCGGCGTGGATGGTGAAATAATCGACGCCCTGTTCCGCCTGCTCGATCAGCGTGTCGCGGAAGATGTCCCAGGTCAGGTCCTCGGCGATGCCGCCGACCTTCTCCAACGCCTGATAGATCGGCACGGTGCCGATGGGGACGGGCGAGTTGCGGATGATCCATTCGCGGGTGTCGTGGATGTTGCGCCCGGTGCTGAGGTCCATGACGGTGTCGGCGCCCCAGCGGATCGACCAGACCATCTTGTCGACCTCGCTCGAGACATCGCTGGCGACCGCGCTGTTACCGATGTTGGCGTTGATCTTGACCAGGAAGTTGCGCCCGATCGCCATCGGCTCGCATTCGGGGTGGTTGACGTTGGACGGGATGATCGCCCGCCCGCGCGCCACTTCGTCGCGGACGAATTCGGGGGTGACGTAGTCGGGAATCTCGGCACCCCAATCCTGGCCGTCGCGTTCGTTCGCGGCGCGCTCGCGGCTGAGGTTCTCGCGCTCCGCCACGTATTCCATCTCGGGCGTGATGATGCCGCGACGGGCATAGTGCATCTGGCTGATGTTGCCGCCGGCTTTCGCCCGCAGCGGCCGGCGCAGTACGGTCGGGAACGGGGGCACGCCGCCTGAACGATCGGGGCCGAGCTGGCCGTTGTCCTCCGGCCGGACCTCACGCGGGGCGTATTCCTCGACGTCGGCGCGAGCGAGCTGCCAGTCGCGGCGGATCATCGGCAGGCCGGCTCGGATGTCGATCGTGCACGCAGGATCGGTGTAAGGACCGGAGGTGTCATACACTCGCACCGGCGGCTCACCGCAAGAGGGTTCCAGCACGATCTCACGCATCGCGACGCCCAGCGGGCCGACATGGACCTTGCGGCTGCCGCGGATGGCTCCCGTCGTGACGCCGATTTCGAGCTTGGAGTTGATGTCCGCCATGCGCAGTTCCTCTGTGGACAGATGGAAAGCGCCTCGCCAGCGACCCTCCCTCCGCCCGTGTTAACGGGTTCAGGTTCGACGGGTCGTGGGTTGCGAAGCCCACCTCTCAGCCAGTTTTGACCGCCTTCGAAATATCTCGATGGCGGCGCAGGCTCCCCGGGGATGCAGGATGGATAGGCTCGTGCCGGCGGGCTGTCTAGGTGAACTCCAGACCTTCGAACCGGCCCGATTTCCGCCACGCATCAATGTGCGCGAAGTACGCCAGCGCGCCGCCGGGGTGGCCGACGAACAACGGCGCGTCCTCGCCCCAGCCCTTGCCCTCGTTGTTGTAGTATCCGGGCGTGCACTCCGTGCTGCCGATCGCGCGCGCGGGGCCCGTGCGCAGCAGGTCGAGCCAGGCCTGCTCGGCCTCAGCCGTCGGCTCCACCGTCGCCGCGCCGCGCTCCTCGGCGGCGGACACCACGCTGGCGATGGTATCGGCGTGGTCGACGATGTTGTGCGGCACGTTGGCGATGAAGTTGGCCGCTTGCGCCGGCTGGACCATGAACAGGTTGGGAAAGCCGTTGATGTGCAACCCGTGGAGCGTGCGCATCCCCCCGGCCCAGTATTCCGACAGCGTTCGCCCGTCCCGCCCCACCGCGTCGAACCCGGCGCGCGCGACGTAGTCGGTCGAAACCTCGAACCCCGAGGCGTAGATGATGCAGTCGACCTCGTACTCGGTGCCGTTGGCCATCACGCCCTTTTCGGTGATCGCGGACACGCCCTGCCCATCGGTGTGGATCAGCTTCACGCCGGGCCGGTTGAACGCCTGCAGGTATTCGTCGTGAAAGCACGGCCGCTTGCACAACTGGCGATACCATGCCTTCAGGTCGTCGGCGGTGTTCGGATCGTTGACCAGTTCCTCGGCGCGGCGGCGGATCTGCTCCATCTTCTCGTAATCGGCATCCTCGAACGCCGCCATCATCCGGGCGGGGGTCCACTCGGACGGCGGCACGGTGCGCAGGTTGGCGCGCATCCGCTTGGCAAGATCGGTCCACCCGTCCTTGACAAGGTCTTCGGCCGGGAAGCCGGCGCCGAGGTTGGCGGCGAAGTTGTCCTGCCATTTGCGCTGCCAACCCGGCTCCGCGACGCTGGCGAACCAGTCGTCATCCAGCGGCGCGTTGTCGCGGCGGTCGACTGATGACGGGGTGCGCTGGAACACGTACAGTTCCTTCGCATCGCGCGCCAGGTGCGGCACCGCCTGGACCGACGTCGCGCCGGTGCCGATGATCGCCACCCGCTTGTCGGCAAGACCCGTCATGGGCGCGCCTTCGGGGTTGCCGCCGGTGTAGGCATAATCCCACCGGCTGGTGTGGAACGCCTTGCCCCTGAAGGTCTCGATTCCCGGCAGACCCGGCAACTTGGCGACGTGCAGCGGCCCGGTGCCCATGCCGACGTACTTGGCGGTGAACGTATCGCCGCGGTTCGTGCGCACGGTCCACAGCTTGTCGCCCTCGTTCCATTCCAGGCCCGTCACCTCGGTATGGAACAGCGCCTTGTCGTACAGGCCGAAAGTCTCGCCGATGCGGCTGCAGTGGTTGCGGATCTCGGGCGCGTGCGCGTACTTCTCGCTCGGCATGTGGCCGGTTTCTTCGAGCAGCGGCATGTAGATCATGCTCGCGGTGTCGCACTGCGCGCCGGGGTACCGGTTCCAGTACCAGGTGCCGCCGAAATCGCCGCCCTTCTCGACGATACGCACATCGGTGATCCCGGCCTGCTTCAGCCGCGCGCCGACGACCAGCCCCGCGAACCCGCCGCCGATGAAAGCGAACGTCACGTGATCGGTCAGCGGCTCGCGCGGGGTGATCGGGGTATAAGGGTCAGCCGCCAGCTCGGCGAATTCGCGTTCGAGCCGCAAATACTGCGACGAACCCTCGGCCCGCAGCCGCTTGTCGCGTTCTTCGGCGTACTTGGCGCGCAGGGCGTCCTTGTCGATCGTGGTGGCTGTCGCCGGCGCGTGCATGCGTGATCCTCTCCCGCCCGTTATCGGGCCTCTGATCGAGGATGGCGGAGCGGCAGATTCGTTGCAAGCGGCAACCGACCGCGCGCGCCAGTGAGCGCCCGCGCCTGGTCGTACCCCGTCCGAAGATCAGAAGGTGTAGCCGACTCCCACCGCCGTGAACCACTGGTCGGCGCTGCCGCGAATGCTGGTGAACGGCGTGCGTTTGGCATCGCCAAGCATCCGCGAATAACCGCCGATCAGCACCGCCGACAGGCCCCCGTTGGTCAGGTCGCCATCGAAATCGAACGCCGTCAGCAACGTCGCGCCCGCCTTGTTCCAGCCGCCGTCGGCGTTGTAGACCGGCAATCCGCTGGCGACGCTCTGCGCCGGGCTCACCGAATAGTAATAGCGCGCGAAGTCGTCGTCGCCATGCTCCGCCGACAGCGACAGCGAGGCTGCCATTCCGCGGCTGAGAGGGGTGAAGTAAGTGACCGACGGGGTGAAGGTCATCCCTTCGTGCGCCCCGCCCACGTCCCACAGCGCATCGGCGCCGAAGCTGAGCGAATCGTAAGGGTTCAGCACCCGCGGCAGACTGATCCCGGCGTTGGCGCCGACCTCGATCGCGGTATCCAGCTTGCCCGCGGCGCGGACCACCGGATCCTTGATCTGCCGCGCGCGGTTGGTGCGCACGCGTGCCACCGGCCCGAAGGCGAAGCCTACCCCGTCTGCCGCGTCGGGGATGAAATCGACCGCGAGACCCGCCGGGCGCGGCTGGATGCCGATCCCCGCGACCCGGCCCTGGACGATCGGCGCGGGGAAGGCGACGTAATCGTCCGACCCGTCATAGCTGGGGCCATAGCCAACCCCCACGCCCAGGCTGATCCAGGTATCATCATAGACGGTGTCGGTCATGTCGATGTCCGCCGGCGGCCCGGAAGAGGCGCCGCTGTCCTGCGCCAGCACCGGCGAAGCGGCCAGCGCGACGGACAGGCACGCGCCCGAAATAATAGTCCTCATGTTCATGTACCCCTGTTGTACCGAAGCAAACCGTTCACGGGTGCCAGCGTTCCTGACCGACCCGCCCCGGGATGGCGCGCTGCGCGAACGACGGGAGGCGTTGCCGGATGCGCCGATGCGTCCTAGGGCAGGGGCGCATGAACGGGCGCTCGACAGATATCGCGATCGCCGGCGGCGGTCTGGCCGGAGGGCTGATCGCGCTGGCGCTGCGGCAGGCGCGCCCGGATCTCGCAGTGACGGTGGTCGAGGGCGGCGAAACTCTGGGCGGCAACCATCGCTGGAGCTGGTTCATAACCGACCTGGACCACGCCGGCACCGCATTGCTCGATCACTTCGAACCGGCCCGATGGAACGGCTATTCGGTGCGCTTTCCCGCCCACTCGCGCGAGTTGAGCACCCCGTACCGATCATTGAACTCGGCCGCGTTCGACCGCGCACTGCGGCGCCTGCTGCCGCGAGAGGCGATCCGCACCAGTTGCCCGATCGCCGCGCTCGACGCTGCCGGGATCGTGCTTTCGGGCGGGGAGCGGATCGCGGCACGGACGGTGATCGATGCGCGCGGGATCGACGCCGCGCCTTCGCTGGCTGGCGGCTGGCAGGTTTTCATGGGCCGGCATCTGCGCACGCGCGTGCCACACGGACTGGACCGGCCGATCATCATGGACGCTGCCGTCGCGCAGCATGGCGCCTATCGGTTCGTCTACACGCTTCCCCTGACGCCGGACGAATTGTTCGTCGAAGACACCTATTACGCCAACAGTCCGGCGCTCGATCCCGCCGTGCTCGCGCCGCGGATTGATCGATACTGCGCGCGCAACCGTTGGGAGGGCGCCACGGTCGCTGAGGAAACGGGCGTGTTGCCGGTCATCACCGGCGGAAACTTCGCCGCGTTTCAAGCCGCGCACCGCACCCCCGGGGTCGCCGTGGCCGGAGCGCGCGGCGGGTTTGCGCACCCGCTGACCAGCTATACCCTGCCGTTCGCGGCCGAAACCGCGCTGGCGATCGCGAGCAGCGCCGATCTGCCCGGATCCGTGCTCGCCGACCTGCTGGAGGGCCGCGCCCGCGACCACTGGCAGAACACGATTTTCTACCGCCGCCTGGGCCGGATGCTGTTCGGCGCCGGCGCGGCGGACGATCGCTACAAGATCTTTGAAAGGTTCTATCGCTTGCCACACCCGCTGATCGAACGCTTCTACGCCGCCCGCTCCACCCGCCTTGACCAGGCGCGGGTGCTGCTGGGCAAACCCCCGGTGCCCGTGCTGGGCGCGATGCGCGCGCTCGCCACCGCGGGACCGTCGCTGGCGAGGGCTGCGGCATGACCGCCCATGCCCAGCCGCAATCGGAAGGCGGCAAGCGCGCCTGCATCATCGGCGCAGGCTTTGGCGGGCTGGCGCTCGCCATCCGGCTGCAATCGGCCGGTATCAAGACCACGGTGGTGGAGGCGCGCGACAAGCCCGGCGGCCGCGGATATTACTGGGAGCGGGACGGCTTCACGTTCGACGCCGGCCCGACCGTCATCACCGATCCCGACTGCCTGAAGGAACTATGGGCGCTGTCCGGCCACGACATCGCGGCCGATGTCGAACTGATGCAGGTCAGCCCGTTCTATCGCCTCAACTGGCCCGACGGCGTGAACTTCGATTATTCGAACGACGAAGCGGGACTACGCGCGGAGATCGACCGCGTCGCGCCGGGTGATTACGCAGGGTATGAGGATTTCCTGCGCTATTCCGCCGGGGTGTACGAGCAGGGTTACGTCAAGCTCGGCGCCAAGCCGTTCCTCGATTTCGCCAGCATGATCAAGGCCGCCCCGGCGCTCGCCAAGTATCAGGCGTGGCGGTCGGTCTATTCGATGGTGTCGAGTTACATCAAATCGGAAAAGCTGCGCGAAGCGCTCTCCTTCCACACCCTGCTGGTGGGGGGCAATCCGATGACCACCAGCGCGATCTACGCGCTGATCCATAAGCTGGAGAAGGACGGCGGCGTGTGGTGGGCGCGCGGGGGCACCAACCGGCTTGCCGCCGCGATGGTGCGCCATATCGAGCGGCTGGGCGGCGAGGTGCGGCTGCACGATCCGGTCACCCGGGTGCACACGATCGGCGACCGCGCGACCGAGGTGGAAACGCAGAGCGGCTGGCGCGAACGGTTCCACGCCGTCGCCAGCAACGGCGATCTGGTCCACACCTATCGCGACCTGCTGGGGCAGACCCGGCGGGGCACGGACCAGGCGCGCAAGCTCGCCAGGAAGCGCTTCAGCCCGTCGCTGTTCGTCGTCCATTTCGGGCTGGAGGGTACCTGGCCCGGCATCCCGCACCACATGATCCTGTTCGGTCCGCGCTACAAAGGGTTGCTCGACGACATCTACGAACACGGCGTGCTGCCGCAGGACTTCTCGATCTATCTCCATCACCCCACGGTGACCGATCCCAGCATGGCGCCCCCGGGCAAGAGCACGTTCTATGCGCTGGTGCCGGTCGCCCACATGGGCAAGCTGGCGGTGGACTGGGACGAAGTCGGTCCGATGCTGGAAAAGCGCATCCTCGACGAACTCGGCCGCCGGCTGATCCCCGACATCCACGATCGGATCGTGACCAAGTTCCATTACGCGCCCAGCGATTTCGCGAGCGACCTCAACGCCCACCTGGGCAGCGCGTTCAGCCTGGAACCGGTGCTGACCCAAAGTGCTTATTTCCGGGGCCATAACCGGGATGACGTGATCAGGAACTTCTACCTCGTAGGTGCCGGCACGCATCCGGGCGCGGGCATTCCGGGCGTGGTGGCGAGCGCGAAGACCACCGCGGGACTGATGATCGAGGTTCTGGCGCAATGAAGCGGCTGGCTGTGTATTGCGGATCCGCCACCCCCGCCGATCCGCGCTACATCGAACTGGCCAGCGACGTCGGCCGCGGGCTGGCGGAGCGCGGGATCGGGGTGGTCTATGGCGGAGGCCGGCTGGGCCTGATGGGGGCGGTCGCCTCGGGTGCGCTGGCAGCGGGTGGAGAGGTCATCGGGGTCATCCCCGAAGCGCTGGCCGGCTCCGAAGTGGCCAACCGCGACTGCACCGAGCTTTATACCGTCGGCGGAATGCACGAGCGCAAGCAGCGCTTCACCGACCTTTCCGACGGGTTCGTCACCATCCCCGGCGGGGTCGGCACGATGGACGAATTGTGGGAGGCCGTCAGCTGGGCGCAGCTGGGCTATCACACCAAGCCCGTCGGCCTGCTCAATTCGTTCGGGTTCTACGATCACCTGATCGCGTTCAACCGCCACATGGCGGACGTCGGCTTCGTCCGGCCGGCGCACCAGAACATCATCGTCGCCGCCGACACCTTGCCCGACCTGCTCGACAAGATGGCCGCCTACCGCCCGCACACGCCGATCTTCCAGATGAGCGCGAGCGAACTGTGAGCCAGCCGCGATGAGGAAGCCAAGGCGGGTCGTTCCCCGGATGCTGGCGCCCAGCCGCATCCTGCGCACCACCCCGTCCCAGGCCGGCGGGGGGCGCGAGCGGGAGGACCTGGTCGATTATGCCGAACACGCGATCGCCAAGGGGTCGCGCAGCTTCGCCCTCGCCAGCCGCCTGTTCGACCGCGACACGCGCGAGAAGGTGTGGCTGCTCTATGCCTGGTGCCGCCGGTGCGACGACCTGGCCGACAACCAGGATCACGGCGGTACGCTGGGCGAGGAGGAAGGCGCCGAGCGCCGGCTGACCGCGATCCGCCTGCTGACCGAGCGGGCTTTCGAAGGGCTGCCTACCGCCGATCCCGCGTTCGACGCGTTCGGCCTGGTGGCGCGCGAAAGCGGCCTCACCCGCGAAATGGCCGAAGACGTGATCATGGGCTTCGAGCTCGATGCGCGCGGCTGGCGACCCCGCAGCGAGGCTGACCTGGCGCGCTATTGCTATCACGTTGCCGGCGCGGTGGGCGTGATGATGGCGCAGGTCATGGGGGTGCCGCGCGACGATTCCTGGATGCTCGACCGGGCGTGCGACCTTGGCCTGGCATTTCAGCTCGCCAACATCGCCCGCGACCTAGACGAGGATGACAAGGCCGATCGCTGCTACCTGCCGGTCGAGTGGCTGGTCGAGGAGGACATCGAACCCGGCCAGCACCTGAAGCCGCATCACCGGCAGGAACTGACCGACATGGCCGCGCGGCTGATCCGGCGGATGGAGCGGCACGAGGCGTATGCCCGGCTCGGCGCGGCCAAGCTGCCGTTCCGCCAGCGTTGGGCAATCCTGGCGGCGGCGCGCATCTATGGCGCGATCGGGCGGCGGGTCGTGGAACTGGGGACACGCGCGTGGGATCACCGGGTGGTGATCGGCCGGCTGGAAAAACTGCGCCACGTCGCCGCCGCGTTCGGCGAGGCGGTGCGCAACAAGCCGGAAGTACCGCCCGAGCCGCCCGCCTGGACCCGCGGCGCGATCCTGATCGACGTGCGCATGGCCCAGCCCATTCCGCCTCCGCCGATGAAGCCACTCGCCGACGAGTGAGCCGCTTGCGGGGTCCGCCGGCGCACACTAACCCCGCCGCCATGATCACCAAGCTTTTGATTGCCAATCGCGGCGAGATCGCCTGCCGCGTCATCCGCACCGCGCGCGCCATGGGGATCGCCACCGTGGCGGTCTATTCCGATGCCGATGCCAAGGCCCTGCACGTGCGGCAAGCGGACGAGGCGGTGCATATCGGCCCCTCCCCCGCGGCCGAAAGTTACCTGGTGGGCGAGCGTATCATCGCCGCCGCGCACGCCACCGGCGCCGATGCCATCCACCCGGGCTACGGCTTCCTGTCGGAGAACGCCGACTTCGCCCGCGCGGTCATCGCGGCCGGACTGATCTGGGTCGGGCCCAAGCCCGACAGCATCGAGGCGATGGGCCTGAAGGACGCGGCAAAGGAGCGGATGATCGCCGCCGGCGTGCCGGTCACGCCCGGCTACCTGGGCGACGACCAGTCCATCGAGCGCCTCAAGGGCGAGGCTGACGCGATCGGTTATCCGGTGCTGATCAAGGCCGTCGCCGGCGGCGGTGGCAAGGGCATGCGCAAGGTCGATGACGCGGCGCAGTTCGAGGAAATGCTGCAATCGTGCCGGCGCGAGGCGTCAGCGAGCTTCGGCAACGATCAGGTCCTGCTCGAAAAATGGATCACCTCGCCGCGCCACATCGAGGTGCAGGTGTTCGGCGACAGCCACGGCAACGTGGTCCACCTGTTCGAACGCGACTGTTCCTTGCAGCGCCGCCACCAGAAGGTGATCGAGGAAGCCCCCGCCCCCGGAATGGACGAGGCGACCCGCGAAGGAATCTGCGCCGCCGCCGTCCGCGCCGCCAAGGCGGTCGACTACGAGGGGGCGGGCACCATCGAATTCATCGCCGACGCCAGCGAGGGCCTGCGTGCCGACCGCATCTTCTTCATGGAGATGAATACCCGCCTACAAGTCGAACACCCCGTGACCGAGGAGATTACCGGGGTCGACTTGGTGGAGTGGCAGCTGCGCGTCGCCAGCGGGGAGCCCCTGCCGCTGGCGCAGAGCGAACTGTCGATCAACGGCTGGGCCATGGAAGCGCGGCTCTATGCCGAGGACCCCGCGAAGGGGTTCCTGCCGAGCATTGGTCCGCTCGATCATTTTCACCTCTCTGGCGACCGGATCGACACCGGGGTTGAAGAGCGCGACCACATCTCACCGTTTTACGATCCGATGATCGCCAAGCTGATCGCCTGGGGGGAGGACCGGGACGAGGCGATCGATACCCTCACGGACGCTTGCCGGTCGGTGGAGATCGAACCTGTCAGGACCAACGCCTGGTTCCTTGCGTGTTTGTTGGCAGAGCCGGCCTTTCGCCGGGGCGATTTGAGCACGGGCTTTATAGGCGACAATCAGGATCGGCTGATCGATCCGCCGCAGCCTACGGGTAATCTGTTGCAAGCCGCGGCAGATGACCTAGTGATAGGATCGCAAGCCGCCACCGACCAGTTCATGCTCCAGACCCTTCGCGGATTTCGCCTCAACCGCGACGCCGAGCACAGCGTCCGGCTCCGGGTGGACGGTGCAGTCCGGACGGTCGAGCTGGACGATGCCGAAGTTTGGCAGGGATACGCTCGCACCATCGTCGGTGACGGTGATCTGCGGACCTTCTTCGAAGATGGAGCGGCGTTCCAGTTCTCACCCGACCGCGCCAACCCCTCCGGCTCCCACTCCGCTCACGACGGTGACATCGTCGCGCCGATGCCGGGCAAGGTCATCGCGGTGGATGTGACGGAAGGCCAGGCGGTCACCGCCGGCCAGCGGCTGATGGTGCTCGAAGCGATGAAGATGGAGCATGCGCTCACCGCTCCATTCGCCGGCACGGTAAGCGATTTGTCGGTCAGCCAGGGCAGCCAGGTGCAGGTCGAAATGCTGCTGGCTCGCGTGGAGGCTGTCGCTACGGAATGACCTGGGCCAAGGAACTCGAAGAGCTGCGCCGGCGCGAGGCGCTCGCCGAACAGATGGGCGGCGCGGACAAGGTCGCGCGCCAGCACGGCCGCGGCAAGATGGACGCCCGCGCGCGGCTTGCGGCGCTGGTCGATCCGGGCAGTTTCCGCGAGATCGGCAAGATCGCCGGTAAGGGCAGCTACGACGAAAACGGCGAACTGACCGGCGTCCTCCCCGCCCCGTTTCTGTTCGGTAAGGCGGAGATCAACGGTCGCCCTGTAGTTGCCACGGCGGACGACTTCACCATTCGCGGCGGCGCGGCGGATGCCGGGATCGGGCGCAAGATGGTCCAGGCCGAGAAGATGGCGCACGAACTCAAGCTGCCGATCATCCGCATGATCGACGGCACCGGCGGCGGCGGCTCGGTCAAGACGCTGGAGCAGATCGGCGCGACCTATATCCCCGCCGTGACCCCCTGGGGCGAAGTGGTGCAGAACCTTGACACCGTGCCGGTGGTGGCGCTGGCGCTCGGCCCCACGGCGGGGCTCGGCGCGGCGCGGATCGTCGCCAGCCACTATTCGATCATGGTCAAGGGCCTGTCCCAGATCTTCGCCGCCGGACCCGCGGTGGTCGATGCGCTGGGGGACAACTGGAAAGGCGGCGCGGCCAATCACGAAGAAGCCAAGGAAGCGCTCGGCGGCAGCGGCATCCACGCGCGCAACGGAGTGGTCGATGACGAAGTGGCGTCGGAGGAAGAGGCCTTTGCCCGCGCGCGGCACTTCCTGTCGTTCATGCCCGAATACGCCGGCCAGCTCGCCCGCCGGATCGATACCGGCGATCCCGCCGACCGGCGCGAGGAGGCGCTGCTCGACATCGTCCCGCGCGGCGACAAGCAGGTCTATTCGATGCGCCGCGCGCTCGACCTCGTTTTCGACCGGGGCACGGTGTTCGAGATCGGCCGGCTGTGGGGACGCGCCGCGATCACCGCACTCGCCCGGCTCGACGGTTGGCCGGTGGCGGTCCTGGCGAGCGACCCCAGCTATCTCGGCGGATCGTGGGACGCCAAGACGTCAGAGAAGGTCGAACGCTGGGTGAAGCTCGCCGACCAGTTCCGCCTGCCGATCGTCCACCTGGTCGACAACCCCGGCTTCATGATCGGGCGCGAGGCGGAGATGGCCGGCACTATCCGCTACGGCGTGCAGGCGATGAACGCGGTCTACCGGGCGACCGTCCCGCTGGCGAGCGTGGTGCTGCGCCGCGCATACGGCATCGCGGGCAGCGCTATGTCCAACGCGGACCGGTACCAATACCGCTATTGCTGGCCGTCAGGGGATTGGGGCAGCCTGCCAATCGCGGGCGGGCTGGAGGTCGCCTACAAATCGGAGATCGAGGCGGCGGACGATCCGGCGGCGGAACTCGAAGGCATCCGCGAGCGGCTGGGCAAGGTGACCTCCCCGTTCAGAAGCGCCGAACGCTTCAACGTGGAAGACATCATCGACCCGCGCGATACCCGGCCGCTGTTGTGCGAATTTGCCGGGCTCGCGTGGCGGACGCTGGGGGCCTAGCGCGCCCCTTCCGGCGGGTGAAGCCGGCGGAACAGCTTGCCCTTCTCGCTGAACAGCACACAGGCGAGGCTGACGACGCCCGCGATCAGCAGCGCCCACGCCAGCGGCCGGGCGGTGCCGTCGAACGCCTGGCCGATGACCGCGCCCAGCACGGCCGAGGTGACCATCCGCAGGAACGACTGCGCCGACGATGCCGACCCGGCGATATGCTGGAACGGCTGCATCGCGATCGAGCCGAAGTTCGCGCCGACGAAGCCCAGCAGCGCCATGTTGGCCGCCATCAGGGGCAGGAACTGCCACAGCTTCTCGTCCTGCTGGCTGGCGGCGAGCACCTGCAGCACCGAGGTGGCGATGAAGGCGATCAGCGCGGTGTGCGAGACCCGCCGCGCGCCGAACCGCTCCACGATGCGCGAATTGAAGAAGTTCGCCAGCGCCATCCCCGCCGCCGCGCCGCCGAAGATGAACGGGAAGTACGGACCCATCTGGAAGGTTTCGCTGACCAGCTGCTGGGCCGAATTGAGAAACCCGAACAGCGCGCCGAACACCAGGCTGGAACCGATGACATAGCCGATCGCGTCGCGCCGCAGGAACGCCTCGCGCATGTTGCGGAACACCGGCTTCAGCGCGATCGGCTGGCGATCTTCGGCGTGCAGGCTTTCGGGCAGACCATACCACGTCCACACGCCGATCACCGTCGCCAGCGCCGCCATCAACACGAAGATATAGCGCCAGCCGGCGAACAGCAGCACCGTCTGGCCGAGGAACGGCGCGAGCACCGGGACGACCATGAACACGACCATGATGGTCGACATCATCCGCGCCATCCGGTCGCCGCCCACCCGGTCGCGGATGATCGCCGCGGGCAGCACCGAAAGGCCGGCGGTCAGGAACGCCTGGCCCATCCGCAGGGCGACCATCACTTCGAACTGGGTGACCAGCGCGCAGACCAGCGACAGCGCGGCGTAGATGACGATCGAGCCGAGCAGGATCGGCCGCCGGCCGAACCGGTCCGCCAGCACGCCCGGGGCAAGCGCCCCCAGGCCCGATCCCAGCAGGTAGGCGCCGATCACCAGCTGGCGCTCGTTGCCCACCGCTCCCAGTTCGTCGCCGATCATGCCGAGCGCGGGCAGCATCGAATCGATCCCCAGCGCCTGCAGGCTCATCAGCGCAGCCATCATGAACACCAGCCGCCGCTCGCTCATCGCGGCGAAGGTGCGTTCTTCGGCGGGGGTGGCAGGTCCGTGCATGGCGGGGCGGCGGTGCACCTCTTGCGAGGCCGTGGCCAGTTCCGATTTTCCGAGTGAAGGTCTAGCTGTACGCCGTGAGCCAGGAAGATGATGACGATGGGGAGACCGCGCAAGGGCTGCGCAAGATCATCCATGTCGACATGGACGCCTTCTTCGCCAGCGTGGAGCAGCGCGACGACCCCTCGCTGCGCGGGTTGCCGGTGGCGGTGGGCGGGTCGGGCACGCGCGGCGTGGTCGCCGCCGCCAGCTATGAGGCAAGGAGGTTCGGCGTGCGGAGCGCCATGCCCGGCGCCACCGCGCGGCGATTGTGTCCGGACCTGGTGTTCGTGCGTCACCGCTTCGACGTCTACAAGGAAGTCAGCCAGCAGATCCGCGCGATCTTCCGCGACTATACCCCCCATGTCGAGCCGCTGAGCCTCGACGAGGCATACCTCGACGTGACGGATGATCTGAAGGGCATCGGCAGCGCGACGAAGATCGCGCAGGACATCCGCCGCCGCATCCGCGAGGATACCCGGCTCACTGCCAGCGCGGGGGTCAGCTACAACAAGTTCCTCGCCAAGCTCGCCAGCGACCAGAACAAGCCCGACGGGCTGTGCGTGATCCTTCCGGGCCAGGGGGCGGCGTTCGTCCAGTCGCTGCCGATCCGCCGCTTTCACGGGGTCGGGCCCAAGGGGGCGGAAAAGATGGCGCGGCTGGGCATCACGACCGGCGCCGATCTCGCCGCCAAGGACCTGCCGTGGATGCGCGCGCATTTTGGCAGCTTTGCCGATTACCTCTATCGCGCGGCGCGCGGCATCGACCTGCGCCCCGTACGCGCCAACCGGATCCGCAAGTCGGTGGGCGGAGAGCGCACTTTCAGCGAGGATATCTCCACCGGCCCCGCCCTGCGCGAAACGCTGGAGGGCATCATCGACATCGTGTGGACCTCGATCGAGCGCAACGAGGCCAAGGGGCGCACGGTCACGCTCAAGATGAAGTACACCGATTTCCAGATCATGACCCGCGCCCGATCGCTGCCTCACGCGGTGGCGGACAAGACCGAATTCGCCCGCGTAGCGCGCGAGCTACTCGACGAAGCGCTGCCCCTGCCGCTGCCGATCCGGCTGATGGGCCTGACGCTGTCGAACCTCGACCGGGGCGGCGCGGCCGAGCCGGCTCGGGACGACGCGCAGCTGTCGTTGCTTTAGCGCAGTTGCCCCCGCCACGCCTCGATCCGTCTGCGCGACAACCGCGTCAGTGGCTCGGGCAGCGAATGGGTGGGGAAGAACCGCGCCTCCAGGATTTCGCGGCGATCCGGGCGTGGCCAGTCGGGCGTGCGCCCGGCGACCAGCCAGGCGGTGTGCGGCGCGCCGGACAGGGTTTCCTCCAGCGCCTCGAGCACGCGCGCGCCTTCCAGCCGGCAACCGACTTCCTCGGCGATCTCGCGCGTTGCCGCATCCTCGGCCTTCTCGTCCCGCCGCATCCCGCCGCCGGGCAGCGCCCAGCTGCCGGACCCATAGCTGTGCCGCACCAGCAGCAACCGGCCCTCAAGATCGGTGACGAACACCGTCACCCCCTGGATCGGCAGCCGCAGGTGCCTGCGCCAGCGCTGCCGCAGCGCATGTGCGGCGCGCAGGACGAGCCGGTGCAGCGGGCGCGGGATCAGGTGAAGCATGTGACCGGCTGGCTGGCGGCGGCGAGCAGGCGCGCGACCGGCGTATCGCTGCGGCCGGCGATAGCGTCAGCCAGCACCCGCCGCTTGGCCGCGCCACGGATCACCAGCAACAAGGCGTCGCTGGCCAGCAGCGCCGGCAGGGTCAGCGTGATCCGGTCGAACGGCGCTTCGGGCGGCAGCGGATCGGGGGTCAGGCGGCGGATCGATTCCGGATCATCGACGCGCGGCTCGCTGCCCGGAAACAGCGAGGCGACGTGCCCGTCCTCACCCATGCCCAGCCATGCAAGCGTGAAGCGCGGGACCTGTTCCATCACCGTCAGCGTCACCACTTCGGCGCCCGCCGGTGCCAGCAGCGCGCGGATGCGGCCGGTATTCGAAGCGGGGTGATCCTCCGGCACGACCCGGTCGTCGCCCGGCCACACCGTCACCCGCCGCCAGTCGAGCGGAGCCGCGGCCAGCCGCTCGATGATGGGAAACGGGGTCGAGCCACCCGGCACCGTCACCGCGATCGGGCCGGCGGTCGACGCCAGCGCGTTGGCGAGCGTCCGGTCGATCCACCGGGCGACCTCGGCGTCGTTGGCGCCTTCGATGATGTGGGGCGATGACACCTGCACCCGCCTAGCCGATGATCCCGCGAGCGGCGAGCCCGGCGTACACCCCGACGATCGCGACCACCGCTGCCAGCGTCAGGCGAATGGCGCGCACCGGCCACCGTTCCAGCTCCGCCGCCAGCGTCACCCCCAGCGCGATGGCGGCGGTGCCGCCCAGCGCTCCGCCTGCCCCCGCCAGCCAGGCGGAGCCGCCCGCCGCGAAGGCGAACACCAGGAACCGCGCCGCATCGCCGACCTGCCGCGCCAGCAGCACGATCAGGGTCGCGAACAGCGAATGGGTCGGCTCCTCGGGCAGCTTGCGCCGCCACGGCCAGGCAAGCTCCACCGCCGCGACCAGCAAGGCGATCGCCACCAGCATGTCGGCGGCGGGTTCCGGCAGGATCAGGGCAAACGCAAGGCCGGCGACCGCCATGGCCAGCGCCGACAGCGCGGAGGCGATGGCCCCAACCACCAGCAACCCAGCGCTTCGGCGCGTTCGATCGGCCAGCCGCGCCGCCAGCAGCTGATCGCCACCGCCCAGCGACACGGCGAACACCGCCGCCAGGGAAAACAGGAACGCGCTCAAGCGGTCAGCTCGTCACACCCCCGGCCGGTCACTCGCCTCATCAGATCCAGGGCCCGGTGATCGCCAGCGTCTTGGCCGGGCTGTAGGCGTTGACGAACAGCGTCCGCCCATCGGGCGAGAAGCAGGCGCCCGCAAGCTCGGTCTGCTGGCGCAGCAACGCCAGCGGATAGGCGATGCCTTCGGGCGTGATGCCGCGCAGATGATTGGTGACGTCGTCGGTGTACTGATCCTCGCACACGATCAGGTCGCCCCAGTTCGCGACCGTCAGGTTGTCGCCGTAATTGAACTGGTCCGCGCTGGTCGATTCGAAGAACAGCTGCAGCTTGCCGCCGGACCCGCGTTCGCCGCGCATGTCGAGGCGATAGATCTGCCCCAGCTTCGCGTTACCCCCGTTGGTGCAGGTGAAATACGCCTCGCCGTCACCCATCCAGATGCCTTCCCCGCGCGCGAACAGCGCGGCGCCAGCGGCCGCGCCGCGGTTGCGCAGATCGTCGGCGGGCGCTTCCACGTCGGCGAGATCGATCCACTTCACCCCGCGCCAGCTCTGCGGCGCAACCGTGATCCCGTCCCAGTTGCGGGTGTCGCGCACGCCATCGGTCAACGCCAGCGCCTGCAGCTTGCCGCCTTTGGCCAGCTGTCCGGGCACGTCGGGAATGAACCGATAGAGCAGCCCATCCGCGCGGTCCTCGGTCTGATAGATATAACCGGTCGCCCGATCGACGCAGGCGGCTTCGTGATTGAACCGCCCCATCGCCTTCAACGGCACCGGATCGACCAGGCCCGGCGTGCGCGCGGGCACTTCGAAAGTCCAGCCATGATCCTGGTTGGCCACGCGGCCATCGGCCTTGAACGGCGCTTCCTCGCAGGTCAGCCAGCTGCCCCACGGGGTCGTGCCGCCCGCGCAGTTGCGGATGGTGCCGGCAAGGCTGCGATACTGTTTCTCCACCTGCAGCGTCCGCGCGTCGAGCACGATCGTGGTGGTGCCGCCCGGCAACGGGATCAGGCTGCGCCCCGTGGTGTCGAACGCGGGCCCCATGACGCCGCCGCCGTCCTTGCCCGGCATCAGTTCGTGATTGCGCACCAGCGCGATCTTGCCGCCGCCCAGGTCGAAGCAGCCCATCCCGTCGGCGGCGTCGGGCACGGTGAAGCCGTCGCTCATCGTGTCGCCCAGTTGCGAGATGACCCGGTAGGTGAAGCCCGCCGGCAGGTCCATCAACCCGGCCGGGTCGGCCACCAGCGGACCGTAACCGACCGTGGAGCGGCGCTGGACGGTCGAGCAACCGCTTGCGGCGAGCGCGGCGAACGCGCTGGCGGTAGCGGACAGGAACGTGCGGCGGTGCATTTCAAACGTCATGCGGCGAACCCTCTTGGCGACCATGCCTGTGCCCTGCGATAGCGTGGAGACACGGTGATGACAGCCGATTCTTGAGGCGAGAGGACAGCGACCATGAAATTAGAACCAGGCCTGGCAGCGGTGGTCACCGGCGGCGCCTCCGGTCTTGGCAAGGCCAGCGCGCAGGCCCTGTCCGAAGCCGGTTTCAAGGTCACCATCTTCGACGTGAACGAAGAAGCGGGCGAGGCGCACGCGGCGGCGATCGGCGGGCTGTTCGCAAGGGTCGACATCACCGACGAACAATCGGTGCTCGATGGCTTTGAGCGTGCCCGCTCCGCGCACGGACAGGAACGTCTGACGGTGCATTGCGCAATGACCAGCCGGCGCGGCAAGACGGTCGGGTGGGACAAGGCAAGCGGCGGATACAAGCGGGTCTCGACCGAAGATTACGCGTTCGGCGCCGAAGGCATCCTGGTGTCGAGCTACCGCGTCGCCTCGATTTCGGCGCTCGGCATGGCCAATGCCGAACCGCTCAATGACGACGGGGAGCGCGGGGCGATCATCCTCACCGCCTCGGTCGCCGCGCAGGACGGGCAGATCGGTCAGGTGATCTATGGCAGCTGCAAGGCTGGCGTGAACGGCCTGGTCCTGCCGATGGCGCGCGATCTGATGGACCTCGGTATTCGGGTCAATTCGATCATGCCGGGCATCTTCGCCACCCCGCTGATGCTGGGGATGAAGGACCGCAATCCGCAGATGTGGGACCAGCTGAACGCGAGCGTCCCGTTCCCCAAGCGGCTGGGCGAGCCGGAGGAGTTCGCCTCGCTGGTGTTGGAAATCGCGCGCAACGGATACCTCAACGCGCACCAGTTCCGGCTCGACGGCGGCATCCGGATGCCGCCTCGCTAGGGGTTAGCCCAGCTTCGGCAGCCCGTCGCGGATCGCGTCGATCAACCCCAGCGGATCGTCGACCATCACGTGGTGCGCCGCGTGCGGCAGGCCGGTGACAAAGCGCAGGTCCGGGATGGCGGCCGTCATCTCCGCGACCCGTTCCGGCGTCAGCAGCGCGGAATGGACTCCATGGATGATGCCGATCGGGGCGCGGGCGCGGGCGATCAGCCCTTCCGCCAGGTCGCCGCGGTCGAAATGCGCCCAGAACTGCGGATCGAACCGCCAGGTCCAGCCGGCCGGGGAATCGCCCTCGGCCGGCACCTCGTGCAGCGCGCCGCGCGCGATGTGGTCGATCAGCTCGGGACGGCCGGTTTCCTGCTCAGGCAGGAAGCGGAACCGGCGCAGGGCGTGCGCCAGCGTGGGATAGCGGTTGTGCTGCGATCGCCCCTCCGCCAGCCGGGGCGGCGGCCCGCCACCGGGCTTCGGCGGGGCGGAATCGACCAGCATCGCGCCGCCGATCGCCTCGGGGTGCTCGGCACAGACATACAGCGTGGGAAAACCGCCGAACGAGTGAGCGACGATCACCGGCGGCGCGCCTGACGCGGCGAGGCCCGCCACCTCGATCGCCGTCAAAGCTTCTTTCGCAAAGGTCGCGATCGCATACCGCTCGCGCCATTCGGAGCGGCCCATGCCGGACCACGAGATCGCCGCGCAGCGATAGTCGGCGGCAAAGAACGGCGCGATGAAGCTCCACCAGTCGGCATGCGCGGCATTGCCGTGGAGGAACAGCAGACCCGGCCGGCCCACCTCGCCCCAGGTCAGCAGCTCGATCGCGGCGCCATCGACGTCGAAGGTCGACCGTTCAGGCTCGATGGCCAGCACCTGTTCGAACCACGGCGGCGCGGGCGGCCGTTCACCGTCGAAGCGCCCCAGCAAGGTGCCGTCCGTAACTACTTCCGTATTCGCCAAGCGCGTGCCTCCCCTGCCAAAGCGCATTGCCGCCTTCGCCGCGCATGGCAAGCCGCCGGAGCACGAGAGAATCTTGCCGCGCAAGTGACCGAAGTTTGAAGGAGGTGGAGCGGGCAGCGGGAATCGAACCCGCACGTCCAGCATGGGAAGCTGGCAGGCTACCACTACATCATGCCCGCGCCTGTGAGGGACCCCGCGAAGTACGACTTCGCGGGAAGCCCTGTGTGCCGGCCATTAGCTTGGCCCCGCCGCGCCGGTCAATCGTTTCAGCGGCAACCGGTTGATTTCCGTCACCTGCGCTCGCAAGGCAGCGGCAAAGGAGATTTCCCATGCGCGACATCGATCACTTCATGGTCGGCGGCCCGGGCGCGGCCGCGACCCGCTTCAAGGATGTGATGAACCCTTCCACCGGCGAAGTGCAGGCGCGCGTGCCGCTGGGCGACGCGGCGCTGCTCGACCGCGCGGTGCAATCGGCGCTGGCGGTGCAGCCGGGCTGGGCGGCGACCAACCCGCAGAAGCGCGCGCGCGTGATGTTCGCCTACAAGCAGCTGATCGAGGCCAACCGCGAGGAACTGGCGCACCTGCTCAGCTCCGAACACGGCAAGGTGATCGACGACGCGCTGGGCGACGTGCAGCGCGGGCTGGAGGTGATCGAATACGCCTGCGGCATCCCGCAGGTGCAGAAGGGCGAATACACCATCGGCGCGGGGCCGGGCATCGACGTCTATTCGATGCGCCAGCCGCTCGGCATCGGGGCGGGCATCACCCCGTTCAACTTCCCGGCGATGATCCCGATGTGGATGTTCGGCATGGCGATCGCCACCGGCAACGCCTTCATCCTCAAGCCTTCGGAGCGCGATCCATCCGTGCCGGTGCGGCTGGCCGAGCTGTTCCTCGAGGCCGGCGCGCCCGAGGGGCTGCTGCAAGTGGTCCACGGCGACAAGGAGATGGTCGACGCTATCCTCGACCACCCCGACATCGCCGCGGTCAGCTTCGTCGGCTCGTCCGACATCGCGCACTACGTCTACAACCGCGGCGTCGCCGCCGGTAAGCGCGTGCAGGCGATGGGCGGGGCCAAGAACCACGGCATCGTGATGCCCGATGCCGATCTCGACATGGTGGTCAACGACCTCGCGGGCGCGGCTTTCGGTTCGGCCGGCGAGCGCTGCATGGCGCTGCCCGTGGTGGTGCCGGTGGGTGAGGATACGGCCAATCGCCTGCGTGAAAAGCTGATCCCCGCGATCGAGGCGCTGCGCATCGGGGTCTCGACCGACAAGGACGCGCATTACGGTCCTGTCGTCACCGCCGAGCACAAGGCGCGGGTCGAACAGTGGATCGACACCGCCGAGGCCGAAGGCGGCGAGATCGTCGTCGATGGGCGCGGCTTTACCCTCCAGGGGCACGAGAACGGCTACTTCGTCGGGCCGACGCTGATCGACCACGTCACCCCCGACATGGAAAGCTACAAGGAAGAGATCTTCGGCCCCGTGCTCCAGATCGTCCGTGCCAAGGACTTCGAGGAAGCGGTCGCGCTGCCATCGAAGCACCAGTACGGCAACGGGGTCGCGATCTTCACCCGCAACGGCCACGCTGCGCGCGAGTTCGCCAGCCGGGTTAACGTCGGCATGGTCGGGATCAACGTGCCGATCCCGGTGCCGGTCGCCTATCACAGCTTCGGCGGGTGGAAGCGCAGCGCGTTCGGCGACACCAACCAGTACGGCACCGAGGGCATGAAGTTCTGGACCAAGGTCAAGACCGTGACTCAGCGCTGGCCCGACGGGGGCGGCGACGGCTCCAACGCCTTCAACATCCCGACATTCGCGTGAGCCCGGCAATGCGCTTCGTCGCCCTCGCCGCACTGCCCCTGGCGCTTGCCGCCTGCCAGCAGGACACGGATTCCACGACGGAAACGAGCGCAAGCGCGAACGCAGCCGGCACGCCGACTCCACTCGCGTCAGCGACCCCGGCGCCAGCAGCGACTGCGACCGCCACCGATGGCACCGGCGTTCCCGAATTCGGCATCCCGGTGGCGCTGCAGGGCAACTGGGGCATGGTCCCCGCCGATTGCACCAGCACGCGCGGCGACGCGAAGGGACTGCTGCGGATTTCGCCGACCACGCTGACGTTCTACGAATCGATCGGCAAGCTCGGCACGATCAAGAGCAGCAGCGACACGGCGATTCGCGCGAACTTCGCCTTCAGCGGCGAAGGCATGAGCTGGACCCGCGATGTCGAATTGTCGGCCAGCGGCGATACGCTCACCCGCACGGAGCGCGGCGGCGAGGAACCGGGCGGGCCGTTCACCTACACCAAGTGTGCCGCTTGAACCTTGAACCCGATGGGCTAACGCAACCAGCATGACCGGACAGTTCCAGCTTACCGACGACCAACTCGCCATCCAGGATATGGCGCGCAAGTTCACCGCCGACCGCATCACGCCGTTCGCCTCCCAATGGGACGAGGATCACCACTTCCCGCGCGACGTGGTCCAGGCGGCGGGCGAGCTCGGCTTCGGGTCGATCTACGTCTCGGAAGAAAGCGGCGGCATCGCCCTCGGCCGGCTGGAGGCGGCGCTGATCATGGAGGCGATGGCCTATGGCTGCCCCGCGACATCGGCGTTCATCTCGATCCACAACATGTCGAGTTGGATGATCGACCGGTTCGCCAGCGGGGAAGTGAAGGCGCGTTTCCTGCCCAAGCTGGTCAGCATGGAGCATATCGCCAGCTACGCCCTGACGGAGCCGGGTTCAGGTTCCGACGCCGCGGCGCTCAAGACGACCGCGGTGCTCGATGGCGATCACTACGTGATCAACGGCACCAAGCAGTTCATCTCCGGCAGCGGGTTCAACGACATCTACGTCGTGATGGTCCGCACCAGCGAGGATCGCAGCAAGGGCATCACCTGCCTGGTGGTCGAAAAGGGCACCCCTGGCCTCAGCCACGGCGCGCCGGAGCGGAAGCTCGGCTGGAACGCGTCGCCCACCGCGCAGCTGATCTTCGAGGATTGCCGGGTGCCCGTCGCCAACCGCGTCGGTGCAGAGGGCGAAGGCTTCCGCTTCGCCATGGCCGGGCTCGACGGTGGCCGGCTCAATATCGGCGCCTGCTCATTGGGGGGTGCGCAGCGGTGCCTCGACGAGGCGGTCCGGTACACCAAGGAGCGCCAGCAGTTCGGCCAGCCGATCGCCGATTTCCAGAACACCCAGTTCATGCTCGCCGACATGGCGACCGACCTCGAAGCCGCGCGTGCCCTGCTCTACCTCGCCGCCGCCAAGGTCAGCGACAACGCGCCCGACAAGACGCGCTTTTCCGCGATGGCCAAGCGGCTGGCGACCGATAGCGGGAGCAAGATCGTGAACGACGCGCTGCAGCTGTTCGGTGGCTACGGCTACCTGAAGGACTATCCGATCGAGCGGTTCTGGCGCGATCTGCGGGTCCACTCGATCCTTGAAGGGACCAACCAGGTGATGCGGATGATCGTCGGCCGGGATATGCTGCGCCAATGACGGATCCCATGACGAACGACATCCTGATCGAGACCACCGGACGCGCCGGGCGCATTTCGCTCAACCGGCCCCGGGCGCTGCACGCGCTGACGCTCGACATGTGCCACGCGATGAGCGCCGCACTGACGAAGTGGGCGTCGGACGACGCGGTGGAGGCGGTGATCGTCGATCACGCCGAAGGCCGCGGGTTCTGCGCCGGGGGCGACATCGCGTTCCTTCGCAACTCGGCGCTGAACGACGGCGGCGTTTCGGGCCGCGGGTTCTTCCACGACGAATACCAGCTCAACCACCAGATGTTCGAATACGCCAAGCCGATCGTCGCCTTCATGGACGGGGTGACGATGGGCGGCGGGGTCGGCATCTCGCAACCCGCGAAATTCCGGGTGGCGACCGAGAACACCCGGTTCGCCATGCCTGAGACCGGCATCGGCCTGTTCCCCGATGTGGGCGGCGGGTGGTACCTGTCGCGCCTGCCGGGCCGACTGGGCCAGTTCCTCGCGCTGACCGGCGCCCGGCTCGATGGCGCCGAGTGCCTCTGGGCGGGGCTCGCGACTCACTATTTGCCGACCGACAAGCTGGAGGAGGCAAAGGCCCGCATCGCCGAGCACCCTGACCGGATCGCCGGCATCCTGTCGGAGCTGTCGGTCACCCCGCCCCCGGCCCGGATCGAGGCCAACGCCGACAAGATCGCGCACCACTTCAAATCCGACCGGCTGGAAGAGGTGATCGCCAGCCTGGAAGCCGATGCCGATGACCAGGGCAGTGACTGGGCGATCAAGGAACTCGCCACGTTGCGCACCAAGAGTCCGCAGACCTGCAAGGTCGCGCTGCGCGAGCTCGCGGAATCGGCGAGGTTGCATCACTTGTGCGACGAGATGGTGATGGAATACCGCATCGCCAGCCGCGTCCTGACCCGTCCCGACTTCGCCGAAGGCGTGCGCGCGGTGATCGTCGACAAGACCGGCGATCCCCAGTGGAACCCGCCCACTCCGGAACAGGTGAGCGACGAACTGATCGACAGCATCTTCGCGCCGTTGCCGGACAACGAAGAATGGAAGCCCCTTTGACTGACCGCAACGTGACTTTCGAGACCGTCACTGTCGAACACCGCGACGCGGTGACGTTGATCACGCTGAACCGTCCGCAGGCGCTCAACGCCCTGAATTCACAGGTTCTAGAAGACCTTATCAGTGCTTTTTCAGCGTTCGAGGCAGACCGGGGCCAACGCTGCGCGGTGCTCACCGGCGCTGGCGACAAGGCGTTCGCTGCCGGGGCCGATATCAAGGAAATGGCCGACAAGGCGGCGGCCGATTTTTACCTCGAGGATTTCTTCGCCCGCTGGACCAGCGACCTGGTCAAGGCGGTCCGCAAGCCATGGATCGCGGCGGTCAACGGTTTCGCGCTCGGTGGCGGGTGCGAACTGGCGATGATGGCGGACTTCATCATCGCGTCCGACAAGGCGAAGTTCGGCCAGCCCGAGATCAAGCTCGGCGTCGCGCCGGGCATGGGCGGCAGCCAGCGGCTGACCCGCGCGGTCGGCAAGGCCAAGGCCATGGAGATGTGCCTTACCGGCCGGATGATGGACGGAGCCGAAGCCGAGCGTAGCGGCCTGGTGGCGCGGGTAGTGCCCCATGAAACGCTGCTGGATGAGGCACTTAAGACCGCTGCCGCCATCGCCGCGATGCCCCCGATGGCCGCGATCGCGAACAAGGAAATGGTCAACGCCGCGTTCGAGACGACGCTCGACCAGGGCCTGATCGTCGAACGCCGCATCTTCCAGATTCTCGCCGGATCCGAGGACAAGGCGGAAGGCATGGCCGCCTTTATCGAAAAGCGTGAGGGGCAGTGGAAGGGGCGCTGACCGTCATCGCCGCCTCAGCAAATGATCGGGGCGATCCGGTTCGCCGTCACCCCTGTTGGCCATCTCACTAGCTGGAGTTCTACATGAGAATCGCCTTCATCGGCCTCGGCAACATGGGCGGCGGGATGGCCGCGAACCTGGTCAAGGCCGGGCACCAGGTGCGTGCATTTGACCTCAACGAGGAAGCGCTTGCCCGGGCGCGTGAGAATGGCTGCGATACCGCCGGCTCGATCGCCGAAGCGGTCACGGATGCGGAGGCGGTGGTGTCGATGCTGCCCAACGGCCAGATCGTGCTGAGCGCCTATACCGGCGAGGTGTTCGGTGCGGCGCCGCAGGGGGCAATCCTGCTCGATTGCTCGACCATCGATGTCGCGACGGCGCGCGAGGTTGCCGAGCAGGCGCAGCACCATGGCTACGAAATGGTCGATGCGCCCGTTTCCGGCGGGATCGCGGCGGCGAACGGCGGCACGCTCACTTTCATGGTCGGCGGCAGCGACAGCGCGTTCACGCGCGCTGAACCGATCCTGCAAGCGATGGGCAAGGCGGTGATCCATGCAGGCGCGGCCGGCAATGGGCAGGCGGCGAAGATCTGCAACAATATGCTGCTGGGCATCAGCATGCTCGGCACCTGCGAAGCGTTCGCCATGGCGCAGAAGCTGGGCCTCGATCCGCAGACCTTCTACGATATCTCCAGTGTCAGCAGCGGCCAGTGCTGGTCGATGACCAGCTATTGCCCCATCCCGGGCGTCGGCCCGTTGTCGCCCGCCGACAACGATTATCAGGGCGGGTTCGCGGCGGGCCTGATGCTGAAGGACCTGCGGCTGGCGATGGAGGCCGCCGAAACCGCGGACGCCCCTGTGCCGATGGGTATGCGGGCGCGCGCGCTGTACGAAGATTTTGTCGGTGCCGGCAACGGCAACACCGATTTCAGCGGGATCATTCGGACGCTGAAGTAGGTGTCTCGTCTGCGGCCTTCTCGCGGGCAGCCTTAGCTTCGGTAAACCACATCACCGCCAGCGCGCCTTCGAACAGCAGCAACAACGGGATCGCGAGCATCAATTGACTGATGACGTCTGGCGGCGTGGCAACGGCTGCGACCACGAATGCGGCGACGATCATGTACCGGCGCGCGCTGACCAACTGTGCGCGGCTGACGATGCCTGCAGTGTTGAGCAATAGCAGCAAGACCGGCAGGAGAAAGCTCAGCCCGAAGGCCATGATGAACTGCATCACGAGACTGAGATAGTCTTCGGAATTGGGCAGCGCATCGATCTGGACGCCGCCTTGGGTGCCTTCGAATCCCAGGAAAAACACGAAGGCCGTGGGCATAACCACGTAATACGCCAGCGCCCCGCCAGCGACGAACAGCACCGGCGTTGCCAGCAAAAACGGCAGGAAGGCCTTCTTTTCCTTTGCATACAGTCCCGGGGCGACGAACGCCCACAACTGGTTGGCGATGATCGGGAAAGCCAGGAAGAACGCCGCGAACAGCGCGACCTTGAGCTCGACGAAAAACTGCCCGTAAAGCTTGGTATAGATCAGCCGGTTCTGCCCGGCATCGAGCAGGGGCTGCACCAGGAAGCCCAGAATTTCCTGCGCGAAATAGAAGCACACCCCGAACGCGACGGCGAGGGCGAGAAACGCGCGCAGCAGCCGCGCGCGGAGCTCGATTAAGTGGTCCAGCAGCGGCGCCTGAGACTGGTCGATGTCGCGGATCGAAAACACCATCAGCGTAGCGGGAGCTGGGGTTCATCGGGCGGCGGAGGGTCGACCGGAGGATCACCGGCGCGCCCCTCGGCCGTCTGCGACGGCAGCGGACGCATTTCGTGATCCGACAGGTCAACCGGCGGATGTTCGGCCAGGATGCGGGCGTTCTGCTCGGCCCACTTCTTTTCCATTTCCTCCATCTCGGCTTCGCGGATCATCGACTCGATACCCGATCGAAAATGGTTGGAGGTGCGGCGGACCTTGCCGATCCACTTGCCCGCGGTGCGCAGCGCACGCGGCAAGTCCTTGGGACCGATCACGACAACCGCGACGATCACGATCATCAACAACTCGGATGCGCCAATATCGAACATGGGTATCCGCCGTCAGGCGCCGATCAGCCGCTTATGGGCGGTGCTCGGCTCCCGGGTGGGGGTCCTTGGCGGCTTCCTGAGCTGGCTTGGCATCGTGGTGTGGCCCTTCCAGGCTGTGAACCGTGGGGGCGGCGCCCTGCCCCTTGCTCCCGGGGGCCGCTTCATCTTCGTTCATGCCCTGCTTGAAGCTTTTGATGCCCTTGCCGAAGTCGCCCATGATTTCCGCCACGCGCCCGCGTCCGAACAGGACGAGCACGATCAGCAAGACGATCAGCCAATGCCAGATGGAAAACGAACCCATGGGTAATCTCCTTGCCGCCCATCTAGGGGATACGGGCCGCGAGCGCCAGTCTAGCCGTCGGATTCCGCGGCGGCTGCATCCTCATTAGCAAGCGCATCGAACGCCTCGTCCACCGGATCGAGCAGGCCAGCCGCCTTGAGTTCGTCGATCCCGGGCAGGTCCTTGCGGGACGACAGGCCGAAGTGATCCAGGAACGCAGACGTGGTCCCGTAGATGACTGGCCGCCCGGGTACCTCGCGCCGGCCCGCGGCCCGCACCCAGCCCGCCTCCATCAGCACGTCGAGTGTGCCGGACGAGGTCTGCACCCCGCGGATCGATTCGATCTCTGCGCGGCTGACGGGTTCGTGATAGGCCACGATGGCAAGCACCTCGGTCGCTGCCCGGCTGAGGCGGCGAACCTGCTCTCGTTCGCGCCGCAGGATGTGCGCCAGATCCGGCGCGGTTTCGAAGTGCCAGCGCCCCCCGCGCTCGACCAGCCGGACGCCCCGCTCGCGGTAGTGGACCTGGAGGCGCGCTAGGGCTTGCCGCACGTCTGCCGCAGCGGCCGCTCCCAGATGGTTCACGAGCGCGTCGACCGTCATCGCTTCTTCCGCTGCGAACAGCGTCGCTTCCAGCGCGCGGTCGAAGCCGTCGCTCACCCGGCGATCCGCCGCAGCCGAAGGGGTCCGAACGTCTCCTCCTGAGCCAACTCCGCCCGCCCGCGCCGCGCGAGTTCCAGCGCCGCGACGAAGCTGGAGGCAAGCGCCGACTTGCGTAGCCGCGGCTCCGCATGCGGTGGCAGGAACTGCCTGAGCTCGATCCAGTCGAGCGTCACGCCCAGCATCGCGGAGACGCGGTCGATCGCGGAATCGAGCGTCATCACCGGCCGTTCGCGTACCATGTGCACAACCGGTGCGGTGCGCGCGTTGATCTGGCCGTACGCCTGGACCAGCGCGAACCAGTCGCACTGCCACAAGGTCTTGCGGTCGGTGCGCAAGCCTTCCGGAGCGCCGCGGGGAAACACGTCGCGGCCAAGCCGGTCGCGGGCCATCAGCCGGGCGGCCGCCTCGCGCATCGCGCCCAGCCGGGCGAGGCGCCACTGCAGTCTCAGGGCCAGGTCTTCGGGACTGGGGTCTTCCCGCTCATCGCGCGGAAGAAGCAGCGCGGATTTCAGATACGCGAGCCACGCCGCCATCACCAAGTAGTCGGCCGCCAGCTCCAGCCGCAGCGCCTCCGCCTGCTCGATGTACGCGATATACTGATCCACCAGAGAGAGGATCGAGATCGCCTTCAAATCCACCTTCTGCCGCCGCGCCAGGTCCAGCAGCAGGTCGAGCGGTCCCTCCCAACCGTCCAGCTCGAGGTAAAGCGCCGCATCTTCGGTAGGTGCCGCGCCCGGGCCGGACCAATCCTCCCCGGCCGGATGGAGGGGCAGCAGCATGGCGCCGTCGGTCACGCGGCAGTTTCCGCGAGGGCCAGCAGTTCGTCGCGCTGGGCCAGCAGCTGCGCCTTGTCGCCCTCAGGTACAACGCCGGTGTTCTCCAACGCGCGATCGAGCCGGGCGGCGGTCTGCGCTGACATGGCGGGGAGGCGCTCGACGATGCCTACCATGTCGTTCATTTTCGCCCAGCAGTTGAGCGCCAGGTCGCAACCCGCCGCAATGGCACGCTCGGCCCGCTCGGGAACGGAGCCCGACAGCGCCTCCATATCCAGGTCATCGGTCAGTAGCAGACCATCGAACCCGATCTGGCCGCGAATGACCTCGTGGATGATCGTCGGCGATTGGGTTGCCGGCCACTCCGGGTCCCACTCCGGAAACACCAGGTGACCGGTCATCCCGACGGGTGCGTGGCTTAGTGCCTTGAACGGCGCGAGATCGATCTCGAGCTCTTCCGCGGTCGCGGTGACGGTCGGCAGCGTCTTGTGCGTGTCGACCGAGGTACGCCCGTGCCCCGGCATGTGCTTGATGCACCCCGCCACGCCCGCGGCGGCGAGACCGTCCAGGACAGCGCGGCCGATCGCCGCCACGCGCAGCGGTTCGAACCCGAATGAACGGTCTCCGATCACGTCGTGCGCGCCATGCTGGCGGACATCGAGCGAGGGATAGTAATCGACTGTGATCCCGGCCTCCGCCAGCTCGATCCCCATGGCGTGAGCGTTCATCTGCGCCGCGGCGATCGCGGAGGACGGCGCGAGCTCGTACAATGCGTCGAATGCCGCGCCTGCAGGAAAGGCGCTGAACTGCGGTGGGCGCATCCGGGCGACCCGGCCGCCTTCCTGGTCGATGGAAACCAGCAACTTGTCGCGGCCATGGATCGACCGCAGTTCATCGGTGAGTGCCCGCACCTGCGCCGGCGTGTCGATGTTGCGGCCGAACAGGATGTAGCCCGCCGGGTCGCACTCGCGAAAGAAAGCCCGTTCGTCGGGGTTCAGCGTAAGACCGGAAAGGCCGAAGATCGCAGGCGTCATGGACCGCAGATTCGCAGCAAGCCGCGACTACTGCAAGTCAGGTGGCGGGACCAATCCCCTGCCACCTGGCGTGTGAACTGTTCAGCGCTTGACCTGGCAGTCCACTCCGTCGCTCTTCAACGCCGCGCACAGGGCGTTGGCACCGGCCAGATCGCCCGCCACGGCCTGGAGCCGGTAGACCGTGCCCATGTCGGCGCGTCCCTCGACCACCCGGTGGCTGACTCCTGACAGCTTGTCGGTTCGCGACTGCAGCTTTTGCCAACCCGCTTCGGCGGTTGCCTTGTCGGTATAGGCACCGACCTGAACCCCGATGCCGCTTGCGACTGGCGCTGCGGGTGTTGCCCCCGCCTTGGGTGTGTCGATGCTGGGAGCGGGCACATCTGCTTCCGCGATGCGGCCTTCCCGCTTTTCGCCTTCGCCCACGGCCGGGGCGAGATTGCCGGTGCCTTCGAAGGTCTTGCCGCCCGGGTCGGTCGGCCGGGTCTTGTAAGGGCCGTCGGGCGCCTGGATCGTGCTGCCGTCGGCGACCAGTTCAGGGTCGGGGCCGCGCTGGCCGAACCACCAGATGCCCCCGACCAGCGCCGCCAGCGCGAGTGCGGCGAACATCGCGAACCCCACGATCCGTCCGGTGTCGACCCCGCCTTCATCCTCGTCCTCATCGCCGGCCTCGAGCCACGGGAGGCGCTCATCTTCCTCGGCCCCCAGCGTCAGCTGCTCGTCCGCGATGAAGTCGTCGTCGATCGTCCCGCCCTGCCCCGCCATGCTTACATCTCCTCGACAGCCTCGACGCCCAGTAGCGCAAGACCGTTACGGATAACTTGCCCGATCTGTTGACCAAGGAAAAGCCTCGCGCCGGTAAGCGCCGGGTCCTGTGCCACGATGAAGCGTTTCTCGGGCGCGTCGTTGCCGGCATTCCAGAAGGCGTGGAGTGCGGCGGCAAGATCATAGAGGAAGAACGCGATCCGATGCGGCTCACGCGCCGCAGCGGCAGCCTCGACCAGCCGGGGAAACTGTGCCGCGTGCTTGATCAGCGACAGTTCTTCAGCGCCGAGACGCTCGATCGCGGCAGGGTCGGGACCGAGCCCTTCTGCCGCGGCCTTGCGCAACGTGGAGTGGATCCGCGCGCTGGCGTACTGGACGTAGAACACCGGGTTGTCCTTCGACGCCTCGACCACCTTGGCGAAGTCGAACTCCATCTGCGCTTCGGGCTTGCGCGTCAGCATCGTGAACCGGACCACGTCCTTGCCGACTTCGCGCACCACGTCCGCGAGCGTCACGAACGTGCCGGAGCGCTTCGACATCTTTACTGGCTCGCCGCCGCGCAGCAGCTGGACCATCTGCACTAGCTTGACGTCGAACGGGATCGCCCGCCCCTCGCCCTGCGCCAAGGCGGCCACGGCGGCCTTGATCCGTTTCACGGTGCCGGCGTGATCCGCGCCCCAGATGTCGATCAGTTCGTCGGCCGTGGCCGCCTTTTGCATGTGATAGGCCAGATCGGCGCCGAAGTACGTCCAGTTGCCGTCGCTCTTGCGGATCGGCCGGTCCTGGTCGTCTCCGAAGCGGGTGGCGCGGAACAGCGGCAGCTCGACCGGCTCCCAGTCGTCCGGCGTCTTGCCCTTGGGTGCCTCGAGCACGCCGTCGTAAACCAGGTCATGCGCGCGCATCCAGGCCTCGGCTTCGGCTGGTTTGCCCGCCTGCTGCAACTCCGCCTCAGACGCGAACTCATCGTGTTCGATCCCGAGCAACGCGAGGTCGGCCCGGATCATGTCCATCATCGCGTGGACGACGATCGGCCGCAACTCAGGCAGCCATTCGCTCTCGGGCGCGTTCACGAACCGCGGACCGAACTGAGCCGCCAGCGTCTTGCCGACCGGGACGAGGTAATCCCCGGGGTAGAGCCCTTCGGGAATGTCGCCGATGGTTTCGCCTAGCGCCTCCCGGTAACGCAAGTGCGCCGAGCGGGCGAGCACGTCGACCTGGGCGCCCGCATCGTTGATGTAGTATTCGCGGGTGACGGGATGGCCGACGAACTCGAGCAGCGTGGCGAGCGCGTCTCCCACCACCGCGCCCCGGCAGTGGCCCATGTGCATGGGGCCCGTGGGATTGGCCGATACGTATTCGACGTTCACGCGCCGCCCCGCGCCGGTGGTGGCGCGGCCGTAATTCGCACCTAGCGCCGCAATCGCCTGAAGCTCGTCCAGCCAGACGGAGTCCGCCAGCCGCAGGTTGATGAACCCGGGTCCGGCGATTTCAGCCGCGGCGACGGCGGGTTCGCGGCTCAGATGCTCGACGATCTTTTCCGCCAGCGAGCGGGGATTGGTCGCCGCCGCTTTGGCCAGCACCATCGCGGCATTGGTCGCGAGGTCGCCGTGGGTTGGATCGCGCGGCGGTTCTACGGTGACCGCTGCCTCCGATGCTCCGGGAGGAAGCGCGCCTTCCAGTTCGAGCGCGCGCAGGACCGCGCCGATGCGCGCCGCAAAGGCCGCGTGAAGGGTCTGGGTGTCTGACATGGCGGCGCGGGTTACCGGATCGGCGGCAAAGCGCAAGCCACGCGCGGGGCAGGAAGGGGAGCGGCGCCTAGCGGGTCGCGTTGTAGGCCAGTTGCTGCTCGGTGAGCTGGAAGCCGACCAAGAGTTCGAACGTGGCCCGGGCGACGGCCGCCTTGACCGCGGGATCGCTCAACGGATCAATCGCCGCATCCTCGTCGCCTGCCTTCCGCCGGCGCGTGATCTGATCGCGGATGTCCTGCGGCAAGGTCGCCTCAGCGCGGTCGACGTAAGCGCCTGCCTGGGCCCGCGCCTGAGCACGCTCCTGACCGTCGGCGAAGCTCAGCGTCACCTGCCCGATGCGCTTGGTCACCACCGACGATCCGCCCCGCAGCACTACGGAATAATAGGGTAATGTGACCTGACGCGCGCCCCGCGTGTCGGTGCGCCGGGCGAGGACGTCGAACGTCGCATTGGAATACACCCTGTCGCCGCCGGTCGCATCGTCGCAAGTGGACCGCAGGTTAGTGATCGCCGCCGTCAGGTCGATGTTCGCTGCACTGGTATCTCCCGGCACGCGAAAGACAGTAACGTCGCCGGTGTAGTTGGGCACGCCGACGGCCGGGCACACTGTGCGGATCGCCGAAATGCCGACACCCTGATCCACCACCAGTTCACCAGCGGTCTTGCAGCCAGCCAGCGCGATACCCATCGTCAGGAAGACAGCAAGGCGAAGGCGATTGATCATGTTTGGCACGGTCCCGGTTGTCATTGCAGCCGCCGCCCTAGCGGCGCACGCGGCGAAGCGCTAGGGGGCGACCGATGAACGCGCGCTTGCAACCCTCCCGCTCCGCTGACCAGCGCAAGCCCCTGCAGTTGCTGATCGCCGCACCGCGCGGTTTCTGCGCCGGCGTCGACCGCGCGATCGAGATCGTCGAGCGCGCGATCGAACGGTACGGCGTGCCCGTCTACGTCCGGCACGAGATCGTTCACAACCAGTACGTGGTCGATGCCCTCAAGGCGCAGGGCGCCATCTTCGTGGAAGAACTGGACGAGGTGCCTGACGGTGCCCCGGTCGTGTTCAGCGCCCACGGCGTGCCCAAATCGGTACCCGTGGAAGCGCAGCGGCGCACGATGACGTGGGTCGATGCAACCTGCCCGCTGGTGAGCAAGGTGCACCGCCAGGCTGAACGTCAGGTAGAGGCCGGACGGCATATTCTGTTCATCGGCCACCGGGGTCACCCGGAAGTGATCGGCACCATGGGTCAGGTGCCCGAAGGATCGATCACCCTCGTCGAAACCCTCACCGATGTCGGCACGCTGAATTTCCTCCCTGACCTGCCGCTCGCGTTCCTGACCCAGACGACCCTGTCGGTCGATGACACGCGAGAGATCGTTGCTGCGCTACAGGCCCGGTTCCCGGACATCGTGGGTCCAAAGGCGGAAGACATCTGCTACGCCACCTCGAACCGTCAGGCCGCGGTCAAGGCAATTGCCCCCGGCAGCGACCTGGTGCTGGTGATCGGTGCCACCAACTCGTCTAATTCGGTCCGCCTGGTAGAGGTTGCCATGCGCATGGGCACCGATGCCAGGTTGATCCAGCGGGCGAGCGACATCGACCCGGCTTGGCTTGACGGCGTGGGCACGGTCGGCCTCACGGCGGGCGCCTCGGCTCCTGAAAAGCTGGTGCGCGAAGTGGTCGAGCAGCTTGCCCAGTGGCGCACCGTCGAAGAACGCACCATCGTCACCACTGAGGAGAAGATGGTGTTCAAGCTGCCCCGCCAGCTGATCGACTAGTGGCGGTCTACACGCACCTGGGGGCAGAGGATCTGGCGTCACTGATCGCCGAGTACGACGTCGGCGGGCTGATTTCCGCGAAGGGCATTGCCGAGGGGATCTCGAACTCCAACTGGCTGATCGAAACCGAACGCGGGCGGTATATCCTGACAATGTACGAACGGCGCATCGACCTGGCGGACCTGCCGTTCTTTCTTGGCCTGCTCGACCATCTGTCGGAACGGGGCTGTGCCGTGCCGCGCACCATCCACGACCGGACAGGCGCCGCGTGGCGGGAGATGGGCGGCAAGGCGGTGGCGCTGATCGAGTTTCTGCCCGGCGTGTCGGTCGATCGGCCCACGGCGGCGCAAGCTCACGCGGTCGGCGCGGCCCTGGCTCAGGTACACCTGGCGGGGCTGGATTTCGCGCTCGAACGCGACAATGCGCTGGGGGTGGCGCAAACGGCCGGCACCCTTGCGCACTACGACGCCATGGCCCTCGGCCAGATTAATCCGGTGTTGCCCGGGGTCGTCGCCGTCGCAACGGACGTGCGCGATCGCTGGCCGGGCGATCTGCCGCGTTCGGTTTGCCATACCGATCTGTTTCCCGATAACGTCCTGATGCTGGGCGACGCCGTCAGCGGGATGATCGACTTCTATTTCGCCTGCAACGAGGCGATGGCGTACGATCTGGCGGTCACGCACGCAGCGTGGAGTTTCGACCGCCGGGGCAGCAATTTCGCACCCGCGATCGGCGCGGCTCTAATCGACGGTTACGATGCGGTGCGGCCGCTGCAGGATGATGAACGCGCCGCGCTTCCGGTGCTTGCACAAGGCGCGTGCCTGCGCTTCGTAGCCAGCCGTGCCGAGGATTGGCTCGACACCCCAACCGACGCGCTCGTGACCAGGAAGGATCCGATGGACTACGTGCGGCGCTTGAATTTCTATGCCGAGGCGGGGCAAGGCGCATTCGCTTCATGAAGCAGGTTGAAATCTTCACAGACGGGGCTTGCAAGGGCAATCCGGGACCCGGCGGCTGGGGCGCGCTGCTGCGCATGGGCGCACATGAGAAGGAATTATCGGGCGGAGACCCGGCAACGACCAACAACCGCATGGAACTGACCGCGGCCATCAGGGCGCTCGAGGCGCTGATCGAACCGTGCGCGATCAAACTCCATTCCGACAGCAAGTACGTGCTCGATGGAATCACCAAGTGGGTTCACGGCTGGCAGAAGAACGGGTGGAAGAACGCCAGCAAGCAGCCCGTTCGCAATGCCGATCTGTGGCATGAGCTGATTGCCGCCGCCAGGCCGCATCAGGTCGAGTGGGTGTGGGTGAAGGGGCATAGCGGCCACGCGGAAAACGACCGGGTCGATGCGCTCGCCTGTGCGGCTGCCGAGCAGGCTGGACGAAGTTAAAACCGCGCCGGATCGTAGAGGCCCGCGTCCAGCTCCGCAGTCATGGCGTCGCGCGGTAGATCCAGCAGCAGCTGTGCGGCCAGACGCGCCGCCGCCGGCGCGGTCTGAATGCCGAACCCGCCTTGCCCGGCGAACCAGAACAGACCCTCGACCGCCGGATCGTAGCCATAGACTGGCAGCCGGTCGGGTGCGAACGATCGCAGTCCTGCCCACTTGCGCTCCACTGCCGCCACGCGCCAGTCGACAACGGTTTCGAACCGGGCAATCGCTTCAGCCACGGCGAGTGCCTCGGGCGCTGCATCGCACGGCGGCGATGGTTCTTCGTCATGGGGGCTCAGCCACAGCCGGCCGCTTTCCGGCTTGAAATAGAAACGGCCAGCGATGTCGAGCACCAGCGGCAGGGTGGCGGGCGGCGCGGGGTCTGTGCGCAGCTGGGCGACCGTCCGCCGTAGAGGCTGGATGCCCTTGGGCCGAGCACCTACTAGCGCGGCGAACGTATCGGCCCACGCGCCCGCTGCGTTCGCCACCACTCGGGCGCTGAAGCGCTCATTATGCGCATCTGTCAGTATCCAGCCGGCTTCCGTACGCTCCGCACCGACGATCTGTGCGCGGGTCACCAAGCGCACGCCGCTTTTGCGCGCGGTTGCGAGATAATGCTGGTGCAGCGCGCTGACATCGATGTCGGCGCAGGCAGGCTCCCACACCGCTCCGACCCACCCAGGGCGCAATCCGGACAGATGCGCCGTCAGCCCCTCCCGGTCGAGGCGTTCGATGTGGACTCCGCTGCCTTCGAAGCGCTCCATGAACGCGTCAAGCGCGGGCGCGTCGTCTTCCCGTCCGATATACAGCGCACCACGCGGACTGAGGAACCCGTTGTCTCGCAACCAGGGCCCGGATGCGAGCGTCAGCGGGACGACGTCCGGACCGCCATAGCACTCCTCCCAAAACGCCGCGGACCGCCCGGTGGTGTGGTAGCCGGGCTGATCCTCGGCCTCGATCAGCACGACGCTCTGCGCACCCTGCGCCGCCAGTTCTGCGGCAAGGCTGGCGCCAGCAATGCCTGCGCCGACAACTGCGATGTCGAACCCCGCCGTCATCCGGAGATCCGGTCGAGAAATGCATCGATCGAGGTCATGGCTTGCGTGCGGACAGCGTCGGACTCCCGCAGGATTTCGTGCCGCGCCTCTGGCCCGAATGTCACCAATTCGACATTCGGCAGACGGACCGCCGCATCAGCGATGGCGCGATAGGCCACCAGCTTGTCCTCGCGAGCCGCCAGCATCAGCGTCGGCACGGCGACCGCTTCAAGCACGCCCGGTCTCAACAAGCTTCGCATGGAGGCGGAGGCCCGCTCCACCCAGCCCCAGCTTCCTGGACCCATGACGAGGTCGGGCCGCTGCTGGCGCCACCATAATTCATCTGCATACCGGGCAGGATCGTGCGTCAAAAGGTGCTCTCGCGAGGCGGGCGGCTCGCCCGGTTTTTCGCTCCACTTCCAGGCAGGGCGGCGTGCGTCGCCGAGCGAAAGCATCACTCGCGCAAGCGCGTGCGTCACGCCTGTCGGCAGCCGTCCAGCCAACCCCAGCATCGGCGCCACGAGCACCAGGCCGTCAGGCTGCACCGCCCTTTCGGCAGTTGCGCGCAATGCGAGATGCGCACCCATCGAGTGGCCGGCCAAGACGTGGGGGCCAGGCGTCTCGGCAGACCACTGCGCCCACAGCGCTGCGAGATCCGCGACCCACACGGCGAAATCCTCGATATGCCCGGTGACGGCATCGATACCCAATCGGCCGGAGCCGGCCTGGCCGCGCCAGTCGGCGGCGGTGACCCGCCAGCCCCTGCTCTGCCAGTGAACCAGCGCTTCCAGGTATTTCTCGTAGAAATCGCCGCGACCGCCGAGAAACAGGATGGATCCGCGCGTCTCGTCCTGCGGCAAGTCGATGCGGCGAACCCTGTGGCCGTCAGGCGCGATCCATAGACTTTCCTGCGCGTCTGCAGGGATCGCACGCCGATCGGCCGAAACGCCGGCGAAGGCTTTGGCTTGGCTAATGGGGACCCTCCGGCTGTGGTTACTTTTTGGTAAGCCATGCGCGCTAACACTGAGGCTTCGGGACCCTCTGCGGGTCTTTGGGGGCTTACTCAATGTTGGGCGGATATCTGCAATACGGGCTGCTCGTAGCCTTGGCAATTGCGCTGCTGGTCGCCGCGGCGACCGATTGGCGCCGGCGCCAGATCGACAACTGGCTCAACCTCGCGATCGCCCTTGCCGCGCCGCTTTTCTGGTGGGCGAGCGGCCTTTCGCTGTGGCCCGAAGTTGCGCTGCAACTGGGCGTGGGCGTGGCTGCGTTCGCGGTCTTCGCGGCGATGTTCGCGATGAAGTGGATGGGCGGCGGCGATGTGAAGCTGCTGACCGCGCTGGCCCTGTGGATCGAGCCCGAATGGTTTCTGCGGCTGCTGATCGTCATGGCATTGGCCGGCGGCGTTCTGACGCTGGTGCTCGGCGCATGGCACGTCACGCGCCGCCAGCGGGACCGTCTTGCCATCCCCTACGGGGTCGCAATCGCCACCGCCGGATTGTGGGTTCTCGGCACCCATTACTTGCCAGCCGCACAAAGCGCGCTGGTTGGGTGAACTCGATGTTAACCCTTTTCGCTTAACCACGAATTTCATTCCGGCCCGTCGGGATCATACGGGCTGCATAAGGGGGCTTTGACAGCCATGGACAGGAAGAAGCTGCTGCTGCTGGTTGGTGCTCTGGCAATCGCCATCGTGACCGCCGTGATGGCTCGGAGCATGTTTGCCGGATCGTCGGCACCGGACGCACAGGCCGCACCGGCGGTGCCGCAAGGACCGAAGGTACTGGTCGCCCAGCGCGTGCTGCCGACCGGCACGATCATCACGGCTGATGCCATCGGCTTCCAGCCCTGGCCCAAAGAGCTCGTGAAGGACGCCTACTACATCGATGGCGAATCCGATGTGTCGAAGCTGCTGGGCACCGTGGTGCGCTTCCCGGTCACGGCCGGCGAGCCGGTGACGCAAGGCTCGCTGGTGGCACCGGGCGATCGGGGCTTCCTGGCCGCGGCACTGGGTCCCGGCATGCGTGCCGTCACCGTTCCCGTTTCTGCCAAGACGGGCGTCGGCGGCTTCATCTTCCCGGGTGACCGGGTCGACCTGATGCTGACGCAGACCGTCAAGAGCAACGGCGATTCGGGCGACCTGAAGGCGTCCGAAACGATCCTGCGCAACATCCGCGTGCTGGCGACCGACCAGTCGACCACTCAGGAAAAGTCCGAGAACGGCACCACGGTCGTCAAGCAGTTCCGCACCGTGACGCTGGAAGTGACGCCCAAGATCGCCGAAAAGGTGGCAGTCGCGCAGACCATCGGCACTCTCAGCCTGTCGCTGCGGTCGATCGCTGACAGCCAGTCCGAGCTTGAGCGGGCGATCGCCCAGGGCGATGTGAAGATCCCCGATGGCGCGACTCCCGAACAGGAAGAGAAGCTCCTTGCCGCCGCGATGAACCGCCCCAGCGATGGCGCCTCCACCTTCCAGACCGGCGGCGACGTGTCCCGCTTCCAGCGCCGCACGATGCCGGCACCGGCCCCTGCGATGGGCGCCGCTCCGACCATCAGCGCGGCAGGTCCGGCACCGCGGGGCTATGCTCCGGCACCGGCACCCCGCTCGGTCGTCACCGTGACCCGCGGCAAGGACGCCAGCACCGTCACCATCTCACGCAACGGCCAAGTCCTGGAAAGCCAGGCGGGCGCCATCCAGAACGGCGGCCAGGTGGTCTCCGGCACGCTCGGCATGATGCCGTGAAGGGGCCTGCAATGACCGCGACCCGCATCTACGGCAAAGACCTGTTCCATTCGAGGGGCCAGACAATGAACCGCCGCTTTACTTCAACGCTGCTGATGCTCGGCATCGCCGCAGCGCCGCTCGCCGGGCTTCCCGCCCTGCCGGCCAACGCGCAGGAAACCATCGCCCCGAGCCGCGACATCAATCTGTCGATCGGGCGCGGCGAGCTGATCACCGTACCGGGCATGATGGCCGACGTGTTCGTCGCCAACGACGGAATTGCCGACGTTCAGGTGAAGTCCGAACGCCAGCTCTACCTGTTCGGCAAGGCAGGCGGGGTAACCACCGTCTACGCGAGCAACAAGGCTGGCGCGGTGATCTGGTCGGCCAACGTGCGGGTCGGATCGAACATCGACAGCGTCGATCAGATGCTGGCGCTGGCGATGCCCGAGGCGAAGATCAGCGTTGCCACCATGGGGACCAACACGTTCCTGCTGACCGGCACGGTCGCCGCCCCGGAAGATGCTGCCGAGGCCGAGCGCCTGGTTGCGGCGTTCGTCGGGGATGAAGCGAATGTCATCAGCCGGCTGAAGACCGCGACGCCGCTGCAGGTCAACCTGCAGGTCAAGTTCGCCGAAGTCAGCCGCTCGCTGGTCCGCGCCATCGGCGCCAACCTGCAGACTGTCGATACCACCGGCGGCTTCAAGTTCGGTGTCACCACCGGGCGGGGGCCGACGTCCACCTATACCCCTGGCAGTCCTGCGGGCCTCGGCGTCGGCTTTACGTCGGCCCCGGACGGGGGAAGCCTGGTGGCGGGCACCGGCAAGGGATCGACGATCGGCTTGTTCGGCAAGTTGCTCGGACTCGACATCGCCAGCGCGTTTGACTTGGCGGAATCGGTCGGCCTCGTGACCACCCTGTCGCAGCCAAACCTGACCGCGCTGTCTGGCGAAACCGCCGACTTCCTCGCGGGCGGCGAATTTCCGATCCCGATCAGCCAGGGTCTCGGCTCGACCTCCATCGAGTACAAGAAGTACGGCGTCAGTCTGGCCTACACGCCCACGGTGCTGGCCAACGGCCGCATATCGCTGCGCGTCCGGCCGGAAGTGTCGGAGGTTTCGAGCCAGAACTCGGTTACGCTGAACGGCTTCCAGATTCCCGCGCTGACTACGCGCCGGGCGGAAACGACCATCGAGCTGGGTTCAGGCCAGAGCTTCATGATCGCCGGCTTGCTCAGCAACAACTCGCAAAACGCGATCGAGAAGACCCCCGGCGTCGGCGACGTACCGATCCTGGGCAACCTGTTCCGCTCGACCAGCTATCGTCGGGGCGAAACCGAGCTGGTGATCATCGTGACCCCGTACCTGGTGAACCCGATCGACGGCAACCAGGTCAAGCTGCCGACCGATGGCTTCAATGCGCCCAACGAGGCTGCGCGCCTGTTCGGCATGCAGGAAGCGACCAGCGGCATCGCGACCCGCCCTGAACCGACCGCGGCTCAGCAACAGATACCCGCGGGGCCGGCCATCTCGGAGGTGCAGCCCGACGCGGCCCTGCCGAGCCGCGCCGCCGGCAGCGACAAGAAACGCCGCAAGGACCGCCGCGCCGGCAACGACGCTGCCGCCCCCGGCTTCAGCTTCAACTGAGAGGTGAGAGTGATGACCAGCAAACGCTTTACCGCGGGCACCCTTGCCCTCACCCTCGCCGCTACGCTTGCCGGGTGCAACGCACCGGGAGCGATGGACAACACCAGCCTGTATTCGGTCAAGCAGCCGGTCGTGGCGCGGACCAGCTATACGCTCGACCTGGCTACAACCTATGACGGTCTGTCGCTGCCTGAACAGCAGCGCCTGTCCGCCTGGTTCGACGCGATGAACCTGCGCTATGGCGACCGGCTCTCGATCGAGGATCCAATCGCGAGCGGTGCGACCCGAGCAGCGGTCGCCCAGATCGCCGCGCGTCATGGTCTGCTGCTGGCAGACGGCGCACCAGTGACCGAAGGGTTCCTGCAACCCGGCACGGCCCGGGTGGTGATCACCCGCGCGGTCGCCAGTGTCCCCGGCTGCCCCGACTGGGGCAAGCGGAGCGACATGAATTACGAGAACGCCACGTCCCCGGGCTACGGGTGCGGGGTCAACGGCAACCTGGCGGCGATGGTCGCCAATCCCGAGGACCTGCTCCACGGCCAGGCCGGGACCGGCGAGACCGTCATCATGAGCTCGACCAAGGCGATCACGACCTACCGTGACAAGGCCAACACAGGTGCGGGCGAGCTCAAGGCCAGCTCTACCGCTTCGGGAGGAAACTAAGCCATGAACGCCCCCTGGAAACCAACCCCCGGCAACCGCGATCCGTTCGCTGCGTTCATCTGCGACGAAGCCGCGCTCGATACGCTGCGCCCGGTCGTGATCGAGCTTGGCTGGCAGCCCGAAAAGTGCGCCAAGGGCGGGTTGCGCAACGCCGTCCAGTCGCTCTCGGTGGCGGCCAGCCCGAACATCCTGATGGTCGATCTGTCGGAAAGCGGCGACCCGCTGAACGACATCAACGCGCTGGCCGAAGTGTGCGAGCCTGGAACCGTGGTGATCGCCGTCGGGCAGGTCAACGACGTGAGGCTCTACCGCGACCTGCTTGCAAGCGGGATCCATGACTATCTGCTAAAGCCGCTGTCGGCGAGCCAGCTGCGCGATGCACTGAATCACGCCCAGGCGGTATTCGCGGCGCCCAAGGCAAACGACCCGGATGCGGCCAAGCGCCACATCTCGACCGCCGTGGTCGGCACGCGTGGAGGCGTCGGCGCCTCGACCATCGCGACGTCGCTCGCGTGGTTGTTTTCGGCCGACCACAAGCTGCCGACGGCGCTGCTCGATCTCGACGTGCACTTCGGTACGGGCGCGTTGGCGCTCGACCTGGAGCCGGGCCGGGGCCTGACCGACGCGATCGACAACCCCAGCCGGATCGACGGCCTGTTCATCGAACGGGCGATGATCCGCGCGAACGACAACCTCGCGATCCTCTCGGCAGAGGCACCGATCAACTCGCCCCTGATGACCGATGGCAGCGCCTTCGTTCAGCTGGAGGAGGAATTCCGTCACGCGTTCGAGATGACGGTGATCGATCTCCCGCGGAACATGCTGATCAACTTCCCGCACCTGCTGGCCGACGTGAACGTGGTCATCCTGGCTACCGAGATGACGCTCGCCAGCGCGCGCGACACGATCCGCATTCTCAGCTGGCTCAAGAGCAACGCGGCCCACGCCCAGCCGGTCATCGTCGCCAACAAAATCCAGAACGGGGTGGCGGAGATCAGCAAGGCGGATTTCGAGGCTTCGATCGAGCGCAAGATCGACTTCTCCGTGCCGTATGACCTCAAGGCGGCGTCCAACGCTGCCAAGCTGGGCCAGACCTTCGCCGACGCGAACCGCACCAGCAAGGCAAGCGCAGCCCTGCGGGAGCTCGCGGAACGGGTCATTGGCGCGAGCGACGAGGAAGCGGTCGACGGCCCGGCGGGCAAGAAATCCCTGCTCGGCAGCTTCGACTTCAAGTCGCTGCTGGCGAAGAAAGACAAGGCCGGCGCGCGGGCGGACGCATGACCCCAGGGCGCTGCGCCGTCATCGGTGCGGCGACTGCGGGGCGGTATGGGAACGAGAGGCGGTAGGGTTCGATGAGCATTTTTCAGCTAATGCTGTTCGCCGGAGGCCTAATGGCTGTGCTGGCGCTCGGCTACACCGCCCTCGCCGGCCCGTCGGCTGCCAAGGAAGGCACGCGGCGGCTTCAAGCTGTGCGCTACCGCCACTCGGAAAGCACGGACACCAAGGTTGAATCGCAGCTCAAGAAGGCGATCGCTGCCCGCAAGCCGAAGACGTTCAAGATCGCAGGATCGGGGTCGCGCACGGAAGCACTCGCCGGGCGGCTGGACCGGACTGGCAAGTCGTGGACGATCACGCAGTATCTTTATGCCACGATGGGCATCGCCCTGGCTGTCGCGGTCATCCTCTATCTGCGCACCGGCGCCCCGATGCTGTCGCTGGGCCTCGGGCTGTTCGCCGGCGCCGGCATCCCGCACTTCGTGGTCAATTTCCACGTCAAGCGGCGGACCAACAGGTTCAATGCTAAGTTTCCCGATGCGATCGAGCTGCTGGTTCGCGGCCTGCGCTCCGGCTTGCCCGTCACCGAAACGCTGACGATCGTCTCTCACGAGGTTCCCGGGCCGGTCGGTGAGGAGTTCAAGGCGATCACTGATCGTATCCGTGTGGGCCGGACGATGGAAGAAGCGCTCCAGGAAACCGCCGATCGCCTAGGGATCCCGGAATTCAACTTCTTCTGCATCACCCTGGCCATCCAGCGCGAAACGGGCGGCAACCTAGCCGAGACGCTGTCGAACCTCGCCGACGTGCTCCGCAAGCGCGGGCAGATGAAGCTGAAGATCAAGGCGATGAGCTCTGAATCCAAGGCGTCCGCCTATATCGTCGGTGCGCTGCCGTTCATCGTGTTCATCATGATCTGGTGGATCAACCCCGGCTATGTCGGCGGGTTTTTCACCGAGGACCGCCTCATCGTCGCCGGCTTGGGCGGAATGGTGTGGATGGGCATCGGTGTGTTCATCATGGCCAAGATGGTCAGCTTCGAAATCTAACTGAGCAGGCAGCCATGATCAGCAACGCACCCGGACCCACGCTTCTCGGCTTCGACGTGATCTTCGTCGGCACGATGCTCGCGGGCATCGCCGCCTTCGCCATGATCCTGGCGATCTATGCCGCGGTTACGGTCAAGGATCCCATGGCCAAGCGCGTCAAGGCACTCGGTGCCCGGCGCGAGGAGCTGAAGGCGGGGGTGGTCAAGGCCAACGCCCGCAAGCGCGCCAGCCTGGTCCGCCGCTCGGACTCGACCGACAAGGTCAAGGAGACGCTGGCGAACCTCAAGGTGCTCCAGCAGAGCCAGCTCGAGGTCATCCAGCAAAAGCTTGCCTGGGCCGGTTACCGCAACAAGGAACTGGCGGTCTACATCATCGGGGCGCGGGCCATCGTGCCGGTCGTCATGGGTATCCTGGCGTTCGTTTTCATCTACGCGCTGAACGCGTTCCCCGAATGGGGTGACATGAAGCGGCTGTTCGCGCTCTCCGCCGCTGTCGGCCTCGGCTACAAGGCGCCCGAAATCTACCTCAAGAACAAGGCCGGCAAGCGGACCGACGCGATCCGCAAGGGCCTGCCAGACGCGCTCGACCTGCTGGTGATCTGCGCCGAAGCCGGTCTCACCGTCGATGCCGCGTTCAACCGCGTGGCGAAGGAACTGGGCCGGGCCTACCCGGAACTGGGTGACGAGTTCGCGCTCACCGCGATCGAGCTGTCGTTCCTCAACGAACGCAAGATGGCGTTCAACAACCTCGCCTACCGGTGCAACCTCGACGCGGTGAAGGGCGTGGTCACCACCATGATCCAGACCGAGCGTTACGGTACCCCGCTCGCCAGTGCGCTGCGCGTGCTGTCGGCCGAGTTCCGTAACGAGCGGATGATGCGCGCCGAAGAAAAGGCCGCGCGGCTTCCCGCGATCATGACGGTCCCGCTGATCCTGTTCATCCTGCCGACGCTGTTCATCGTCATCCTCGGCCCGGCGGCCTGTTCGATCGGCGATGCGTTCTCCGGCGGCGGCCCCGGCAAGTAACCGGCGGCACGGGCGGGCCTGCTAGTCAGGTCCGCCGGCCGCGCCTTGGTGGCCAAGTTCTGCCGATGCTTCGCGCAGCCGGGTGAGCAGGCGCGCGAACGCCTCGCGATCATCGATCGAGAACCGCTCGAACAGGCGCTCCTCCATCGCCAGTGCGAGCGGCATGATCCGCCCGTGCATTGCCCGCCCCTCCTCGGTCAGCGCCAGGTGATGCGAGCGGCCGTCGCGTTCGTTGGCGATGCGGGCAGCGAGGGCGCGATCTTCCAACGCCTTGCACGCCCGGTTCACCGCCACCTTGTCCATCAACGTCGCGCTGGTCAGTTCGCGCTGCGTGAGAGCGCCTGCGTCCCCCAGCACGGCCATCACGCGCCATTCCGGAATGCGCAGCCCGAATTGCGCGCGGTATGCATCGGCGACCCGGCCACTGACCGCGTTCGACGTCACTGACAGCAGGTACGGCAGGAAATCCGCCAGGCGCGCAGGGACAGGGGAGCGGGTCATCTGGCTCCGGTTTCTACGGCAACCATCGCGGCAAGCAAGCGCGTCACGCGTATCCGGGCTGCTCCCACCAGGGATAGAAGTCCGGCATGTCGCCGCTGACCGTGTCCGGATAGTTCGGCGCGCGCTTTTCGAGGAAACTGTCGATCCCCTCGCGCGCATCGGCGCTGCGGCTGAGGCGATAGATCGCGCGGCTGTCGATCCGGTGCGCCATCATCGGGTGTTCGGTGGCGGGCAGGCGCCACAGCATCGCACGGGTCATCGCCACCGACACGGCCGAAGTGTTGTCGGCGATCTCGCCCACCAGGGCGAGCGCGGCGTCCATCAGTTCGCCCTGGGCGTGAACCGATCGCACCAGCCCTTTCGCCAGTGCTTCCTGCGCATCGAACAGCCGGCCGGTCATGCACCATTCGAGCGCGGTGGGCGTTCCGACGATCCGCGGCAGGAACCAGCTGGAGGCCGCTTCGGGCACGATCCCGCGCCGCGCGAAGACGAAGCCATAGCGCGCGTTGTCGGACGCAAGGCGGATGTCCATCGGCAGCTGCATCGTGATGCCCACGCCCACCGCCACGCCGTTGCAGGCGGAGATCAGCGGTTTCTTGCTGTCGAACAGGCGCAGCGTCAGCCGCCCGCCACCGTCGCGCACGCGCTCGTCCGACAGGTCCTCCACCGGCTGCGGATCGGAGAACACATGGCCCCCACCCTCCGGCGTCAGGTCCGCGCCGGCGCAGAACGCTCGTTCCCCGCTCCCGGTGAACACCACTGCGCGGACCCGGTCGTCGGCGTCGGCTTCGTCCATTGCGGCGATGATCTCGTCCATCATCGTGCGGGTGAAGGCGTTCATCTTTTCCGGGCGGTTCAGCGTGATGATCGCCGCGGGCCCTTGCACTTCATACGTGATCTGCGTGGCGTTGGTCATGCGCGGGCCTCTCTCTGGCTGGTGAAAGTGTCACACGTGTCACACTGTTCAGGACAAGAAAAACCGGCGCCTCCCATCTCGCGGGTCAATGCGAGGAGGAGGCGCCGGCAAATGGTCATCGGTGCGGGTCTAGCGCGACCGGGGTCATGTAGGAAAGCGCCGCAGCGCCATCCCGATCAACGCGGGGCCATGCGGATCCCGCCGTCGAGGCGGACATCCTCGCCGTTGAAGTAACCGCACTCGATCATGGTCATGGCCAGCATCGCGTACTCTTCCGCGTTGCCGAGACGCTTGGGGAACGGCACGCTGGCGGCCAGCGCGTCCTTCACCTGCTGCGGCGCCGCGTTCATCAGCGGCGTGTTGAAGATGCCCGGCAGGATGGTGTTCACGCGGATGCCTTCGCTCATCAGGTCGCGGGCGATGGGGAGCGTCATGCCGACCACCCCGCCCTTCGACGCCGAATAGGCCGCCTGGCCGATCTGGCCGTCCTCGGCCGCGACCGACGCGGTGTTGACGATCGCGCCGCGCTCGCCGTCTTCCTGCGGTTCAAGCGTCAGCATCCCGGCGGCCGACTTGGCGATGCAGCGGAACGTGCCGACGAGGTTGATCTGGATGATCCAGTTGAACGCATCGAGCGGGAAATGCTTGATGCTGCCATCGGTCTTGGACCGGCTGGCGGTCTTGATCGCGTTGCCGGTGCCCGCGCAGTTGACCAGGATCCGTTCCTGCCCGTGCGCGGCGCGCGCCTTCTCGAACCCTGCATCCACCGAAGCGTCGTCGGTCACGTTCACTTCGCAGAACACGCCGCCGATCTCGCGCGCGACTTCCTCGCCCTTCTCCGCCTGCAGGTCGAAGATCGCGACCTTCGCGCCTTTGGCCGCGAGCGCGCGCGCGGTGGCCGCGCCAAGGCCGGATGCGCCGCCGGTCACGACGGCGGCGGTGTTGCTATCGACTATCATGGAACTCTCCCGATTGAATGAAACTCAGACCGCTTCGATGATGGTCACGTTGGCGACGCCGCCGCCTTCGCACATCGTCTGCAGGCCGTACTTCTTGCCGCGCGCCTGAAGCGCGTTGAGCAGGGTCGCCATCAGCTTGGTACCGCTGGCGCCGAGCGGGTGGCCGAGCGCGATCGCGCCGCCGTTGACGTTCAGCTTGTCCGGATCAGCACCGGTGTGCTTGAGCCACGCGAGCGGGACCGATGCGAACGCCTCGTTCACCTCGTAGAGGTCGATGTCACCGATCGTCAGCCCGGCGCGCTTCAGCGCCTTGTCGGTCGCGAACAGCGGCTCTTCCAGCATGATCACCGGATCGCCGGCGGTCACGGTCAGCGTGTGGATGCGCGCGCGGGGCGTGAGGCCGAGTTCCTTCAGCGCGGCCTCGGATACGATCAGCGCCGCGCTCGATCCATCACAGATCTGGCTGGACGTCGCCGCGGTCAGCTTGCCGCCTTCCTTGAGCAGCTTCACCCCGGCGATGCTTTCGGGCGTCGCGTCAAAGCGGATGCCTTCATCGGTCGTGTGCTGCGCCTCTCCGTCGGGCGTCTGGATGGTGATCGGCACGATCTCGCGCTGGAACGCGCCGCTTTCCGTCGCGGCGATTGCCTTGCGGTGGCTTTCGTAAGCGAAGCGGTCGAGGTCTTCCTTGGAAAAACCGTATTTGTCGGCGATCATCTCGGCCCCGGCGAACTGCGACCACATGATGCCGGGGAACTTCGCCTCGAGGCCGGGCGACTTGTAGTGCCCCATCCCTTCCTTCATGTGGAAGGTCGCGCTGGTGCCCATGGGCACCCGGCTCATGCTTTCGATGCCGGCCGCGATCACCGCGTCCTGCGTCCCGCTCATCACCGCTTGTGCTGCGAATTGAATCGCCTGCTGGGACGATCCGCACTGGCGGTCGATCGTCACCGCAGGTGTCGATTGCGGCAACAGTTTGGACGCGAGCACGGCGTGGCGGCCGACCTGCATCGACTGCTCGCCCGCCTGCGTTACGCAGCCCATGACGACATCGTCCACGCGCGAGGGGTCGATCCCCGTGCGGCTGACCAGCGCATCAAGCGAAGCGGCGGCGAGGTCCACGGGGTGAACGCCGGCGAGCTTGCCGCCGCGGCGACCGCCGGCGGTGCGCACGGCATCGACGATGTAGGCAGTGGTCATGTTGATCTCCGTATCGATTGGCAACCGACCTATGGGAAGTTTCGCGCAGGTCAAGCCTCGACCCGGTCGCTTGCCAAGCATCCTGCCCAGCGCCAAAAGACCAGCCTTGGACCAACCTGTGATCCCGCAATGAAAAAGCTGTTCCAGATCAATCCCGCGCTTGATCGAGCGGATTGCGCGCGGCGCTTCGCGGAGCGCGGCCGGGTGCAGGTGCGCGACGTCCTGACGCCGGAAACGGCGGAAGAAGTGGCCGGCATCCTGCGCCGCGGAACCCGGTGGGGACTGGCGACGCGGGGCGGCGATGGCGAGGCGACGCCGCCTGTCAGCCTGCGTGCGCACGAACTCGCCGCGCCGGGCGGCGGGGAGCGCGCGAACGCAGCGGCGCTCGCCGCGCACGCCGCCTCGGCGCGCGGCGACTATGGCTTCCGCTTTGCGCACTATCCGATGGTCGATGCGCTGCAGAACCGGTGGGAACCGGACGGCCCCCACGAACTGCTGCTGGAATACCTCAACGCTCCCGACTTCCTGCAGCTGGCGCGCGATGTGACGGGCATCGACAGCCTGGTGAAGGCGGATGGGCAAGCGACGCTGTACGCGCCCAATCATTACCTCGGCCGCCATATCGACAGCCACGTCGCGGAAGGCTGGCGGATCGCCTACGTCCTCAATTTCGCACCGCAGGACTGGCATCCCGACTGGGGCGGCTACCTGTTGTTTCTCGACGATGAAGGCGACGTGGTCGAGGGGTTTCGCCCCCGGTTCAACGCGCTTAACCTGTTTGCCGTCCCGCAGAGCCATCTGGTCAGCTATGTTCCGCCGTTCGCGCCGCTCGGGCGGCTGGCAATCACCGGCTGGCTGCGCGACCGGTGACCGGCTTGGCAGACGAAGCGCGCCGACAGGCGGGCGCTGCCGCCGCCGCCGGCGATCCCTTGCAAGCCTTCCGGTTGCTCGAAGCCGCCGCCCGCCAGCGAGGCTCCGACGCGCCGCTGTGGAACAGCGCGGGCAACGCCGCGATGCGCGCAGGGCAGGTGGAAGATGCCGCCGCCGCGTTCGGCAGCGCGGTCGACGCCGATCCGGCATCGCTCGAATACGCGATCAACCATGCCATCGCGCTGGGCCGGTGCGGACGCGACCAGGCCGCGATCGACGCGTTGGTGCACCATGCCGCCGCCGGCGCGCGCGATGCGCGGTATTGTTCCGTCAGGGCGGCGCGCGCGCTCGCGCTTGGCCAGCGGGCGGAAGCCGCGCGCTGGTATGATGCGGCGCTGGCGGCGGAGCCGGGCCACGCCCGCGCCACCCTGGGACGCGCCCGGGTGGCGCTGGAGCGAGCGGAGCCGGATGCGGTCGAGCAATTCGAGCGGGCGATCGCGGCGCAACCCGGCGACCGCGAACGGTGGCTCGGCAAGGCGCAGGCGCTCGAAGCGGATGGTCGGTTTGCCGAGGCGGCCGAGGTCGCCGCTGCCCTGACGGCCCAGATGCCGGGGTGGATCGAATCCTTGCGGTTCGAAGCGGCTCTGCTGCTGAAAGCCGGCGATCCCGACTGCACCCGTCCCTTCGCCGCGGCCGAAGCGGCCCTGCCCCGAGACCCCGCAATCGCGGCTGCGCATGTCGAGGCGCTGGGCGCGCTCGACCGCTTTGGCGCCGCCGCAGATCGGGCCGCGGCTGCGCGCACGCGGTTCCCGGCGATCCCCGAACTCGCCATGCTGGAAGCCCAGCACGCCGGCGCGGCCGGTGATAACGCGCGCGCGGAGCTGATCTGGCGCGGGCTGCCGCTGCGGAGCACCAACCGTGACTTGCTGGAAGCGCGCCACCGGCTGCGGGTGGGGCAGCCCGATGCAGCCGTCCGACTGCTCGACCGGGTGCGCGAAGCCGACGATGCGAATGTCACCGCCTGGGCTCTGCATGGGGTCGCGTGGCGCCTGCTGGACGATCCGCGCGCCGGGTGGCTTCACGAGCAGCCCGGTCTGGTCGCCATGCTCCCGCTTCATGGCTGGACCGAATTGCGCGAGGAAGTCACCGCGCTGCTCCATCAATTGCACGACGCGGCCGCTCCGCCGCTCGGCCAGTCGCTCCGTGGCGGCACCCAGACCCGAGGAGGGTTGTTCGACCGCCTTGACCCGCCGTTCGCTCGGCTGGCCGATGCCATCGATGCGACGCTGGAGGACTATCGCGCCCAGCTGCCCGCCGCCGATGCGGCCCACCCGCTGCTCCGTCACCGGGACGCCCCCTGGCGCATCGCCGGATCCTGGTCCGTGCGGCTGGCGGGCGGCGGGGACCACCACACCGCGCATATCCATCCTCTGGGCATCCTCTCTTCGGCGCTGTACGTCGAATTTCCGCCACCTACGCTGGACGAAGATCCGGAAGCCGGCTGGCTCGAAGTCGGGCGCCCCGCAGCGGACCTGCGCCTCGATCTGCCGCCCTTGCACGTGATCCGCCCCGTTCCTGGCCATCTAGCGCTGTTCCCCAGCACGCTGTTTCACGGCACACGGCCATTCTCCGGCGGAATACGGATGACCGTGGCGTTCGATGTCCACACTGCTGGGGCGTCCGCTTGACGACCGGGACGCACTCCGCCGCGTGGAACGCGTTCTGGCGCGGCAGTGCAGCGCCTGCCGGCAAGCCCGGCTGCCTGCCGGCAGGCGGCGGCCTGGCTGAGGTTCTGTCGAGCGTTTGGCGGCAATTCGCGCAATCATTGCCAGCACGCGCCCGCGTGCTCGACATCGGCACCGGGGATGGCCGGGTGATGGGCTGGATGCTGGCGGAGCGCTCCGACCTGCAGCTGGAAGGCATCGATCTCGCGCCGGAGCTTCCCCCGCCGCCCGCCGACACCCGGTCGCGCGGAGGGGTGGCGATGGAGCAGCTGCCGGCTGCCGCCGGCGCCTTCGATGCGATCGTCGGGCAGTTCGCGTTCGAGTATGGCGATCTGGCAGCGGCCGCGGCGGAATTCGCCCGCGTCCTCACCGGCGACGGCGTGATCGGCCTGGTGACTCACCACCGCGACGGTCCGATCTACGCGCAGAATGTGCGACGGCGGCAGGGGATCGAGTGGGCGCTATTCGAGGCCAAGCTTCCCTCGATGGCGCGCCGGGCGCTCGATCGATGCGCGCCCGGACAGCTTTATCCGCCTGCCCCCATTCGCGATGCGCCGCAGCGCGGTGCCGAACTGTTCGGTGCCCGATCGGCGGCGTGGGAGATCGCGGAGGCCATTCGGCTGACACTCGCGCGCGGACAAGCCGGTCCCGCGAACGAGGTCGCAGCGGCGATCCGGGAGATCGAAGAAAGAGCCATGGGCGAGATCGGACGGTTGAACGCGCTGGAAGCCGCGTGTGCGCAGATCGCAGACGACACCGCCTTGTCGGTTGCACTGAACGCGGCCGGGCTTCGACAGCGGGAGCGCCACCCGCTCAACGACGGCCGCGGCACGTCGGCGTTCGCCGATTTCAGGCTGATCGGTCGCCTGGACTAGCCTTCCCATTTCCGGCTGGTCCCACGGTACGCATCGTATCGAATAGGACACGAAAAGGGGGCGGCACCATCGCTGGTGCCGCCCCCTTTTCGTTTAAGCGTCGGTTCGATCAGAACTTCAGGTTGACCGAAACGAAGTAGTCGCGGCCCAGCACGTCGTAGACACCCGGGTAGGTATTCCCCTGCTCCTGGTTGTCGCCGATCAGCTGCGGCTGCTTGTCGAACAGGTTGTTCACACCCATCGACAGGCTGAACTGCTCGGTGATGTCGAAGCCCAGCGACAAGTCGATGAGGTTGTACGACTTGAGACGCTCAACCACGTAGTCCGTCGAGACGTCGTCGTCGCGCACCGAACCCAGGTGACGCCAGCGCAGGCTGGTGGTCAGCGGGCCATCGATCCAGCTCAGGCGGCTCGACCACTTGTACTTGGGCTGCGGATTACCGCAGACCAGCTGGCCGAAGCGACCGGCGCACTGCGTGAAGTCGTCCAGATCCTGCACCGCGTAGAACTTGAAGTCCTTGGTGTAGGTGCCGAGGAAGAAGAAGTTCACCTTCGACTCTTCACCGAACATCCCGAACGACAGCGGCATGCTGTAATCGACCTGCAAATCGACGCCCTGGGTTTCGACCTTGGCGACGTTGGCGTTACCGATCAGCGGCAGGAAGTCGCCGTCGCCGATCTGGCCGTTGGCCGGGTTACGTCCGCCGTTGGCGATCGCCTGGCAGTAGACGCTGTTGATGTCCTGGATCACGTTATAGCAGAGGTCCAGGGTACCGTTCAGGCCACCACCGAGGGTCGAGATGTAGTTGTCGACCGTGATGTTGAAGTAGTCGACCGAGATGTTCAGGCGCGGAATGAACGACGGACGGATGACCACACCGGCGGTGTAGGTGTCCGAAGTTTCTTCCTCGAGGTCCGGGTTGCCGCCGAACAGGCCCTGGATCTGCGACGCGGGCTGCAGGCCTGCATTGCCGACTAGGCCAGCGGGTACGCCGGTCGCCTGGCAGAGCGCGTTGATGGTGGCGTTGGTCGCTGCCGAAGCAAGCGAGCAGGGATCGGTCGCGCCCGGGAAGCCATTCGACTGGCCGCCGAACAGCTCGCCCACGTTCGGAGCACGAACCGCGCGCTGGTACTGAGCACGGAAGGTGATGTCCGGAACCGGAGCGAACTCGATGCCGCCAGCGTACGTCCAGGTGCCACCCACCGCTTCGAGCGAGTAGTCGGAGTAACGGGCAGCGCCGTTCAGGTCGAGACGGTAGAAGAACGGCTTGTCAGCGATCAGCGGAACGCGGATTTCGCCGAACACTTCCTTCACGTTGTAGCTGCCCGCGGTGGGGTCGCCGGCGTTGAAGCCGACCACGTCACCCGAAGACAGCGCCGTGTCGGGAATGAACTGCGCGGCGACCTTGCGGTATTCGGTACCGATCGCGAGACCGATGTCCTCTGCACCCCAGCCGAAGTTGCCGAGGGTCCCCGCGAGCGAGGCCGAAGCGACCTGCAGCGTGGAGATTTCACCGTTCTGAGCGAGGATCGAGATCGAATCCACATCCGCCTGGTCGAGCGTGCCCGCGCCGAAGACGTTGATCGTGCCGTTCTCGACCGCGCGGCGGTATGCCGAGCTCGAGATGTTGCCGGCCTGGATGTTGGCGTTCCGGGTACGGGCGTAGCTGTAATACGCTTCGTAGGTCCAGTCAGCGAACGCGCCGCCACGAACACCGGCGAGCACGCGGAACGCGTTACGCTCGTCGAGCGTGTTGCGCGACCCGGTTTCCAAGATACGGCGGCTGATGCTCAGCTGCACGATGCCGGGCAGACGGGCGTCGAGGCCACCGGTGGCCGCAGGGCCGAACAGCGGCGCAAGGCCAGCAGCGGCGCGCGCGGCGTTGATCGCGGTCTCGTTGGCGTCGATCTGCTGCAGCTGTGCGAAGTCGGCCGCCGACAGATACGCCTGCGAGTTAGCGAGGTTGACGTTGAAGGTGCCGCCGACCGGGGTCGCGGCCAGTTCGTTGGCCACCCGGTTGTTGACGAAGGTCGCTTCGACGAACGCGGTCATGTTGTCCGTGATGTCGTAGTGGCCGTAGCCGCCGATCGAGTAACGCTCTTGCGGAACCTGCAGGTAGTTAGCCGGGGCGTAGTTGTAGAGATCGCCCGGGAAGTCGAACACGTCCGACACGCCCGGCGAGCCGAAGTTCGCGCCGAAATCGCTCGCATAAGCGCCCACGCCGCGCGTGAGCGTCGGTGCGGTCAGCGGACCGGCGCCATCGGGATCGACGCCCACGACCGAGGTCGGAGCAACCGAAATGCGGCCCTGTGGAGTGGTCGGCGATCCGGCCGGCGACAGCACGGTACCATCGTCACCCAGTGCGAAGCGCGAGAACTCGCGCGCGCCCTGGAAAACCGACTTGCGGCGGAAATATTCGGCATAGGCGGTCACGTTGCCGCGTCCGTCGCCCGTGTTGGCACCGATTGCCACGAAACCCTGGTAGCGCGCACCATCACCGCGATCGGTGATGCTGTACTGGCCGCCAGCTTCGATGCCGCTGAGGTCCTGCTTCAGGCGGAAGTTGACGACGCCTGCGAGCGCGTCCGAACCGTAAACGGCCGAAGCACCGCCGGTCACCACGTCGACGCTGTCGAGCAGGAACTGCGGAATGGTGTTGAGGTCGACGATCTGCTGCGGATCGAACGATACATAGCGGCGGCCGTTGACCAGCACGAGGGTGCGGGCGGTGCCGATGCCACGAAGGTTAAGGGTGGCAACGCCGCCGCCCGGGTTGTTCGAGAACGACGTAGCGCCTGGAACGACCTGCGGCAGGGTGTTGATCACCTGCTCGACGTTGACCGAACCCGACAGCTTGAACTCTTCGTCCTGCACGGTGGCAAGCGGGCTGGTCGAGGTAAGGTCGCGGCGCTGAATGCGCGAACCGGTGACGACGATCGCTTCTCCGCCGGTGCCGGCGTCGGCGTCGATGTCGGTGCCGACCGGGTTTTCCTGCGGCTGGCTGTCCGACTGCGCGTAGGCCGGGCTGACGACTGCGAGCGACGCCATGATCGTACCGACCATGAGCACCGCCTTGTTCTGACGATTGGACATATTCATCCCCTTTTTCACGCGGGTCCTAGAGCCGCGGTATCTCGTTCGGCATTACACCGACCCGGGGCCTGTAGTGGGCCAAACCAACCTTTCGCAATCCACTCGGTGCTTCTGCCGCGCGTAATGAAGCGGACTGTGGCAATCGCGTGACAGTTGGCGAGGCGCGAAAAACTGTGTCATTCTTGCGCATCACACCAACACCCGGGATATACCGCTCCATGCGCCTCTCCACTGTCGCCGCGCTTCGCGCCGCCCTTGTGCTGTCTGCCGCGGTCGCGGGGACCGGCGTTGCGGCGCAAGCATCGACCCAGGATCACTTCGCCGCCCTTCGCTCCTGTCAGATCCAGACCGATCCGGCGGCGCGTCTGGCGTGCTACGACACCGCCGCCAAGGACATCGTCAGCGCGGCGGACGCCGGCGCCTTGAGAGTGGTCGACAAGGAAGAGATCCAGCGCACCCGCCGCGGCCTGTTCGGATTCTCGCTGCCCGATCTGGGGCTGTTCGGGGGCGGCAGCGACGCACCCGACATGGACATGCTGGAAACCACCATCACCAGCGTCCGCTACACCGGCGGCGATTCCTTCGTGTTCCGCACCAAGGAAGGCGCGACCTGGCAGGTCACCAACGTTCCGTCGCGGCTGCGGGAAGCCCGTACCGGGGACGCGGTGGTCTTCAAGCGCGCGGCAATGGCCAGCTATTTCATCCGCATCGACGGGCAAATGGGCGTCAAGGGCAAGCGGATCGACTAGCCGGGACCCGGCGGAGCGATCTCAACCACCCCTGCCAACTCAAGTGTTGCAACCGCGCAACAACAATTGCCCGAGTGCAACCTAGCTGTAGCTTTCCGGTTGCGGCACCGCGACGTGGGGGTCATTCGGCCAGATCGCAAACGTCCGCCCGTGTGGCGGATCAGTGCGCGTCGCATCTAATCGTGTCGCCGGCGGGTCGCGTCGGCAAATTCTGGGGACGACTAAACCATGATCAAGTTCACCGCGCTCAGCGGCAAGAGCGGAATGTTGGCAGGCGCCGGCATCGCTGCTCTCTCGCTGGCTGCTTTTGCCACCCCTGCCTATGCGCAGAGCACGACCGCGACCGAGGCACCCGATTGCCCCGACGAGAACACCGATGGCGTGTGCGATCCGATCGAGACGCTGAGCAGCGCCGATGGCAGCTCGTCCGCTGAAACGAGCGGCGCGATCGTCGTCACCGGTTCGCGCATTCGCCGCGACGAGTTCTCGACCATCGAGCCGATCACCGTCGTCACCGCCGAAGAAATCACCCAGGGTGGTTTCAACAGCGCGGCCGACGCTCTGCAGAGCAGCGAAGTGACCGCCGGTGCTGGACAGATCAACAACTACTACAGCGGCTTCGTCGTTGACGGCGGCACCGGCGCCAACACGCTCGGTCTGCGCAACCTCGGCCCGGCGCGTACGCTGATCCTGCTGAACGGTCGCCGCCTGGCGCCCGCCGGTACACGCGGCGCGGTTCTCTCGGCAGATCTTAACGTCCTGCCGACCGCAATCGTGGAACGGATTGAAATCCTGAAGGCCGGCGCTTCGTCTGTTTACGGTTCGGACGCGATCGCAGGCGTAGTGAATATCATTACCGACCAGAAGCTGCGCGGCGTCACCATGGAAGCTCAGGTCAACGTTCCCGAAGTGGGCGCCGGCGTCGATCGCCGCGTTGCAACTACCTTCGGCTTCGGCACCGACCGTCTCGACATCATCGGCTCCCTCGAATGGCGCAAGCGCGACGGCCTGCGCCTGAACGACGTGGACTTCACCTCGTGCCCCATCCCGGGCTACCTGGACGGTGAAGGAAGCGAATTCGGATCCGGCGATCCCTATCCGATCGGCGATCCCCGCAACTGCTTCACCATCGACAATGGCGGCGTAACGATCAACACGATTGGCACCGGCAACCGCAGCGGCATCGGTCGCGCCAGCGGTGCGCTCGGCACGTTCAACCGCTTTGTCCCGGCTCCCGGACTGGGCGGCGGCACGACTCCGGGTTACCTCGGTGTCGGCCTCTATAATCGCGACAGCTTCGATCCGGAGAGCCAGCAGGAATACCTGATCAGCCCGGTGGAAACCTACACCGGATATCTGTCGGGCACCTACGAACTTGGCACGCTCGGCAATGCTGAACTGTACGGTGAAGTCCTCGCGACCCGTCGTAAGTCGGAAGCTCCGCTCTACCGCCAGCTTTCCCTCGACTACCCGGTGGCCATGATCACCGACGAGAACGGAGACCCAGTCGCTTTCGATACAACCCGTCGCAACCCGCTGGTGCCTTCGTTCCTTTGGAACTCGCTCGTAGCGTATCCTAACGAAACGACAGGCGGGGACTTCCTCGGCGTGCGAGCGTTCGTCGGTTACGGTTTGACCAATTCCAGCCAGGAGGTCGACTACGTGCGCGCTGGCGGCGGTATTCGCGGTGACTTCTTTCTGCCCAACTGGCGTTACGATCTTTACGTGGGCAAGTCGTGGACGGACGGCGAATATCACATCGAATCGTTCCTGACCGATCGTCTATCAAACTCGTTCCAGGTTGTTCAGAATGCCGACGGGTCATTCAGCTGTGCCAGCCTTGCCACGAACCCTAACTGCGTCGCGGCCCCGCCACTCAACGCAGACACCGTAGGCGGCAACCTGCCGCAGGCCTTCCGCGATTACATCCTCGCGGATACGGTCGGCATCAACAAGTTCCGGGAAACGACGGCGATCTTCACGGTCGACGGTCCGCTTTTTGCACTGCCGGGTGGCGACGTGCAGTTGGCTTTGGGTGCGGAATACCGCAAGCAAAGCATCGACGACACGCCGGACATAAACGCGCAGCAGGGTAACCTGTACGGCCTGACAACCTCTGACCCCACCCGGGGCACGGACAGCGTTAAGGAAGTCTTTGCGGAATTGTTCCTGCCGCTGCTTTCTGATCGTCCGTTCTTCGAAAACCTCAACCTGACGGCGTCGGCTCGCTACACGGACTACAAGTCCTACGGCAGCGACACGACCTACAAGATCGCCGGCGAGTGGGAGGTCTTCCGGGGCTTCGGCTTCCGAGGAAGCTACGGCACGTCCTATCGTGCTCCGGCACTCGCTGAGCAGTTCCTCGGCGCAACCAGCGGCTTCCTGGGTGCCGGTGGCGACCCGTGCGACAGCGATAACTTCCCAGACGATCCGTCCGATTACTCGCCAAACGACACGCTCACGGCACAGAACTGCGCCGCGATCGGGATCGACGTCACGACCTTCATCCAGACGAGCAGCATCACGACTTTTAGCCTTGGTGGTGCTTCGTTCGGGCTCGAGGCCGAAACTTCGAAGAACTGGTCGGTCGGTGCAGTCTTTCAGCCCCCCCTGTCTGCGTCGGTTGGTAGCCTCAGCTTGGCGCTTGATTACTTTGACATCCGGGTCGACAACGGCGTTTCACAGCTCGGTGCGGGGAACATCCTCAGCCGTTGCTACGGCGACGTTGCCTTTGATCCGGCCGAAGGATTCTGCCGCCTCGTCGAGCGTGATGCGAGCAACATCCTGACCGTCAACAACGGGTACGTGAACCTGTCGACCGACATCGTGAAGGGCTATGAATTCAATGGCCGCTTCGCGACGGACCTGCTGTTCGGTAACCGCCTGGTACTCAATGCCAACGTCACGAAGTACACCGAGCAGTCGACTCGTCTGTTCGAAGACGAGTTCCTGACCGACGCGAACGGCACTTATGTCACTCCTGATTGGGTTGGCACGTTCGACGCGACCTACAACATCGACAACGTGACTCTGCGTTACGGCGTTTCGTGGATCGACGGCAGCTCGGGCACGTATGACTACTTCGCGTACGATGAGACGACAGGTACGGTGGACGAGGACCTCGCTCAGGCGTATCGCGACTCGTACATCCTTGAGGTGCCGGACTACTTCCTGCACACCGCGTCGGTGCAGTTCGACGTAACGGACAAGTTCGAATTCACCGTTGGTGTTCGCAACCTGTTCGACAAGAAGCCGCCGCGAATTTCGGCAGCGGTGAACACGCTCGGAAATGCGCCGCTGTACTCGGGCTTCGATTACACAGGTCGTCAGTTTTTCGCGAACGCAACTGTCGGCTTCTGATCAGGCAACCGTTAGGCAGAAAAGAGGCCCCCGGGAAACCGGGGGCCTCTTTTTATCGAGCTATCGCGCCATGCCGGGAGAGACCCAACTTCGGCTGAGCTATCTAGACCGTCATCGCTAGGCCGCCGTCGCCCTCACCAATGGCGACCGAGCTGCCGTCAGGCACTTCGCCCGCGAGTATCTTCTCCGCCAGTGGATCCTGCAGGTACCGCTGCACCGCGCGCTTCAACGGCCGCGCACCATACACCGGGTCATACCCCACCCGCCCCAGCCACCGCTTGGCCGCGTCGGTCAGATCGAGCGTGATCTTGCGATCCTTGAGGAGCTTCTGAACGCGCGCCACCTGGATTTCGACAATTGGCGCCATGTGTTCCTGGCCCAGCCGGTGGAACAGGACGATCTCGTCCAGCCGGTTGAGGAACTCGGGACGGAAGTGCGCCCGCACGACGTCCATCACCTGCGGCTCGACGCTTTCGACGCCCTGTCCCTCCTCGATCTGAGTGAGGTACTGGCTGCCGAGGTTCGAGGTAAGAATGATCAGCGTGTTCGAAAAATCAACCACCCGGCCCTGCCCATCGGTCAGCCGGCCGTCGTCGAGCACCTGCAGCAGGATGTTGAAGACATCGGAGTGCGCCTTCTCCACCTCGTCGAACAGCACCACCTGATATGGCCGCCGGCGGACCGCCTCGGTCAGCACCCCGCCCTCTTCATATCCAACGTAGCCTGGAGGTGCACCGATCAGGCGGGCGACCGCGTGCTTCTCCATGAACTCCGACATGTCGATGCGGACCATCGCGCTGTCGTCGTCGAACAGGAACCCGGCGAGCGCCTTCGTCAGTTCGGTCTTGCCGACGCCTGTGGGGCCGAGAAACAGGAAGCTCCCCAACGGCCGCCCCGGATCCTGCAGCCCCGCGCGCGCGCGGCGCACGGCCTTGGACACGGCCTGCACCGCCTGTTCCTGACCGATCACGCGTTGCCCGATGACCGATTCCATCGCCAGCAGCTTTTCGCGCTCGCCCTCCAGCATCTTGTCGACGGGCACGCCGGTCCAGCGGCTGACCACCCCGGCGATGTCGTCGGCGGTGACCTCCTCGCGCAGCAGGGCGTTGCTCGCCTGCCCTTCCGCATCGGCCAGCTGCTTCTCCAGCTGGGGGATGCGGCCATACGACAGCTCTCCCGCCTTCGCGAGATCGCCTTCACGCTGCGCCTGCTCCAGTTCGATCCGGGCCGCGTCGAGCGCTTCCTTGATCTTGCCCTCAGCTGCGATCTTGTCGCGCTCATTCTGCCAGCGGGTGGTCAGCTCGCTCGATTGCTGCTCCAGGTTGCCGAGCTCCTCGCGCAGCGCGGCGAGGCGGTCCTTGGAAGCCTGGTCGTTCTCCCGCCCCAGCGCCATTTCCTCGATCTTGAGCTGGATGATGCGCCGGTCGAGCGTCTCGATCTCTTCCGGCTTGCTCTCCACTTCCATCCGGATACGGCTGGCGGCTTCGTCCATCAGGTCGATCGCCTTGTCGGGCAGGAAACGGTCGGAGATGTAGCGGTTGGACAGCGTCGCGGCAGCCACGATCGCCCCATCGGTGATGCGGACCCCGTGGTGCAATTCGTACCGGTCCTTCAGCCCGCGCAGGATGCTGATCGTGTCCTCGACCGTGGGTTCACCGACGAACACCGGCTGGAACCGGCGCTGGAGAGCGGCGTCCTTTTCGACGTACTTCTGATACTCGTCGAGCGTGGTCGCGCCGATGCAATGCAGCTCGCCGCGCGCAAGCGCGGGCTTGAGCAGGTTGCCGGCATCCATCGCGCCTTCGGATTTGCCCGCTCCGATCAGGGTGTGCATTTCATCGATGAACAGGATGATGTCGCCCTCGGCCCCTTTCACTTCGTCGAGGACGGCTTTCAGCCGCTCCTCGAATTCCCCGCGATATTTGGCCCCAGCGATCAGGCTGCCCATGTCGAGCGCCATCAGCTTCCGGTCTTTCAGGCTGTCGGGAACGTCCCCGTTGGCGATCCGCAGCGCGAGACCCTCAGCGATGGCCGTCTTGCCGACGCCCGGCTCGCCGATCAGCACCGGGTTGTTCTTGGTCCGGCGGGCGAGGATCTGCACCGTGCGGCGGATTTCCTCGTCGCGCCCGATCACGGGATCAAGCTTGCCGGACTTGGCCACTTCGGTGAGGTTGCGCGCGTATTTGCTGAGCGCATCATAGCTTTCCTCCGCGCTGGAGGAATGTGCCTGCCGGCCGCCGCGCAAGTCGGTGATGGCGGTTTCCACCGACTGCGCGGTCACCCCCGCCGCCTTGAGCGCCTGGCCGGCAGCGGTCGTGCTGGCCAGGACCAGCGCCAGCAGCATGCGCTCAACCGTCACATAGCTGTCGCCGCTTTTGCTGGCCAGCTGCTCCGCCTGGTCGAGCACGCGCACCGCATCGTTGTCGAGACCAGGCGTCGCCTGCGCGCCGCCGCCCGAGACGGCGGCGATCTTACCGAGCGCCGCGTCGATCCCCTGCACCGCCGCCGCCGGATTGCCGCCCGCCCGCGTGATCAGGCCCGCGGCCATGCCTTCGCTATCCTCCAGCAAGGCCTTGGCGAGATGCTCGGGCGTGATCCGCTGGTGGCTCATGCGGATGGCAACGGTCTGCGCGCTCTGGATGAAGCCCTTCGCGCGGTCGGTGAACTGTTCCATATTCATCGTCAGATTCCCTCGTCCTTCGACGCTTAGGTGGTGTTGCCAATTTGCAACTCAAGACCGCCCCGGATAAAGATGTCGGGCTTTGCGCGCCGGTGCAAGCAAGGCGGCGAAACGCTCCGGATGAACGGTCCAGACGTGCTGGATCGCGACCGGTCTGCCCGCTAGTGCGAATTGATGACAACCAGCGCCGCGGCTGAACGAGAGATCGCTTTCCTGCATCGGCTCGACGGCGTTCGCGGCGAAGCCGTGATGGTGGGCACCACCGCTGAACGCATGCGGCAGGCGAGCTTTCTCGATGGCCGCGAGAGGTTCTGGTCGTCCGAAACGCTGCAGCCGTTGCACCTGCGTCACCGCAGCAAGCAAGCAGCGTCACGGTTCATCTTCCACGTCGGTTTTTGCGGTTCAACCCTGCTGGCGCGCCTCCTCGACGACGGGAATTGCACTCTCGCGTTGAAGGAGCCGCAGTGCCTGGCGGACATCGCCAGCCAGCGCGAGGCGCTTCGCAGCGGCTCGGCAGCGGCACCGCTCCCGGCGGCCATCGACCACGCGCTAGATTGGCTGGGTGCCTGTGCCTGGGAAGGCGGGGTCGTGGTGGTGAAACCCACGAATTGGGTGAACCTGATCGTGGCTGACCTGTGCGCGCCCGACCGCCCCGTGCGCGCCGTGTTCGTGTCGATGGAGCGGCGCGCCTATCTGGGGGCGATCTTTCGCGGGGGACGCGCGCGGATCGAATTCTGCATGCGGCTCGCGGGCGAAGTCGCGTCGCTCAGTGCGAGTTTTCATGACCTGCTGGCATCCGCCATCCGCAGCATCGCCGATCCGCTCGATCAGGCGGCCCGGGCGTGCGCCGTGCTCCACGCGCAACAGGAAGCATTGTTCGACAGTGCGATCACGGCCAACCGGTGGCCGGCAGACGTTAAGGTCAGCTTTGCAGATTTGCTGAGCGACCGTGAAGCGGTCCTCGCCAGAGTGTCGCGCGTACTGGACCTTCCACCGCGCCATCGCGACGCGGCCGTCCCTGCGATCCCGCATCACGCCAAGGACCCGTCCGCCGGCTTCGCGCCCGAGGAGCGCGCGGTCGAGGACGCGGCAATCGAGGCGCACCACGGCGCCCGGTTCGACGCCGCGCTCGAATGGCTGGAGCGCGCGGGCGGGTCGCTTTAGCGGTTAGGCGCTAGCCCGCCGCGGAACGTCGGAGCCATCCGGTGACCGAGTAGCGGCGATACGCAGCCGCGCGCGTCACTTCCGACACGCTGTGCTGTTGGCCGACGCGGAACAGGTTGAGCTGATTGAACCCGGGCGCGATGAAGGTCCCCCTGGTTCCCTCCGCCTCATGGAACATCAGCAGTCCGCCCCATTCGATTCTCCAGGTGGGGGTCAGCCCGAACACATAAGCAGCGACGCGGTGCTTGCCCTCGACCGCGTCGTCGTGTCCGGTGAGGAAGTCTCCGGGTGAATACGCGGTGCCCTGGGCGTCGGCGAAGGCGATGTCGGGCTCTCCGGTCACGGTGCGGAGGAAGTCGCGCGTGTTGCCTGCCGAAAGCCATGCGGCCAGGCCGGCAAGCGGATCGTCGCTGGCGGCGCGATCCCGCTCCGCATCGGGCACGCGAATGGCTTCGTAACGCGCCTGGAAACCGGTGCGCGCGCCGGCGTAGACCGCTTGATCGAGCGCGTCCTGCTGCTCCCGGGTCAGGCCTGCACGGGTGGCGCGATCCAGTTCGACCAACTTTTCGCCGATGATGATGACCTGCCGCCAGTCGTCGCGCGCGCGCAACTGGCGGTGCAGCGCCAGCGCTTGATCCGGCTGGATCAGACCGTCGATCGTCACCCTGCCGTCCCGCGCGAAGCGGGCGGCCAGTTCGTCTGCGTCATGGCGGGGATCAAGCTCGAACGAGGACATGGCGCGTGGGGGTGCCGAGCGCTGCCGGGATGGTCAAGTGCGCGGTTGCAACTCATTGCCTGGCGACTATGGCTCGCGCGACGGGAGAGGTATTCTGATGCGCAAGTGGGGTGTGCGGGCGGCAGTGGCGGCGGCGTTACTGCTGATGGTCGTGCTCATCGGGCTGATGGTGTGGGAACCGCTCGCCGCACGTTCAGCCAAGGCCCCTGCCCCGCGCGCTTACCAAGCCGAAATCGTGCGCGATGAATGGGGTGTGCCCCACATCTACGGCAAGACCGACGCGGACGTCGCATACGGCGTGGCGCTGGCGCACGCCGAAGACGATTTCCGCACGCTGCAGGACGTGGTGGCAATGACCCGCGGCCGCTATGGCGCCCTGGCGGGCGAGGACGGCGCGAAGTTCGATTACGTGCTGGCGCTGCTCGATGCACGCGGGACGGTGCGGCGGAATTACGACAAGCTCAAGCCCGGTACGCGGGCGCTGCTCGATGCCTACGCGGTCGGCCTCAACGATTATGCCGCCGCGCATCCGGGCGAGGTCCGGCTCGGCAACCTGTTCCCCGTCAACGGAGAGGATGTCGCTACCGGTTTCGCCCTGCGTCAGCCGTTCTTCTTCGGCCTCAACAACACCGTCGGCCCGCTGGTCGCGGGCGAAACGCTGCTGCCCGATCCCGGCCCGGCGCTGAACACCCCGCTACCGGACCGCGAGGCGGCCGAGCACCTCGGGTCGAACGCTTTCGCCATCGCACCGGGCCGCTCGGACGACGGCACCACCCGGCTGGTGTCGAACAGCCACCAGCCGTGGGAAGGCGGCGTCGCGTGGTACGAGCTGGTCGTGGAGAGCGGCGAAGGCTGGCACTATGCCGGCGCGAACTTTCCCGGCAGCCCGTTCCCGTTCCTGGGCCATAACGAGGACCTGGGCTGGACCAACACGGTCAACGAGCCCGACATGGTGGACGTGTACCAGCTGGCGCTCGACGACAGCAAGACCCGCTACCGGCTCGATGGCAAGTGGCTGCCGCTGCAGGAGAGCACCGTGCGCCTGCCGGTGCGCTTCGGCCCGCTGGTCATTCCGGTGACCCAGAAGGTCTATCGCAGCGTGCACGGCCCGGTGATCATGAACGACAAGGGTGCGTTCGCCTTCCGCTATGGCGGGATGGATTCGCTGGCCACGCTCGACGCCTACTATGATCTGAACAAGGCGAAGACCTATGCCGAGTGGCAATCCATCCTGGCGCGTCAGGCGGTGCCTTCGACCAACTTCATCTACGCCGACAAGGCGGGCAACATCGCCTACTGGTATAACGCCGCGATCCCGCAGCGGCAGCGGGGGCCGAACTGGCGCGGCGTGCTGCCCGGCGACCGCAGCGATGTGATCTGGCAAAGCCTGGTGCCGTACGACAGCTTGCCGCACTACCTGAACCCCGCTTCCGGCTTCGTGTTCAACGCCAACAACACGCCGTTTGTCGCGGCCGGGAAGTCAAGCAACCTCGATCCCGCGAGCGCGCCGCCCGAGATGGGCGTCGAGCTGCGCATGACGAACCGCGCATACCGCGCCGAAAAGCTGCTCGACGAGGCGGGGCCTATCGGGCGCGAGCGGCTGGAGCGGATCAAGTACGACACCGGGTGGGAACGGGCCGGTTATGTCAAACAGGTGCTCGACGGGATTGCCGCGCTCGATCTGCGGGGCGAGCCAACCCTCGCCAAGGCGCAGCGAATCCTGGCGGGCTGGGACCTGACCTCCGACGGGGCGGGGCGGGCCGATGCGCTGGCGCTGTTGATCATGCGGCCCGCGATGGGCGACAGCTACTCCGGCAAGCCGCTTCGCCCGGTGAAGACGCTGCTGGCGGACGCCGCCGACCACCTGATGACTCATTTTGGCCGGCTCGACCCGCCGTTGCAGGACATTCTGCGCCTGCGCCGCGGACCCGGTCGCTATACGGTCGATCTGCCGCTCGACGGAGGCAGCGACACCTTGCGCGCCTCTACCCTATGGGACGTCGAACCTGATGGCCGGCTCAAGGTGAAGCACGGCGACAGCTACGTGATGTTCGTCGAATGGGCGCCGGGGAAGCCGGTGGTGAGCCAGTCGATCCAGCCCTTCGGCGCCGCGACCACCCGGCCAGGCAGCGTTCACTTCACCGACCAGGCGCCGTTGTTCGTGCAGCACAAGCTCAAACCGGTGCACTTCACCCGCGCCGATGCGCTGGCGAATGCCGTTAGTCGAAAGGTGGTGACACACCCGGCAAAGTGACCTTAGGCAGGCGGTTCACACCGCTTGCCGATATCTTCCCCGGGGACTGTCATGACTTTTCGTTTCGCTTCCACCAGCGTGCTGGCGCTTGCGCTCACCGCCTGCGCCGCTGCCCCTGCTCCGCAATCGGCAAGTTCGGCTCCGGTCGCGGCGGCGCAGGCCACCGCGCCGGCTGCGGCTCCTTTGAGCGCGCTGGTCGAGGAAGTGTCGATTCCCTACGACAGCTTCACGCTCGCCAACGGGCTGACCACGCTGGTCCACACCGACCGCAAGAGCCCGGTGGTGGGCGTCACACTGTACTACCGCGTGGGATCGAAGAACGAACCGCGCGGACGCACCGGCTTTGCGCACCTGTTCGAACACCTGATGTTCGGCGGCAGCGAGAACGTCGAAAGCTTCGATGTCCCGCTCGAAGCGGTCGGTTCGACCAGCACAAATGGCTCAACCTGGTATGACCGGACCAATTACGTGGAAACGGTGCCGACCGGCGCGCTCGATCGGGCGCTGATGATGGAGGCGGACCGAATGGGCCACCTGCTGGGCGCGGTCACCCAGGACAAGCTCGATAAGCAGCGGAGCGTGGTCAAGAACGAGAAGCGGCAGGGCGACAACCAGCCTTATGGCCTGGTCGAATACGCGATCGGTGACGGGCTGCTGCCGGTCGGCCACCCGTACCGCCATTCGACGATCGGCTCGATGGCCGATCTGGATGCCGCCAACCTGACCGATGTGCGCAACTGGTTCCGCGATCACTACGCGCCCAACAACGTGGTGCTGGCGCTGGCGGGCGACATCGATGTCGCGACCGCGCGGGCCAAGGTGGAAAAGTGGTTCGGCGCGATCCCTCGCGGCCCTGAGGTCAAGCCGGTCGATGCGCCGGTGGTCGGCCCCGCCGCGCCAATTAGGCGGGAGATGACCGACCAAGTTCCGGTCACCCGGGTCACCCGCGCCTGGACCGGTCCCGGCATCAACCATGCCGACGCTCCGGCGCTGGCGGTGGGCATGTATATCCTTGGCGGGCTCGCGAGTTCGCGGCTCGACAACGCGCTGGTGCGCGGTGACGAGTTGGCGGTGCGGGTGTCTGCCGGCAACCAGCAGCAGGAACTGCTGAGCTTTCTGCAGGCGGACATGGACGTGAAGCCCGGCACCGACCGGGCCGCGGCCGAAGCGGCGTTCGACAAGGTGATCGCCGACTTCATCGCGCGCGGACCCACGCAGGACGAAGTCCAGCGCGCCGCGACCAAGATCATGTCCGGCCAGATCGGCGCGCTGGAGGAAGTCGGCGGGTTCGGCGGCAAGGGCGCGACCCTGGCCGAAGGGCTGCTCTATTCGAACGATCCGGCGGATTACAAAAAGCAGCTCGAGGCGATCGCCGCGCTCACGCCGGACCAGGTGCGCGATGCGCTGCAGCGCTGGCTCAGCCGGCCAGCGCTGACCGTCGCGGTCGTTCCCGGCGAGCGGACCGAAGACGGCGCCACCATGGGCGGCTGGGGCGACGAGGGCACCGTTCCCGCTCCCCAGCCCGACGCGAAGAAGCCCGTCCCGCCGATTGCCAAATCGCCGCCGATCGCGATCCCGCCGGTCGACGATGTGGGTGAACTGACCTTCCCCACGATCGAGCGCGCCACGCTGGCCAACGGCATTCCGGTCGCTCTTGCCCGCCGGACCGCGGTGCCCAAGGTGATCGTCGACCTGCGGTTCAACGCCGGGTATTCGGCCGACGGGCTGGCGCGCGCCGGAACCCATTCGCTGATGGTCAGCGCGCTGGACGAAGGTACCACCACCCGCGACGCGACCAAGATCGCGGAGGACCAGGAGCGGCTGGGGGCGGACATCTCCACCGGCACCTCGCTCGATTACGACGACGTGTTCCTCACCGCCCTGTCGGCCAACCTCGCACCGTCGCTCGAACTGATGGCGGACATCGTGCGCAATCCGGCGTTCCGGGCCGACGACGTCGCGCGGCTGAAGAACCAGCGCGCCGCCGACATCGCCCAGCAGCTCGCGTCCCCGCAGGGGCTCGCATCGCGCGCGCTGGCGCCGCTGGTCTATGGCGAAGGGCACCCTTACGGCACCGTGGGCGCGCTCGGCACCACGGCAGTGGTGGCCAAGCTCACCCCGCAGGACCTGGCAGCCGAGGCGCAAGCCTGGCTTCGCCCGGAAAACGCGCGGATCACCGTGGTCGGCGATGTCACGATGGCCGAACTGCTGCCCCAGTTGAACCAGGCGTTCGGCAACTGGTCGAGCGGCCAGCAAGCACTCGCGAAGAAGGACCTGCCGCAGATCGCCCCGGCGACCGAAAGCCGGCTGGTGGTGATCGACCGGCCGAACTCGCCGCAATCGGTGATCTATGCCGGGCGGTTGCTGCCGATCACCGGTGCCGCCGCCAACCTGGAATCGCTCGACCTTGCCAACGAAGTGCTCGGCAGCGGTTTCCTGTCGCGCCTGAACCTGCAGATCCGCGAGGACAAGGGGTGGAGCTATGGCGTTCGCACCGGCGTGACCGCGCCTGAAGGGCAGCGGTTGTTCACCTTCTCGGCGCCGGTCCAGGCCGATCGCACGGGCGATTCGGTCGCGCTGGCGCTCGACGTGATCGGCCAGTTCGCGGGCGGCAACAAAGGGGTCGACGCGAACGAGTTCAACCGCGTGACCGACGGCAACATCCGCGGCCTGCCCAACCGGTTCCAGACCAACGGCCAGGTGCTGCGCGCGCTGCTGGACCTGCAGGCGCGCGGCCGGCCGGACGATTATTACAGCAAGCTGCCCGATACCTATCGCGCCATCCGGACGAATGCGATCGACCAGGCGGCGCGGGATTATCTCGGCGCGGGCGGGCTGACGATCGTGGTCGTGGGCGACCGCGACGTGATCGATCCGCAGCTCGCCAAGCTGAACCTGCCGATCACTTACTTGCCGGCCGATACCAGCGCCCCCGTTGACACCGATGTCAGCAGCGGGGAATAACCCTTCCAGTCATTCCCTTTCCAATCATTCAGAGGATTTGCCCATGTCTGTTGCCGGCAGCTACGATTGCATCACCAAGACCCCGATGGGTGACCAGAAGAGCGTGTTCACCATCGAAGACAACGGCGATGGCACCTTCACCGGCAAGAACGCCGGCGCGATGGGTTCGATGGACATCGAAAACGGCAAGATCGACGGCAACAACCTGAACTGGACGATGAACATGACCGTCCCGATGCCGATGAAGCTGGAAGGCAGCGCCACCGTTGATGGCGACCAACTGACCGGCAGCGTCAATGCCGGCGCTTTCGGTGCCATGCCGATGAGCGGGACGCGCCAGGGCTGAGCGCCCGCCAATCACGCGATCGAGAGATCACCAAGGGGGGCGGCGGAGCGATCCGGCGCCCCTTTTCCATGCGCGAATGGTCTCCTGAAGCATTCGCTTGGCAGGCCAATCGGGCGCGTTAGAACTCGCACACGAATACGCCCAAGGGGGGAACGAAGATGATGAGGGTCCGGATCGCAGCGACGGTCGCTGCCAGTGCGCTGGCGTGGCAGCCGGCTTATGCGCACCAGGTCGCCCAGCCCGATTACGCGGCCGAGGCGGAACGAATCATCGAAGGGCTCGGCGCGACGGGGATGACCGCGGCGGTGCTGATGGACGGCAAGGTCGTCTATTCAGGCGCGTTCGGCACGCTGGAGGAGGGTTCGGGCAAGCCCGTCACCAACGACACGCTGTTCCCGATCGCCTCCATCTCCAAGGCGTTCACCACCACCGCGCTCGCCATGCTGGTCGATCAGGGCAAGCTTGGCTGGGACGATCCGGTGCGCAAGTACGTGCCCGAATTCGGCATGTACGACCCTTGGGTCAGCGAGCGGTTTACCGTGCGCGACCTGCTGACGCACCGTTCGGGCCTGGGGCTCGGCGCGGGCGACCTGGTGATGTGGCCTGACGGCAACGCCAAGGCGCCGGACGTGATCAACGCGCTGAAGCACCTGAAGCCGACCACCGGCTTTCGCGACGGCTATGCCTACGACAACCTGCTCTACATCGTCGCTGGCGAGGTGGTGGAGCGGGTTTCGGGCAAGAGCTGGCAGGATTTCGTCACCGACGACATCTTCCGCCCCGTCGGCATGACGGCGTGCGCCGCCGACGGCTCGCGCCTCAAGCCCGGGCAGCCTCACGTGCGCGGTCACGAGCGCGAGGCGGGCGCGAGCGCGGGCGTACCGATCGACCCGCGAATGGAGTTCAGCCCCACCGTGGCCCCGGCGGGCGGCATCTGGTGTCCATCCGCCGACATGATGAAGTGGGCGAAGTTCTGGCTCGATGGCGGAGTGACGGCCGATGGCCAGCGCCTGGTCAGCGAAAAGCAGAAGAACGAGCTGTGGAAGGGCGTCACCCCGGTCGGCAGCGGGATCATCCGGCCCACCGGCGGCTCGACCAACTTGCAGATGTATGCGCTCGGCTGGTTCGTGTCGGACCTGGAAGGCACCCCGATCGTTCACCATTCGGGCGGCGCCCCTGGGGTTACCAGCAACCTGATCCTGATCCCGCAACGGAACATCGCGGTGTTCGCCTCGTCCAACGACTACATGAGCACCGCGGGCGCGTGGACCCGCCAGATCGCCGACAAGCTGATCGACGGGAAGCAGGACAACGACGTGATCGCGGGCGCGATCAAGTCCAATGCGGAGGTCAATGCCGCGGCCAAGAGCGCGGTGGCCGCAGCCGCGGCGCCGCCGAAGAACGCGAAGAAACCCAGCCTGCCATTAAGTGCCTACGCCGGCACTTATCGTGACCAGTGGTACGGCACCGTGACGATCACCGAGCAACGCGGCCGGCTGGCGATCGACATGAGCCGATCCGAACTGCTCGACGGGCCGCTGACGCCTTACGATGGCGATACGTTCGCGGCGTTCTGGCCCGACCGGACGATGAAGGCCGATGCGTTCGTCACCTTTGCGGTGGAGGACGGCAAGGTGACCGGCATCACGATGAAGCCGATTTCCGACATCACCGACTTCTCGTTCGACTTCCAGGATCTCAACCTGGTGAAGGAGTGATCCCTCCTCACCCCGCCGGGTGGTAGAAATCATAGATCTTCTGCGCCACGCCTTCGCTGATGCCGGGCGTGCGCTTGAGATCGTCCAGTGCCGCGGCGCGCACTTTGCCCGCGGTGCCGAACGCCAGCAGCAGCGCGCGCTTGCGGCCGGGGCCGATGCCGGGGATCTCGTCCAGCGGTGAGGCGCTGATCGCGCGGCTGCGCTTGGCGCGGTGCGCGCCGATGGCGAAGCGGTGGACCTCGTCCCGCAAGGTCTGCAGGTAGAACAGCAGCGGCGAATTGGTCGGCAGCATCTTCTCGCGCCCGTCGGGAAAATGGAACACCTCGCGCCCCTCGCGCCCGTGGTGCGGCCCCTTGGCGATGGCGATCAACGGCACGTCCTCGATGCCGAGTTCCTCCAGCGCGTCCTTCACGCTCGACATCTGGCCCTTGCCGCCGTCGATCAGCACCAGGTCGGGCCACACACCGCTGCCGCGTTCCTGGCTGCGGTCGGGGTCTTCCTCCAGCGCGCGGGCGAAGCGGCGGGTCATCACCTCGCGCATCATCGCGAAGTCGTCATTGGTTTGCGCTGTCTTGATGTTGAACTTGCGGTACTGACCCTTGCGGTAGCCTTCGGGCCCGGCGACGATCATCGCGCCGACGGCCTTGGTCCCCTGGATGTGGCTGTTGTCGTATACCTCGATCCGGTCAGGCGGCTCCTGCAGCTCGAGGAACTCGGCAAGCTCGCGCATGATCCGGGTCTTGGTGCCGCTTTCGGCCAGCCGCCGCTCCAGCGCCTCCACCGCGTTGCGCTGCGCCTGCGCCATCAGCCGGCGGCGGTCGCCCCGCTGGGGGACGCTGATCTCCACCCGGTGGCCGGCGGCGGTGCACAGCGCCTCGGCCAGCAGCTCGCATTCGGGCAGGTCGCGGTCGAGCAGGATCGTGCGCGGCGGCGGCACTTCTTCGTAGAACTGGGCGAGTACGTCGGCGAGCACGTCCTCCTCGGTCTCGCCTTCAATGTGGCTGGGGAAGAACGCGCGGTGGCCCCAGTTCTGCCCACCGCGCACGAAGAACGCCTGGATCCCCATCTGCCCGCCCTTGCTGGCGAGCGCGAAGATGTCGGCGTCCCCCACCCCGGCGGCGTTGATCGCCTGGCTGCCCTGGATCGCGGTGGCCGCGCGCAACCGGTCGCGCAGCATCGCCGCCCGCTCGAAGTCGAGATCGGCGGCGGCGGCGGCCATCTGGGTCTCGATCTTCTTCTGCACCGCGCCCGACTTGCCGGAGAGGAAATCCTTGGTCTCGGCCACCAGCTCGGCATAGCCGGCCTCGTCGATCCGGCCGACGCACGGCGCGCTGCAGCGCTTGATCTGGTACAGCAGGCAGGGCCGGTCGCGCCGGGCGAAGAAGCTGTCGGTGCAGCTCCTCAGCAGGAACAGCTTCTGCAGCGCGTTGATCGTGGTGTTGACGCTGCCCGCGCTGGCGAACGGGCCGTAGTAGTTGCCCTTGCTGCGCCGCGCTCCGCGATGCTTCTGGATGCGGGGAAACGCGTGCTCGGCGCGCAGCAGGATGAAGGGGAAACTTTTGTCGTCGCGCAGCAGCACGTTGTACGGCGGGCGGAACCGCTTGATCAGCTGCGCTTCCAGCAGCAATGCCTCCGCCTCGGAGTTCGTGGTGACGATCTCCATCCGGCGGGTCTGGCTGACCATTCGCTTGAGCCGGGTGGAGAGCGATTTGACCTGGGTATAGTTCGCCACCCGCGCCTTCAGGCTGCGCGCCTTGCCGACATAGAGCACGTCACCGCGCGCATCGAGCATGCGATATACGCCCGGCTTGGGCCGCAGCGTGCGCACGGTGTCGCGGATCGCGGCGACTCCCGCCTCCAGGTCCGGTTGCGCGCCGGCGCCCTTCACGGTGTAGGTCGCCCGCTCCTCCAGGAAGCGATCCTGACCGCGCGGGTCTGGCGGGGTTCCGGCCCCGGATCGTTCACCTGTGCGCGACATGGGGATCAGCTAGGAGTCGCGGGCGCGAATGAAAAGGGCCGGCCTCCGCGAAGGAAAGCCGGCCCTGCTTTTCGTCGGCGCAACCTCAGCGGCAATAGGCCGACTGGTTGGCGTTGCTTGCTGCCGCGGCACCCAGCGCGCCCCCGGCGATGGCGCCGATGATCGTCCCCAGCGTACGCGAATCGCCAGGCGCGATGACGTTGCCGGCCACCCCGCCGACCACTGCACCGCCGAGTACGAGCAGGCCCGTCGAACCGTCCGACCGACGGCAGTAAAGCCGCCCGTCACGACCGCGATACACCCGGTCATCGTACGACAGCTGACGTTCGCGATAGCGGCTGTCGTTGCGGTAGTAATTGTCGGCGTAGTACCCGCCATAGCGCGGATCGGGCCGGTTGTAGTCGTACTGGCCATAGCGGCTGGAATATTCGCGATCGTAATAGCCATAGTCGTTGTTGGCATACCGATCGCCATACCCGCCGTACCGATCGGTGGCGCAACCAGCGGTCATGACCGCGGCGGCAAGCGGGAGGAGCATCATCTTGTTCATGGCGGCGTTCCAGTTTGCTGGCCGCTCGGAGATGATCGTCAGTGGAGAGCGGCGGGGGGATACGAGGGCAATCCCCCCCGCACCGTGATCGTTCCCGCTCTTGCGTCGAGCGGTAACCGACCTAAGCGCAACGTCGAGCCATGCAGTACGATGCGATCATTCTGGGCGCAGGCGCCGCCGGCCTGATGTGCGCCGCGCGTGCAGGCCAGCGCGGCAAGCGCGTGGTGCTCGTCGAAAAGAGCGAGGCACCGGGCAAGAAGATCCTGATCTCGGGCGGCGGCCGGTGCAACTTCACCAACCTCCACACCGCGCCCGACCGCTATCTGTCGGCCAACCCGCATTTCGCCAAATCGGCCCTCGCCCGCTACACGGCGCGCGACTTCCTCGACTTGGTGGAACGCCATGGCATCGCCTGGCATGAAAAGACGCTCGGGCAGCTGTTCTGTGATGGGTCGGCGCGCCAGATCGTCGATCTGTTGCTGGACGAATGCGCCAGGGGCTCGGTCGAGATCAGGTGCGGTGCCGATGTGGGCGCAGTCGATCACGCCGATGGATCGTTTCGCGTGGGCGACGTTGCCGCGCCCGCACTGGTGATCGCCACCGGCGGCCCGTCGATCCCCAAGATGGGGGCGACCGGCTTTGCCTATGACCTGGCGCGCCGGTTCGGGCTGAAGGTGGTGGAGCCGCGCCCCGCCCTCGTCCCGCTCACCCTCGGCGGCGAGGAGGTGCTGTTCCGCGAAATCTCGGGCGTATCGGCTCCGGTTACGGCGAGCGCGGGCAAGACCCGCTTCGCCGAGGCCGCGCTGTTCACGCATCGCGGCCTGTCGGGCCCGGCGATACTGCAGGTGTCCAGTTACTGGCGCCCGGGAGAGCCGGTCGTCATCGACTTCCTGCCGGACCGCTCAGCCGGATGGCTGGTCGAGGCCAAGCGAGCGAGCCCGCGCGCGACCCTTCGCTCGCTGCTGCGCGGTGCCCTGTCGGCCCGACTGGCGGATATTCTCGCGGACCGACTTGCAATGCCGGCGGAACTGGCGAACCTGTCCGACAAGGCATTGCGCGAAGCCGAAATGCGGCTGGCGGCATGGACCTTCCATCCAACCGGGACCGAGGGGCTTGCCAAGGCGGAAGTCACCGTGGGCGGGATCTCGACCGCCGAGTTGTCGTCGCAGACGATGGAGGCCAAACGCGTGCCCGGCCTGTTCGCCATTGGCGAAGCGGTGGACGTGACGGGGTGGCTGGGCGGCTACAACTTCCAGTGGGCCTGGGCGAGCGGCGTCGCGGCCGGCGAGGCCATCTAGCGGGCGCATCGCCAAAGCGGCGTCCGCCTTGCCGCGCACGACCGTCAAGTGACAGTCGCGCGCGGATATTGGTCAGAACATCTTGCGGAATTCGATCCCGACGGTGCGACCGGTCGGATCGATCAGCGCGGGTTGATAGCGTAGCGGAACGATCCCGTCCGCATCCGTCACTCGCTGCTGCGCGTCGAACAGGTTCCTCACCCTCAGGCTGAGCCGGGTTCCCTTCCAGAACCCCGGTTCGCCGCCGCCCGTCAGCCAATCCTGCTGTTCAAGATTGGCAAACAGGTTGAGATTGACCGTCGCCAGCTCCCCAAACCGCAGATCGCTCGATCCCGGCAAGCCGCTGCCGCGCACGGTGGTGCCGGACTGATAATTGGCGGAAACGCGGGCGCCGAGTCCGTCCTTGAACACGCCGCCCTCCAGCTCGATGCGGTGGCGGGACACGCCGCCATCGGTAAGGCCATCGCCCTGCAACAGATCGAGCTCCGGGCCGCCATCGGCGATCAGGGCGCGATTGGTGAGTTCGACCGTGTGATACAGCGACAGATTCCAGCGACCCTGGCCGTCGCCGCCCCCGCCGAAGGGACTGCCGCCGGCGCCGCGCCCGCCGCCGCGCCCGCCGGCACCGGCGCCGCGCTCGCCGTCCGGACCGCGCTGTCCGCCAGGCTGACCGCCGCGCCGGCCGGAGCCGCCGCTGCCGTCCGCCGGCAGCGCGCACAACCGGGTGCGCAGCTCGGCGAGCCGCGCCGGGTCGATCGTTCCGTCAGGTCCTTTGAGCCGATCGGCGATTTCCGGCGGGAGCGCGGCGGGATCGACCGGCTGCCCGTCCGCGCCGCAGTTGAGCGCCGTGCGCAGGGCCGCGAAGCGCGCCGGATCGAACGTGCGACCGCCGGCGTCGGCGCGCGGCGTACCGTCGGCGTTGCACATGCGGGTGCGCGCTTCGGCCACCTTCGCCGGATCGATCTGTCCGTCGGCGCCCTTCAGTCGCTCGGCCATGCGCTCCGGCAATCCGGACAGATCAGGCCCCGCGTCCGCGGGGCTGGCGCAGAACTGCGTGCGCATCTGGGCGAACCGCGCCGGATCGAACGATCCGCCGGCACCTGCCGCGGGGGGCGCGGGCTCCGCCGCAGCCATCGCGCCGCGGAAACCACCGCGCCGCGCGCCGCCGGTGTCTTCGGTCTCCGGCTTCGGCTTGCCGACTTTGCCGAACAGGTTGATCCCGTAGCGGATCCGCGACGAATTGCGCTCAGCGAAAGTCACCGGACGCCGGTCGATCGACAGCAGCGTGCCATCGGCCGCGCGCGCCACCCGGCCCGGGAACGCCGCCTCGATGGCGGGGGTCAGCAGCGGGAACCCCTCGGTGGTGTCGTCCGACTGGTTGCGGAAGTATTCGACGCGGATGTTGGCCCGGTCGAACCAGTCGAGGTCGTAGCTCGCCGACAGCTTGAGATCGCGCTGGGTTTCTTCGCGCAAGCCGGGATTGCCGCCGCTGGTTACCGTGGCGAGCACGGTTTGCCCGGTCGAGAAATCGAACACCGGCACGTTCACGTCAATGATGGTGGGGCCGCCAAGCTGGCTCAGCCCCGGAGCGACCTTGCGCACGGTGTAGCTGCCCTGCAGCGCCAGCTTTTCGGCCGGTCGCCAGTTGGCGCCCACATTCCAGTCGGTCAGCGTGCCGAAGTCCGACAGATGATCGATCCCGCCCCCGAAATTGAGCGACAGGTCGCCGATCGCGTCCAGGACCCCCTCACGCGTGCTGGCGATGGGCACGCCCACATTGAATCCGGCGTTGAGATTGCCGCGGGTGAGCTGGGTCGGCGCGAGGCCGGAACGGGTGTCGCTGCTCTCGATCCGGGTCCAGTCGTAGCCCGCGTCGAGCGTCACGTTGACCTCTCCGCCCGGCAGACGCACGGGCGTGCCGGCGAGGGTGTTCTTCTGGCTAGCGGACCAGACCCGGCTCAGCGACTGGTCGAACCCGCCCCCCGCGGTGGCCGGCAGCGCGCCGTCCAGCGCCAGCGTCCCCGCCGCGGCGGCAGCGACCAGCCCGCCCGTGTCGCGGCGCCGGTCGATGCGGCTGTCAGTGTCGGTGCGGCTGGCGTCGAGCGTGCTGGAAAGCTGCCAGTCGCCCAGCGGCATATTGTAGCCCGCGCCGAGCGAATAGGTATCGGTCGCGGTCTTGCGGGTGATCGGATCGGCATCGAGCGTGCGCAGCGCCTGGGCCTCGGAGGGATCGGTCAGCACCACCGTGTCCAGCCCCGACAGCGCGGTGCGCACATTGCGGCTGACGTTGCCGTTAAGGGTCAGTTGCTTGCCTGATCCCAATTCGCCCAGCCCGGTTGTCAGAGTGGCGTTCGCCTCGATCGTTTCCGAGCGCGCGACGAGGGAACGGTAATCAGCGGGATCGGGATCGGTAGCGAGCGTCGGACTGCTGCCGGCCGCCTGCACGACGCCGCGGTCGCCTTCAGTCAGCGGACTGGTCCGCGTGTATTCCAGGTTAGCGCTGGTCCGGCGCGGGCCGGTGATCGTCAGCAGCGATGCCTCCGCCTCGGCCGTCGCGGTCCCGCCGCGGGTCGGGGCGCTGAATTCCGCTTCCACTTCGGTAGAGGCGAACGCGTCCTTCAGGATGAAGTTGATCACCCGCGCATCGGCAGCGTAGCCGAACTTGAGCGCGACTTCCTCGGGCAGCACCTCGACCTTGCGGATCGCTTCGGGCGGAAAGCGGCGGATCTCACGAAAGCTGGTGATGCGCTGGCCGTTGACCAGGATCACCGGGCGCCCCCCACGGCCGCGTCCAGAACCGACTTGCGGAGACAGTTGCGCGACCAGATCCTCGATCGAGGTTGCGCCATATGCGGCGATGTCCGCTTCCTCCAGTTCCAGCACCGGCGGACTGTCGGTCATCACCTGGCCCGGCAGCCGCGTGGCGGTGACGACGATCTCGCTCTCGTCGGCGTCGGCGTCATCGGCGGCCGCCGGGGTCTCCGCCTGCGCGGTGCCGCCGGCATCCTGGGCGCTCAAGGGAGCAGCGATGGCAAGAGCGAACAGCGAAACGGGGTAAAGGGAACGCAAGTGATCTGTATCCTTGATTGTTGGCTGCGGCTCCCCTTCCGCGACGTCCTGCCTTGCGGAAGTGGGCATGGGGCACAACCCGAACTCGGGTAACTTTTTGTCGCGCAAAGCTTTCCCTGCGATGAGCGCGTGCTTCCCTTTTGGCGCCAGCGCGTATATGGGGCGCGGCCAGTCCGACCGGGCATCCGCCTCGTCCAATCATCAGAAAGTACCGACAAACCGCATGGCCAAAGAAGAACTCCTCGAAATGCGTGGGAAAGTGGTCGAACTGCTGCCCAACGCGATGTTCCGGGTGGAGCTCGAAAACGGCCATGAAATCCTCGGCCATACCGCCGGCAAGATGCGCAAGAACCGCATCCGCGTGCTGACGGGTGACGAGGTGCTGGTCGAATTGACGCCTTACGATCTGACCAAGGGGCGGATCACCTACCGCTTCATGCCTGGGCGCGGCGGCCCGGGGCCGCAGTAACCAGCGCCGGGCGGCATGCCCGACCTGATCCTCGCTTCAGCCAGCCCGCGCCGGCGCGAACTGATTGCGCGGCTTGGCATCACGCCGGCGGACGTGATCGCTGCCGACATCGACGAAACGCCGCGCGGGGCTGAATTGCCGCGCGATTATGCTTCACGCATGGCGCGCGAAAAGGCACTCGCCGCGCCCGCTCCTGACAAATTCGTGCTGGCCGGGGACACGGTCGTGGCCGCGGGCCGGCGTATTCTGCCCAAGGCGGAAGACGAGGCGACCGCGCGCTGGTGCCTGGAACTCCTTTCCGGCCGCCGGCACCGGGTCCTGTCCGCCATCGCGCTGCGCGCACCCGATGGCACGATCCGCGAACGGCTGAGCGAAACGCAGGTCCGGTTCAAGCGCCTCTCCAGCCAAGAAATCGACGCCTACCTCGCGGGCGGCGAATGGCACGGCAAGGCGGGCGGATACGCTATCCAGGGTTCTGCCGAAGGCTTGGTGGCGTGGATCGCGGGCAGCCACTCGGGCGTCGTGGGATTGCCGTTGTTCGAGACCCGCGCGCTGTTGCAGGCGGCAGGCTTCGAAGTCCGGTGACTCGGGCCAGATGATCTGGCTGGTCGAACAGGGGATCGGCGAGGAGCGGGCGCTCCAATATCGGAACGGACGCGCGGTGTCGGCCCGGCTGCGCTGGCCTGGCGGCCTGGAAGCGGGGCTGGTGGCGGATGCCGTGCTGGTTGAGCGCGCCAAGGGCGCAAGCCGCGGGCGCGCCCGCTTCCCGAGTGGTGAGGACGCGCTGGTCGATCGCCTGTCGCCGGATGCGAGCGAAGGCGCTCCGCTGCGCTTGGAAGTGACCCGCGCCGCGGTGACCGAACGCAAGCGGGGTAAGCTCGCCCAGGCGCGCCCGACCGACGCGGACCCCCGGCCAGCGCCGACGCTGGCCGAGACGCTGCCGGATGCTTCGGTCGTGCGCCGCTTCCCCGACGGGGCCTGGGACGAGCTGTGGAGCGAAGCGTGGGAGGGCGATGTCGCCTTTCCCGGCGGCGCGCTGCGATTCGCCCCGACCGCCGCGATGACGCTGATCGACGTCGACGGTCCCCTGGCGGCGCGCGCGCTCGCGCTCGCGGCGGTCCCGTCGCTTGCCGCATCGCTGGCCCGGTTCGATCTAGGGGGATCGATCGGCGTCGACTTTCCCACTTTGGCTGCCCGTGAGGACCGCAAGGCGGTCGATGCGCTCCTGGGACAGGCGCTGTCCGGGTGGGCGCACGAGCGGACGGCGATGAACGGCTTCGGCTTCGTGCAGTTGGTTGCGCGCCAGACCGGCCCGTCACTGCTGCATCGGCTGGCGTTCGACCGGGCGGGTGCCGCTGCGCGCAAGCTGCTGCGGGATGCCGAAGGGCTGGCTGGCGCGGGCGCCGTGCTGCTCAGCGCGCACCCGGCGGTGGTCGCCGCGCTTTTACCGGAGTGGTTGACCGAACTCGCGCGGCGAACTGGGCGCGAAGTACGGGTGCAACCGGCCGCCGATGTTGCGCTGGGGCCGGGCCATGCCCAGATGGTTCCCCGATGACCTCGCCCAGCCGCCCCGCCGCTCGTCCGTGCCCGATCTGCAGAAAGCCGCGCAGCGATGCCCACGCGCCGTTCTGCTCGACCCGGTGCAAGGACCGCGACCTAGTCCGGTGGTTTTCCGACAGCTACGCCGTGCCCGGACGACCGGCCGATCCCGAAGACCTTGACCGGGCGCTTGACGCATCACGCGATTGAGGCACTTGCCAAGGCGCGCGCCCTTGGCCATAGCGCCGCCTCGCCAACCGCCGGCCGCTGACAGCGCCGTCGTGCAGTGCCTGCCTCGGTAGCTCAGTTGGTAGAGCATGCGACTGAAAATCGCAGTGTCGGTGGTTCGAATCCGCCCCGAGGCACCACTATTGTGCGCAAGCATCTGTAAACTAGTCCCTTTCCACAGGTTGGACATCTGCCAGGGGCCCAAGGTTGGACAAAGCACGGTCCGCGAGAAGTGCCCGATTTGCTCTCGCTCGGTACTTCTGGAAGGTCTCTGCCTTCTTATGGCCGGTAACTGCTTGGCCTTCGGCGTCGGTCGATCCATGCTCGGCGAGCTGACGGGATAGGGCCTTCCGCAGACCGTGCAGAGAGCAATGCGGTAACCCAGCTTCGTCGCACCATTTGCGCATCCGGTTCCCCATGCCATTGTCTGTGAACGGCTTCCCGAAAGCGGTTGTCACCAGATAGCGGATCGGTGTGGCTGGCAGGGCGTCGATTGCCGCACGCGTGCTAGCCAGCATCGGCACATTGCTTTCGTTGTTGTTCTTCACGTGGTCGACGACGATCCGTCCGCCTACAATGTTCTCGCGTTCGATCTTGTTGACGTTACAGCGCCGGGCAGCCGTGTTGAGGGCGAGCTCGAGCGTCAGACGAGCCATGGTACCCAGCGCGTGCGTGGCGCGATACTGCTCGATCTCGTGGTCTTCCCAGGTATGAAAGCCTTCTCCTTCGTCGTATTTCTCAGTTAGGCGGGCGGGGTTTACTGAGATCCAATCTAGCTTGATCGCAAGGTCGAGGTGCGTCGACAACACGCGCCGCAGCACATTGGCGGCGGCCGGCGTCTCCCACATCTCACCGAGAATGCTCTCGAGCCAACCATAAGTGACCTTGCTCACGGGCCGGTCTCCAAAGCGCTTGCCGGACTTGCCAACCCGATCCAGGAAGCGCTCCATGATTCCGGTCTGAACACGCCGAGTGCTGTCTTTCTTCTTTTTCCATTTTGGCGTCAGCTTCATGCGGCGATGAAGGTCGTCAAGCGTGCGCGGATTGACGTGGCGCCGCGACTTGACGGGTTCCGGGCGGATCGCAGCGCTCGCAAGCACCTCAGCGTAGGCGGCATGGAACAGGGCTGTGCCGGGTTCACCGGAAATGTAGCGGCTTTTGAAGCCCTTTCGACGGAAGCGGTAACGGATCTTGCCATGACGATCCTTCACGGCACGCACATTGTCGGGGAGATTAGACGTCATCGTCGGTCCATTCCTCGTATGCGGAAGCTTTTGCTGATTCTCCGATGATGATCTCGATCCGCCTCTTCTCCAAGTCCATGACGATGCGCGCAGAGCTGATCCTCGCCGCCGCGACTGCTTTCGTCGCGCGGTCCATATCGGCTTGAGAAATGCGCGCGGGCGTAGTCATTGTCTTGCCCTCATAGACGGCGCTCCGTCGTGAAGATTACGAGAATGTTTTCGGCCCTGTCGAAGGCCAATGGGGTGCTTGGCTGCGAGTAACCGCAGGCGGTTCGAATACGCACGAGCGATCAACGGACAGTCTGGCTCAAGCCCATAATGCGCCCGATACTGCTCGATACTCACAGCGTGTGCCGCTCGGATATGCCGCGCGAGCGTCAGGCGCTTAGCTCCACAAGCAAGACACATCACATACTCGTAACAGAACGCCTTTGACGGGGTTGTGACGGCTCTCGGAAGCTCGGCACTCACTGATTGCCCTCCCAGATTGAATCGCAATGTCCCTGAGCCTGTAAGCCCGGCAAGCAATCCGGCCCACAGTCGCCAACTAGGGCCCGCGAAAAGAGTGGCGATCTGGAAGCGGCCGTCGTCGACATCCCTGGTTCCTTTGTGGTCACCAGGGAGGTCACGTGAACACCTTCGCGCTCAGTGTTTCCGGCAGCGCCTGAATTTGGAAACCAGCGGGGGCCTCCCCCTCGAATGAAGCCAAGATTGGAGTTGCGTTGGTGACGATCCTTTGAAGTGAAGCCATTGCGTTCTTCTTCGCTGTAGCGACATCGGGGGCGTACTCGAGATGTCGATAATAGAGCTCAAAGTCGAAGCGCACTTTGCCGTCCGCTAGCGACTCACCACTTTCAACGTCGTCGAACTCAGCATCGAGCTCTCCGCAAACTGCATTGAGAGCATAATCGGAGCTCAGCGATACGAAGTGCTCCATGACCGAGTTCGCATGAACCGGACTCGAAGTCACAACGGTCGCCTCCACGTCTATAAGCACGCTAACTTCTAACATCTTCCATACTCTTCAACCGCCCTCATCCGCGAGGACGGCCCACATATTAGTCTCTTAATTGAATTGTAAACCCCCGCCATTGAGCTGAAACGTCACAAAAGTGGCCGTTTATTTGTTTGGTGCACTAATTCGTGGCTGATTATTTAAACTGGTTTACCAGATTGTCTGTCTGGGACACCCATTACAGTGTTGTTGGTTCACCATTTGGTTGGCCGACAATTGAGCAGGACTGATGCGTCGTCGGGCCGAAAAAAATTTTCATACTGGGCGACCGGCGGTTCCGAGGGGTAGGCTGACACTGACAGCAGACGGGGGACCCTCAGCGCAGGTAACCACCCATCGCCCGCAGTTTGCCCGTTCAGCTTCCCGTTGGCCGCCGGTAGGCCAGCCGCGGGCTGCCCCTGCTCCGGCCGGAATGCCGCGCTCAGTATAACCCGTTAACGAGCTGCATGTGCGCAATCGTGTGGCAGGAGATTTCCAGCAGCTAAGGGTTGGCATAGATCGAAGCCAAGCACCGCGGTTGATCGCCCCGATTAGACGGTTTCGGCTTTACAAAAGTTCGATGCTGCGCGGCAGGTCGTCGCCGCTCGACGTCGCTCTGGAAATCAGCACCACCCCGGCTTCTGGCCCTGGCAAATCAGCGACCCGGAAACTGAAATTTGCATGTCTCGACCGGCCCTTAAAGGACATCACAGCTGGAGCAGCGGGACACCGCAGCGCATTTATCGGGGCCTCTCAGCCTTGCTGCGTCGATCCGTCGGCTACGCGCCCTAAAGTAGGACATTCTGGCCCGCCCTGCGGGAGCCCGTGAGCAGACGTTCCAGCAATCTTGCGCCGTCCGCCAGCTAACGAGCAGGCGATGTCGTAAGGCTACTAAGTTCTGGAAAGGAGGCGACGTCTGCGCCTCCTACGCCAAGCGTTGTAGCCAAGCCGGCTCGGGAACAGGACGATGCCCGCGACGATCATCACGAGGCTCAATGCCGTGGCGGAAATCAGCAGCGGCGTATTGAAGTTCTCGTGGTTCTTGAAGTCCATGATGTGGAGGGACCACATGAAATCGAACACTCGCCACAGGGTCGACCGCCTGGCGGTAACGGTGCCCGTATCCTGCGCCACATAGAGCGCCCGATCGGTGTCATCATCGAAATCGACCCGCCATGCCGGCAGGGCTGCGCGATACTCGGTCGATTCCTCCGTCACCAGCGTCACGCTGGCAGCCTTGCGGTCGTCGATGTAGTCGGCTTCCGCGATTTGGACCGCGAGCGCAGACGGGATGGGCGAGATCTGCTGCCCCGTCGCCAGGTCGTACAGGCGGGGGCGGCCTTCACGGGGGGAGACTAGGGCCACTGGTCGCACCAGCATGCTCCTGATCTCGATCCGCTCTCCGGGCGCCGCGCTGCCGATCCGCAGCAACCCGGCCGCGGCGTCTCCGATAGCGATATCGGGCGACGGCGCGGAGGCCACCATGTGCTCGGAACGGACCTGCTCGATGGGAGCAACTGCGAAGAAAAGCCCGCTCACGAACCAGAACAGGATCTGGATCGCCATGAGCAGCGCCAGCCACTTGTGAACCTTACCCGCAATCCGCGCAGTGGCTGACATCTTGCGTCCCTCACCATTCAACGTAATCAACTTCGATCGTCGACCGACATCCGGCACATAATTCGGCCGCAAGCGCCGCCTCAGGTCGTCGGTCGAGGCGCCCGCGAGGAGCCGTGCATGTTGACGATTTGCCAGTTTTGGCCCGTTCGCCGCAGCACCGACGTGGTGACGCCCCGGCGCTCGATCGCAGCGCCTTCGGCTCGCTCGATCCGATGGGTGTACGTCTCGGTCGCCACCGCAACCGCGCCGTCGCACCAGAACTCGAGGCGATGATCGGCGAAGCGGAACGAACGGAAATGTCCGAGCTCCGGTCCAAGATGATGAGCAAGATAGTTTGCGTACGTCCCCTCGACGCCGCCGTTCTCGAACACGGCCGAATCCGCCGCGAACAGCTGTTCCGTGCCTTGCGCATCGAGACGTTCGATGGCCGCGCGATAGTCGGCAAGCACCCGCTCGATAGCCGGGCGCTGAGCGCCGCAATCGGTTTTGTGCGCCTGAGCAGGGGTACCGCTCAGGCTGACGACAGCCGCCGCCCCAGCGACAAGAAAGCTCTTCATACGTTTCCCCCTTTGAAAATGGACCACAGTCCAGAAGCGCGGCATCGCCGCGCCCCTGGGTTGTTTCCACCGGATCGTCAGCAATGGCCCGCCGCTCGGTGCTCGGGAAGGCACTCCGCTGTCGGCGACGGCGCAGGGCTAGAAGTCGGGCGCGGTGCCGCCTGCTTGGGCTGAGCGGGCGGCTGGGCGGCCTTGGGCGCAGGACTCGTGCGGGGCGCCGCCGGGGTCGCGCGATCCGTTGCCCTGGCCGAAGACGAGGCAGCGGGCGCATCGGCTGCCGGCATCGCCTCCCCGCTCAACATCGCCGCCAGATGCGCAATCTCGGCGCGCTGGTCCCGAGCGGTGCTGCGCGCTTTCGCCAGGATATCAGGGTCGCCGCCCTGGCGGATAAGAACCTCCGACATGTCCACCCCGCCTTGGTGATGCGCAATCATCTTGCGCGCCCAGGTTTCCGAAAGTGTGCTGCCGGTCGCAGCCATCATCGCGTCATGCATGCTCTTGTCGACCGGCTCGAATGGGTTGGCCTCGCCCGATCCGCCGGTGATCCCGCCAGCAAGCGACCGCTCCAACTCGCCGATTTCGCGGCTTTGCTTTTCCACCGTCATGCGCGCCATTTCGACGAAACCCGACTCGCCGCCCCGGTCGATCAGTATCTGGGACATCTCAACCGCTCCGCGATGATGCTCGATCATCTTTTTGACCCAGGTCTCTGAAGCGTTCGCGCCTACAGCCGCCATCATTCGCTCATGCATTTGCATCTCGACAGCGCCGAAGGGATTGTTGGCATCGTTCGCCATGGAGCTTGCGCTGGCATTCTCCGCGTCCTGGCCAGCATTCTCTTCGCCACTTGAACAGGCTGCGAGGGCGACCGCCCCAAGCAACAGTGTCATAATTCGCTTCATCACGTCTCTCCTCGATTGCGCAGGGTCCCATCCCGTATCTAGAAACTCATGTGGTCCATACCGTGGACAAGCGCAGCCCCGAGCCAGCCTTGGACCAGCAAGAGGAGCGTGATGGCCGCCAGCGCTGCGACCATCCCTCGGCCATAGACAGAGTTCCGCCGCCGGAACGCCCAGACGGCCACCGCGCCGCCGATCATCGCGAGCCCGGTTCCGATCCAGCGATGCCAAAGGTGGACCGCGTCAGGGTCGACGAGCACGAAGCCGCCCGTGAACCAGCCGAGGACTGCGGCGATGACGCTCGCGGCGCCCGCGACGATGATGAGCGCGCGAATGAGCTCGACCGTCTCGCCTCGTCGCCGCGCGAGGATCAGGGCGACGAGAGCCACCGGAAAGAGCGCGATCGGAAAGTGCACCGCGAAGGGATGTGTTCGGCCGACCCAGCTCATCAAGCGCTCGGAAAAGCTTTTCGGCGCCGCCACCTCCATCGCCTCGGCATGATCTTCGATCATCTCATGCATGGCGCCTGGCGTGGTGGTGGGAGGCGACCGACCCTGCTTAACAGCGGTCTGCGCCGCCTCGTTTCGCTTGTTGTGGTCCTTGTGAGCCGCGCCCGGCGTTGACGAGAGCGCGAGAACCGCGGCCATGAGCACAAGTACCATGAAGCGAGGGACGTTCAGAACCATGTCCTCACTCCCACGAGAAGGCGCCAGCCGCCGACGCCCTCTCCCTCAGCCCGGCGAAAACGTGCCGTGTCGCCGAAGGCACGCTCGTATTGAGCACCGATGTAGGGGGCGACCACGGCCAGGCCTGCTTCAGGGTAGAGCTCATACCGCAGCCTCGCCCCGAACTCCGCCGTCGAGATGCCGCTGCCCAGCCTCAAGTCCGGCACATCCTGAAACGAAAAGTCGATTTCGGCCCGCGGCTGAAAGATCAGGCTTTGGGTGAGCCGCAAATCGTATTCGGCCTCAGCCCGCGCGGTGAGGTCCCCCTTGTTCGAGAGGAACAGGGCACCTTCTACTTCGAACCAGTAAGGGGCGAGCCCCTGAATGCCGAGCACCAGATGGGTGCGGTCGGGACCGGAGCGCAGATCCTGCCGGACACCTGCTTGCAGGTCGAACCAGGGGTCGATGGCACGGCTCCACAGCGCCTGTACCTCGACCTCTTCCAGCTCCCCGCCGAACTCGCCCTCGCCCTCTGTTTTGAGCCAGAACTTGTCGATGTCGCCGCCGTACCAAAATTGCGCGTCCCAAGCGTACCCTTCGCGCCCTTCACCGATGGACGCCTCCAGCTGGTCGACCAGAAAACGGTAAGCCTTCAGCCCGCCATGCTCCTGGGCAAGCTCCGCGCGCGAACGCGCGGCCGCGGCCGTATCGAAGTACAGATCCTGGGCGTGGGCAGGTCCGGTGAACGCCTCTGGCGGCGGTGGAGCTTCGGCGATCTCAGCGCCGGCTGATAGCTTGCAGTGCCCCATCGCCGCATGCTCCGGCGCGCACGTGGTGGCCCCCGGAGGTGCGGCTTGCTCGGCCGGCATCGTATGGCCCGCGTGCGGGTCGACGCCAGAGACAGGTGGCGACGGCTGTGTGGGCGACGTGCAGTGGCCCATCGCCGCATGTTCAGGCGTGCACGTCGCGGCAGGAAGAGGCGAAGGCGCGGCGACGGGCTGCGCTGCCGGCATCTGGCAGTGCCCCATTGCCGCGTGCTCGGCGGTGCAGCCTGCAGTGGCCGGTGCTGGCGCTGGCACTGGCGCTGGCGCCGAAGTTGAAGGCGCCATGGTGCAGTGTCCCATCGCGGCGTGCTCGGCTGTGCAGGACGGCGACGGCTCGGAGGGCTGCGCTGCGGCTGCAGCTATCATGCAGTGGCCCATCGCAGCATGTTCAGGCGTGCAAGTCGCCGCCGGCGCGGAAGCGGGTGGAGGCGAAGCCTGAGCATGGCCGCTATGCTGGGCGAGCGCGGGGCTGGCGATCGCAGACGCCAGCAGCAGGAGGATCGCGCGCTTCATGCTGCGCCTCCATCAAGCGGGCGGACCGTCACGACGCGCATCATGCCGGCGTGCATGTGGTAGAGAAGATGGCAGTGAAAAGCCCAGTCACCAGGCGCATCAGCCGTGAGATCGAGGTCGACGAAACCGCCGGGCATAACCTTCACCGTGTGCTTGAGCGGCTGGCTGGCCCCCTGGCCGTTGACGATCTCGAAGAAGTGCCCGTGCAGGTGCATGGGGTGGGTCATCATCGTGTCGTTGATGAGCCTGAGACGAGCACGCTCGTTGCGGGCGAAACGGTAAGGCTCTGGATTTTCGCTCAGCTGCTCGCCGTCCATCGACCACATGAACCGTTCCATGTTGCCAGTAAGATGAATGTCGATGCGCCGCGTCGGCGTGCGTGTATCCCGATTGGGAGTGAGCGACGCCATGTCGCTGTAGGTGAGGACGCGGTGCCCGACATTCTCCAATCCGATGCCGGGGTGACCGGTGCGATCGACAGGATTGGGCGCGATCATGTCGACGCCCACACCCACGGGGAAATCCACTTGCGACGCATCCCGCATGTCCATGCTGGAGTGATCCATGCCCGCCATCGAACCAGCCCCGGCCGCCACGCCGGAAGCGGCAGGCGTGCCATGCCCCATTGCGGAATGGTCCATGGCTCCCGGCGCGGCCGGCGCCGCGCCATGATCCATGCTTCCATGATCCATGCCGCCCATGCCCATGTCGGTCATGTTCAGCGTGGGACGTTCCCGCAACGGGGGGACCGCGGCGACCATGCCCATGCGCGGCGCGAGTGTCGCCCGGGCCATGCCGGACCGGTCGATGCTCTCGGCCACGATGGTATAGGCATGATCGCGTGGCTCGACGATGAAGTCGTAGGTCTCGGCGTTGCCGATCTGCACTTCGTCGACTTCCACCGGGCGCATGTTGATGCCGTCCGTGGCCACGAACGTCATCGGGAGCCCGGGAATACGGAAGTTGAACGTCGTCTGCGCCGCCGCGTTGATGATCCTCAGCCGCACCCGCTCGCCGGGCCGAAAGATTCCAGTCCAGTTCTCGTCCGGACTGTGGCCGTTGATCAGCAGCGTGTAAGCGGCCTCGGTCACGTCCGAGATGTCGCTCGGGTCCATCCGCATCCGCGCGAACATCAGACGATCCTCGGCGCTCAAGGTCTCGCTGCGCTGATCGAGCAGCGTTTCCTTCTGGCGATTGAAGAAGCCGCCTTCGGCCTTCATGCGCGAGAAGATCCGATGCGGGTGCATGAAGCTCCAGTCCGACAGCACGATCACATGCTCGCGGTCGTAGGCTACCGGATCCGCGCCCACCGGATCGATGATCATCGGCCCGTAATGGCCAAGCTGCTCCTGGAGGCCCGAATGGCTGTGGTACCAGTAGGTGCCCGACTGGCGCAGCGGGAACTCGTATGTGAAAGTTGAGCGAGCCGCGATGCCGGGGAAGCTGACGCCGGGCACACCGTCCATCTGGAAGGGTACGATCAGACCGTGCCAGTGGATCGAAGTGTCCTCGTCGAGCTGGTTGTCGACCACAATTCGCACGTTCTGGCCTTCGCGCAGCCTGATGAGGGGCGCCGGTATGGTCCCGTTGATCGTGATGGCATGCCCCGTCCGCCCATCAACCTGGAAGGCGCTCTCCGCGACGGTGAGCCGGATGTCCTCTCCGGTAATTGTTGGCGAAGCTTTGGCAGCCAGTCCGTGGCTTCCGGTCTGCGCCCAGGCTGGAAAGAGCCGGGATGCGCCAAGTCCGGCTACGCCGATGGCGCCGCCGCGCAGGAGGGCGCGCCTGTGAATCAATGGGCTCATTGTAGTTCCTCGTCGCTCCGTAGAGCGGAAAATAATGCAGAATGGGGGGAGGCAGCGCCGAGCGCCGCCTTCCCCGCCAACTACTGTTGCGAAGGCATGTTGTGCCCGGCGTGCGGATCGGCTTCGGCACTGGCGAACGGGGCCGCGTCATAGGCTTTCGCCTTGTCGCAGCAAGGCATGGCCTTGCCTTCCGCCTTCATCTTAGCGCAGCACGCCATGGTCCCGTCTGCCGTCTCCTTGCAGCAGTCCATCTTACCAGCCGGCATGTCATGCCCGGCGTGCGGGTCGGCAGACGCTGCAGAGTGGCCGGCGTGCGCCTGTGCCGCCGCGTGGTTTGCATGATCTGCGTGGCTTGCGTGGTTCGCGTGGCCGGCATGGTCAGCATGAGCCGGCGGTGCAACTTGCGCGAGGGCTGGGGAAGCAATCACCATGGCGATCGCTGCGAGCAGAATTTTCATCTCAAAACTCCTGAGTCGTTCGAAAAACGGATAATGGTTCGTTCGAAGCTCAGGCGGTTCGAGGTGGGGGATCAACGGCCTCTGCCATCAGTCCGCGCATCCAGTGCGCCAAAGGAGCCGGATGCCGGATGGCCGGCAGCGGGTGCGGCTCGGGAAGAGGGGCGCCGAGCACGGAAATGGCTGCGCAGGCAACGGCACAGTCGGACAAACAGTCTTGTTGCGGATCGCTGCCACCACTGTCCTCTTCACCGCGCATCTCGGCGCAGTGGCCGCTTTCCGCCGCGGATTGCTCGTGGTGAGATGCTGATGCGGGCGGTTGAGGCTGAGCCATGGCTGCCGGAGCGCCCATCATGCTCATGGGAGCGAGCACGATCGCGAAAAGCGCCAGTATCCGCATGAGCCGCATCGCAAGCATCGCGGGAAGATAGGCCCGTCCCGGAATACTTGCAAACAAGAAGCAGGCTCCGGGCGCGCCCCTGGATCTCACGCCCCGTGCGCTGCGCCGGCCAGCAGCCCAAGCGCCGACAGACCCATCCAGATCGCCATGCCGATCATCATCAGGTTCTCGGTGAGCGAAACAAAGCCCAGCGGAACGTTGCTCGACCCGCCGACACAGGCACACTTCAGCTCGCGCTTGTCGAGGTAGACCGCCTTGAACACCGAGACAGCGCCAATCGTGGCAATGAACAGTGCAAGGGGCACCGAGAGCCACGTCAGCGCTCCCGCCGCCATCAGGACTCCGGCGAGCCCTTCGGCATAAGGGTAGATGTAGCTGTAAGGTACCCACCGCTTCGCAAGCAGGTCGTAGTTGAGGAACATCGTCGCGAAAGTCTCGATGTTCTGCAGCTTGAGCAGCGCCAGTACGATCATCGAAAAGGCGATGAACCACTCGGCCGCGCGAAGGGTGAAGGGGCTGCCGGTCACGGCGAAACTCGCCGCACCCGCCATCAGCGCTGTCATCGTGAACAATGCGATGATCGGACGGTAGCTCGTTGCCTTCGGGTCAATGACCGGCTTGCCCAGGTGGCGGCGCAAATCGTCGTAGCCGCCGATCCGCCGGCCGCCGATGAAGACCTGCGGCGTAGTCGCAACGCCATGCTCGGCCTTGAACGCGTCCGTTTCCTCGCGTGTGGTGAGGTGGTGATCTTCGACTTCGTAGCCGGCGCGCTTCAGAACATGGATAGCCTTCAAGCCATAGGGGCAGGTGTGTTTCGGCATCACCATGCGGTAAATGACCGCCTTGTTGGCGGGAGCCGGATGGTTGCTCATGTCCGACATTTCACGTCTCCTTGTGATCTCGTCGGCACCGATATAGGTTGCGTACTATGGTACAGAGTCAAGAGATATCTTCACTGACGATTGGGCGCTTGGCTGCAGCCGGTGAAGTTGGTGTCGAAACCGTTCGTTTCTATCAGCGGCGCGGGCTTCTCAAGGTTCCCTCACGGGAGACCGGCATCCGCCGCTATGGGGCCGATGACCTGCGTCGGTTGCGGTTCATCAAGCAGGCACAGGTGGCCGGGTTCACCCTTGAACAGATCAAGGAGCTTCTAGCGCTCGACTCAACGCAGGATCGCAGCCGTGCCCGCAAGCTGGCGCTCGGGCGCCTCGAAGCACTCGACGTGAAGGTGGCGGAGCTCAATAAGGCGAGGGACGCTCTGCGCGCGTTGGCAGAGAAGTGCGGCGAAGGCAGCACCGGGCCGTGCCCTATCCTGAGATCCTTCGATGGCCTGATCGATTGACGCAAGGCATGGTTTCTTCTGTGAGGATCAAGAGATGATCGACGCCGCGGTTGGGAGGCATCACACCCAGCAACGTGAGGTGCTCAAGCAAGGTTTGCTCTGCGAGAAGATCTTCCGGCAGAGCTGTCACGAATGGGGCTAGACCGGCGATTCGCTATGCCGGGCCGCCGCAGTGCGCGGAAGGAGGTCACAAGTTGGATTGGTTCTGTCTCACAGCAGGCGTCTTAGTCGTACTTGCGGCTTTAATTGATACCATCTGGACCACCCTCTGGGTTGGGGGTGGCGCCGGTCCAATAGCCCGTGCCGCCTCCTATCTTGCTTGGCGTCTCGTGAGCTTGATCAACTCACACCGGCTGATGATCATGGCGGGGCCGCTGGTTTTAACGATCACTGTGGCCACCTGGTTGTTCCTGTTGTGGGCTGGGTGGTTCCTGGTGTTCTGGTCATACCCCCCGTCGCTACTGAGTAGCTCGACAGAAGCAGTCGCAGACTTCAGCGACCGCATCTACTTCGTTGGATACACAATCTTCACCTTAGGAAACGGCGACTTCTCCCCGAGCGCGGGGAGCTGGCAGGTCGCTACTGCTCTCGCGTCAGGCACCGGACTGTTCACGGCGACGCTCGCGATCACTTATCTGATATCCGTCATATCGGCAGCGGTCTCTGCGCGCGCCTTTGCCGCTGAAGTACGAGGGCTAGGGAACACTCCGGCAGAGGCCGTTGCCGCTGGGTGGGATGGGAATAGCTACTCAGGGTTGTCACTGCCCTTAAACAGCATCGCCAGCCAGCTCACGAAACTCAGCCAACAGTATCTGGCCTACCCGGTCTTCCAGTACTTCCATTCAGATGAGGCAGGGAAGTCGCCGATCGTCGGCCTGGCTCGGCTCGATCAAGTTCTGATGATCGCAGCGCACGGTGTACCAGACCGATTCCGACCACCAGAAGTGATTCTTAACTCGGCGCGCTCCGCGATTGTGAACGTTCTTGAGGCGCTCCCAAAGCACTTCACAAAACCAGGGGACGCCCCTCTTCCGATTCCATCACTCGATGCACTGCGCTCCCGGGGGCAGCCAGTTGTACCGGAGGATGAGTTTGCGATTGAGGTCGGTTCAGAGCAGGATCGCCGTAAGCGGCTGCACGGTTTGCTGATTGCTCATGGCTGGGGAGTTGAAGACATCTGAGTCACCCGCTGAGAGCGGCCCCGTGGAGCGCTCTCAGCGGGTGCGGGAGATTAGCGGCTAAGTGACTGCGCCGCTTGATCGCATGACTCGGCGCAGCGCCGGCAGTGCTCTGCACAAATGCGACAGTGCTCGTGCATCTCGGCGTGCTTCTCACACTCTGCTGCACACGCCCTGCAGGCGATTGCGCACGCTTGCATAGCCGCGGCGATGACTTGCTCGTTGCTTCCCGTGCGGCGGATGCCCACGGTGCCGGCAGCTAGACACAGATCGGCGCAGTCCTGGTTGAGGCGAATGCACTGACGCAGCTGCTCCACCATCTCCTCCGCCAGGCAGGCATCAGCGCAGGAGATGCAGGTCTGCGCGCACGAGTAACACTCTTCGAGGCAGCGGATCAGTGCGTCATTCGTGCTCCCCTGAACGCTGGGGTGGGTGGCAATCATCTCTTGCATATGATGCATCGTGTTCTCCTGTCGGTTAGATGAGCCCGTGAGGCTATCTCTCGAAGGCAAGGGGCCCGAAGATGTTCCCACTCATGCGAACATGCGCTCTGGACTGAGATGAACGGAGCAAGGTGCCAGCCAGAATGATGTCGCTTCGGCAACTGCTCGTAGGCGTTACAATGAGGCGGCGCGACCTCGTGAGAAGACTGCCTCCATCCGGACGCGGCTACTGAACCGCCTCTCTTGCTTTGGCCTTCATCTGTCAGTTGTGAGGGTTGCCGGACGTGCTGGAAGAGGTTCACGGCCTGTTTCGCCGTTCGCCTCGATGTCGCTGATCAGCATCTTCATCTCAGCTATCTCCCGGACCTGGCTTTCGATTATCTTGTCCGCCAGCTCCCGCACGCGAGGATCGCTTATTTGTGCCTTTCGTGAATTGTTGATCGCGATCGAGTGGTGCGGGATCATCGACTTCATGAAGCGGGTGTCGTCGATAAGGGCCTGGCTCCGGTTGAGCGCCAGCAGTACGCCAGCCGCCACGAGGCCGATTGCCAGCACCGCGATTTTCGCAGCAGTTGGCTGATACATCCTCCACATGAAGCCCAGCATGACGGCAGTCATGACGCCGCCCATGATGACCGAAGAGAGCAGCCGATTGAGGCTGAAGGTGACGTGTTCGCTGCTGTAGACCAACTGATACATGAGCAAGAACATGATCACGACCGACGTCATTATCATCGCCGCGAAACGGCTCCACCCCATCTTCATGCTATGGTCTTCGCCGTTCATCTCTGATCTCCTTAAGGCCTGTTGGTCTTAGGCAACGAGCGGCTGGAGCAATGGTTCACCGGCTGCGGGCTGCCGCTTCCGAGGCGACTGGAGTCTATGACGGTCGGGGCAGTTGGCTACCTTACAAGCCGTGAGTTCGCCGGCAGCTTATCCGAGATTCGCAGCCAAGAGCTGCCAGTCCGCAATCGGCCCATCTGCTGATGCTGTGCCCCCCCCGGCCTTGCCGATTTAGGTGAACACGGCCTGCGCGAACTGCAGCTGGATGGAAAACGGAAATCTTCGTGTCGCCAGATGGAAATGCTTGGTTCTGATCAGCGCACGCGAGCAGCAGTGTTTCGAGGCAGGCACGAAAACGTTCGATTTAGATACAACTGGAGCAGGTGTATCTTAAATTATGTGGCAGCGGATTCCGATACAGAGTATAATTCGAGCCCCCTATACGTTACATGGGAGGCCATCATAGCAAGAATATTTTCTTACTGCCGCGTGAGCACCGTCGATCAGAGCACGGACAACCAAGTGCGGGAGATCCAGGCCTCTGGATTCTTGGTTCAGCCGAATCGGGTTATTGCAGAAAGCATATCGGGGTCGGTCCCGGCCATGGAGCGACCGGGCTTCGCACGGTTGCTCGACCGATTAGAGACCGAAGATGTACTGATTGTTACAAAACTTGATCGCCTGGGCCGCAACGCCATGGACGTGCGGGCAACGGTCGAGAGGTTGGCTGCGGCAGGGGTGCGCGTGCACTGCCTTGCCCTGGGTGGCATTGATCTCGCGAGTGCAGCCGGCAAGATGACCATGGGCGTCATTAGCGCAGTAGCTGAGTTCGAGCGCGACCTCTTAATTGAACGGACCCAGGCCGGACTGACGCGTGCGAAAGCTGAAGGGAAAAAGCTTGGACGTCGCCCTTCCCTTTCGAATGAGCAACAAGCGGAGGTTCGCGCGAAAAGGGCAGAGGGGCACTCACTAGGCGGTCTTGCGAAATCGTATGGCGTCAGCCGAGCGGCCATCCAGCGCATTGAGAGGAACAACAGGCCGGCTGGCATTCAGACGGCGAAGGCTGCAGCCCAGCTTCAGAAGTAGCAGCCTGACAGGCTCTGCCCCCTCCGCAGCAGAAACCTGTTAAAAAAAGATCGTCGCCAACGGCGTTTCATATTTGGGTCCGGGAGTCTGGGTTCGGTATACATAGGTCATCAACCGGCCCCTCGGCCACATTAGGATTAAACGATGACCAATACCGACCCTCGCCTCAACGACGAAGATGTGCGCAATTGTCACAACAAACAGATTCTATTTCACTATTTTGCGGGCCTTATTGACGGGAGGAGTGACCCACTCGTGAGAGCGCTTTTTATTCGCTATAATGAAAAAACAGAATCTCCTGTGGTTAGGTTGTTCTCTTACGATGAATCTATCGCAACCGCATGGGGAATCCGTGAAGGCCTCTATCGACGGCACGCAGCGGCTCTTGTGCGCGAGGGGTACATACTAGCGGCTCGCGAAGGGTCTGATGGATACTCGAATTTCGAACTCCCGGCTGAACTAGAGCACTTGGCCTTCGATCTAGTAGATCGCATCACAATGCCCGATGGGACCGTTTGGGCGATAGCAGCTCCTCCAGTCGACCAAATTCCTGCGCCAGAAGATCTGACATTCGTCGGAGATTACGCGGTTTGGATGGAGATCAACGGAGTTCCGCACAACCTGGATGAAGACGATCTGCCAGAGAGCGTGTTCAGGTCTCACTTTGCCACCTCGGAGCCTGAAAGTGAAATTCAGGACTACACCGGGCGCGATCGAGTCCGGAAGCAGGTGACCAAATTCGCGGAGGCTTGCCGGTCAGGCGCTATGTGCGCCTCTACGAAAGAAGAGCTTCACGCGATGGCTCAGGCAATGATGCCGGACGTCACTGTTATCACTACGGTTGAGGATGACGATGACGATGAGTTTGTCAGGATCCCACTGGATTCCCTCTTACCCCCCTCACAGGGACTTCACTGACGAGGATAGCCCCCCGCGCTCCCACGCGGGGGGCCTTGCCGGACTGTGAAATCTCGAGCCAGCGTCGCTAGTGTCTGCTTTGCGCCCAATATCGGGCATTCACGCAGATCGCCGATGTTCCCGAAAGCAGCCATTCGTCAGGGGAGGCTTCGGGGGGATGTGCTCCACGAACTCCCGAAATCTGACGCATCACCTCATCACGCTAGACTCAATTGAGAAATGAGGTATGCATTCCGCGAATGAGAGAGAGGGATTGCGATGGGCAGGTCTGCGTGAGACGTCTTCGGAAAATTACTCTTGCTTCGGCGGTTGTGGCGTTCACCATGATGGCGTTTCCGGCATCGGCCAAGGATCGCTTCTGGCGTTGCCCTGAGAATTTCACCCCGAAAATCGGTCTCAACGTCGACTTTCCTTCCGACGGCATCAAGCGTGCGTTCGTGGTGGTCCCTCCGCGAAAGCCCGCTCCAAGATCCGGTAGTGCGGTTTGGGTTCCTCTGACTGGCACGGTCGAGGCAACCGACTGGAACTTGAACGTCCCGCGCAGTGGCAACAACGCGGCGCTCGCGGACGCCGGCTTCATGGTGGTAGCACCCGTCCGGCAATGCGCGAACCAGGACCCGGCGTTGGCCGCCGGTCCCTGCAATGGCGTCGGAAAAGATGGATGGAACTGGAATCCATGGAACGACGGGCGTGCGCCAACGCCTGCAGGCGAAGTGTGGCGGACTGATGCGGGGCCCGATTCCCGATTCATGGAAGCAATGGTTCGCTGTGTTGGAACCAAATGGCCTCTGGATCGCAGGCGCCTATTCCTCGGCGGGATTTCGGCTGGCGGCACGATGACCAACCGCGCGCTGTTGTTCAACTCGGCCTTCTGGGCCGGCGGCATGCCGATCTCCGGCGAATGGTACGTGACCAAGGACGACGGCAGCCCGTTATCCTTTGCCCAGGCTCGAGAGGCGGTAATCGCCAATCCCCGCAACGTGTTCCAGGGAAGGGTCGGTCCGATGCCCCTTCCGCGCCGGGTCAAGCCCCTGATCGTGCTGACCGTATGGGGCGGCGACAAGGACATCTGGTACTGTGGTAGCGTGCTCTGTGCCGATTACCGTCCGAGCACACAGGCCGGCTCAAACTATTTCAGCGCCCAGCGCAACGTTGTGCATATTTCGTGTAAAGCGGGGCATGGTCACATGTGGCCGCAGGTCAATACCGACGCGTTCAATCTCTGGGCGCTGAAGACACTTGCTTCCCATCCGAAGGGCACGCCGGTGAAGCGGTTTGCGCTAACCCCGCCGCCGGAGGGCTATTCCTGCCAGATTGGGCCTTTCACAGGGCTCTATGATGCTTGAGCGCGGCAGCGCACCAAGCGTGGCGTCCGAACCGCGGCGCCGGCATAGCGTGACGGCCTTCGCCGCAGCACTGTTTCTCGCGGGATTGGGAGCGTCGCAATCGGTCGCCCAGCCGGTCGCCGACCGTAACGCTTCACCGCCCGCGCTGCACGCGGCCGCCACGACCCCAGCCGCTGACGGGGCGGCACTATATGCGCAACGTTGCGCCGCCTGCCACGACAACGCCAGCGACCGCACGCCGGCCCGTGAGGTTTTGGCGCAGAACCGCGCGAGCTTCATCCTGGCGGCCATGCGCGGCGGCTCAATGGCCCCGATGGCGGCGGGCCTGACCCAAGCCGAGATGGAAGCCATCGCGCGACACGTAAGCAAGGTGCGTGGCGACGCCGAGCTTACCGACATCGATCCACGGCGAATCTGGGGCGATAGCGTTGAGGGCACTCCCCTCGATGCTCCGAAGTGTACGAAGGCTCCCCCCCCGATCGACTTTGCAACACAAGCATCGTGGAATGGGTGGAGCCCCACGGTCGACAACCGGCGTTACCAGGCAAACCCCGGACTTACCGCGGCCGACGTACCACGGCTCAAGCTCAAATGGGCGTTTCAGTACCCGGGCGCCAAGAACGGACAGGCGACGATTATTGGCGACCGGCTGTTCACCACCTCGATGTCCGGCGCCGTCTATGCCCTCGATGCAAAGACTGGTTGCGTCTACTGGCGGCATGCCGCTGGCGCGGCGACTCGCACCAGTCCTGTGATCGCCCCGATGGCGAACGGCGAACTGACACGCGCGGCGCTGTTCTTTTCCGACTGGACGAAGAGCGCGGTGGCGCTTGATGCGCAGACCGGCGAGCAGATCTGGAAAACCACGATTGACGAGCAGCCCGGTGTGCAGATGACCGGGTCAATCACTTATTGGGACGGCAAGATTTTCGTCCCGATCTCCTCGGGCAATGAGGCGTTCGCCCAATCCCCTAACTGGGTGTGCTGCAAATTTCGCGGCGCTCTCGTGGCACTCGACGCGGCGACCGGCGCAATCCTGTGGAAACGCTACACGTCTGATGAACTGCCGAGACCGTTCGCTAAGAACCGTGCCGGCAAGGATTTGTGGGGTCCATCGGGCGGGGCGATCTGGGTCACACCGACAGTCGATCCCAAACGGCGACTGATTTACGTCGGGACCTCCAATTCCTACACAGATCTGGCCTACGAGCACTCAGATTCCGTTCTGGCGATCGATGTCGACAGCGGTGCGATAAGGTGGGCTCGGCAACTCACCGCCAACGACAACTATATCGATGGCTGCTGGCGCGAAGGCGACCAGAGGCCAGCCAACTGCCCGTCGCCGTTAGGACCGGACTTCTCGATCGGTGCGGCGGTTATCCTGCATACCGACAAGAATGGCCAAGAGCGCTTGCTGGTGGGTCAGAAATCTGGCGTGCTTCGCGCGCTCGCTCCGGATAGCGGAGCAATTCTCTGGCAGCGTCAGCTCAGCAACGGCAGTGCGCTGGGCGGAATCGAGTTTGGCACCGCCGCCGATGGAGAGCGGGTCTACGCCGGCGTTTCGGACATCGTGTTGGGCAAGAACGGCAAGCCGGGCTTGTGGGCGCTCGATGTGACCAATGGCGAGGTCGTCTGGAACCAGCCAACCTCGCCGGAGCCTGAATGCCGATGGAAGAACTTCTGGTGCCACGGTGCGATATCCCAAGCGATCTCGGTGGTGCCCGGCATCGTTTTCGCGGGCAGCTATGACGGCCATTTCCGGGCCTACGACGCGAAGACCGGTGCGATCCTGTGGGATTTCGATACCGCTAGCAAACCCGTGCGCGCCCTCAACGGGGCGATGGTCTATGGCGGCGTGATGGACGGTGCCGGCCCCACGATCGCGGGCGGAACGGTCTATGTTCATTCGGGTTACGCCGGACGCTCCGGCGCCACTGCGGGGCGCAACATGCGCAATGCCGACGGCAATGTGCTGATGGCGTTCTCCGTCGATGGCAAGTGAACTTGAGCGCGCAGGGGCACGGCGTCCCGCGCGATCGGAGATAAGATGATGGCGATGCGCAGCGCCCTTTGTGGCGTCTTAGTCGCTGTGCTTTTGGGCGCAGCAAGCTTCCAGGCGGTGAATGCGCAGGGGCCCGCCCGGAGCGTCCCGGCAGCCTTCGCACAATGCGCAGGGTGCCATGCTATCGAGCCCGCGAAGAACGGAGCGGGGCCGACGCTTAATCGGATTTCGGGCCGCAAGGCAGCGACCCAGCCTGGATTCGCCTATTCCGCAGGTCTGCGGGGCAGCCGGCTGACATGGAATGCCGCCACGCTGGACCGCTACCTGGCGAACACCCAGGTAACGGTTCCGGGCACCACGATGCCGCCGGCGAGGTTGAGCCCTGCAGAGCGGAAGGCAATCGTCGCATATCTGGGGACTCTCAAATGAGCGACACTCCGCGGCCGATCGCGGAATACGTCCGGCGCGACTTCGGCACTTTCTTTGAACTATTTGCGATGCAGGCGGCAGCACGGCCCGACCACATCGCCATCTATTGTAACGACCGCTCGGTCACCTACCGCGAGCTCGATGCCCTCGCGGACCGGGTGGCGTCCGGCTTGCAGCGAGATGGGGTGGTGTCGGGTGGGGTGGCCGCCATTTGCGCCTCGAGCAGCATCGAATATGCCGCAATTTTCATCGGCGTCTTGCGCGCCGGAGCGGCAATATCGCCACTGTCGCCCTCCTCTACTCCGAGGCAGCTCGCAGCGATGCTGGCGGACAACGGAGCAAGCCATCTTTTCCTCGACGCGGGCGTCAGTACGCTTTTGGCAGGAGAGTTGGATCGGCTCTCGGCCGCGGTCGTCGCCTTGGAGGCCGGTGCCGACGGCCCGCCTTTCGCGGAATGGCTGCCCCCTGAAGGCGTAAAACCCTCGCCCGTGACGGTGTCCGCCGACCAGGCATTCAACATCATATATTCCTCGGGCACTACCGGCGACCCCAAGGGGATCGTTCAGCCTTACCGAATGCGCTGGGGGCACAACGGATTGAGCGACCCCCCGGGTTACGGGCCCGACGGCGTGGCCATTATTTCGACACCGCTCTACTCAAACACCACGCTGGTCAGCGTCATCCCGGCGCTGGCGGGCGGGGGCACTGTCGTGCTCATGCCCCGGTTCGATGCACGCACCTTCCTCGTGCTGAGCGAGAAGTACCGCGTGACGCATGCGATGCTGGTGCCTGTGCAGTACCGACGGATTTTGCAGGTACCCGACTTCGACAGCTTCGACCTGTCAAGCTATCGCCTCAAGTTCGCCACCTCCGCTCCATTTCCTGGCGACCTCAAGGCTGAAGTCCTCCGTCGCTGGCCGGGTGGGTTGATCGAGTACTACGGAATGACCGAGGGTGGCGGCTCGTGCATGCTGGTGGCGCACGAACATCCCGACAAGCTCGACACGGTCGGACGGCCGATGGAAGGCCACGACATTCGCCTGATAGACACCGACGGGCGTGAACTCGGCCCAGGGCAGGTCGGAGAGGTCGTCGGGCGATCGGCAGCGATGATGAACGGATATCACAACAAGCCGGGTCAGACTGCGGAGGCGACATGGACTAGTCCCGAAGGGCACCGGTTCATCCGCACCGGAGACTTGGCCTCCGTGGACGAAGATGGATTCTTCACGCTAATCGGCCGCCGCAAAGACATGATCATCTCGGGTGGGATCAACATCTACCCCGTTGACCTCGAGGAAGTGCTGCTCACTCATCCGGTTGTGCAGGAGGCCGCGGTTATTGGCGTACCTTCCGATGAATGGGGAGAAACACCGGTCGGCTTCGTCACGCTGCATCCCGGGGCCGAAGCCGATGGCGCGGTGCTGCGCGCTTTCGCAAACGAGCGGCTGGGTAAAATGCAGCGCCTGTCGGATGTGCGCGTGATCGATACACTGCCGCGTAGCGCGATCGGCAAGGTGCTCAAGCGAGAGCTTCAGGCAGCCTGGAATGGAGAGCACGCGAGATGAAGGAAGCAGCGAAGGGCGGGCGGCTCGAAGGCAAGGTTGCGGTGATCACCGGAGCGACCAGCGGGATCGGAGAGGCAACGGCAGAACTGTTCGCCGAACAGGGCGCGCTCCTGGTGCTGACGGGACGAAACAAAGACAAAGGTGGCGCACTGGTCGAGCGGCTCGGCGACTGCGCGCGCTTCGTGGCCGGCGACGTGCGCGAAGAAGGTCACATCGCTGAGGCCATCGGAACGGCGACGGCCACCTTCGGGCGTCTCGATTGCTTGTTCAACAACGCCGGTGGACCTACTCCTGGCACGCTGGAGGAGGTTTCACCCGACCAGTTTCGCTACGCGATGGATCTGCTGCTGGGCAGCGTTGTGTTTGGTATCAAGCACGCCTCCCCCGTGATGAAGGCGCAGGGCAGCGGTGCAATCATTAACAACGCCAGCGTCGCTGCCTTGCGCACGCACATGGGGGAGTATCTCTACAGCGCGGCGAAGGCCGCAGTGCGACAGTTGACCAAGGTCGCGGGTATGGACCTGGCGAGGTACGGGATCACGGTGAACAGCATCGCACCAGGTGGGATCGCGACTCCAATCTTCTTTGGCGGATCAGGCCGCGCGGCGACGATGGATGATGGGCATGTCGCCGCGAGTATGGCCAAACTGGAGCGGAACCTCGCATTGGCGACGCCCCTACGCCGCACGGGCATGCCTCGCGACATCGCCCATGGCGCCCTATACTTGGCGAGCGACGAAGGGCGCTTCGTCAATTGCCACGACCTGGTGATTGACGCCGGCATGACCGCGGCCGGACGGACCCACTTCGGAGACGCCTAAGTTCGGCTTTTACCGCCCTTGGCCCGCATGGATTCGCGCGCGCACCTCGGGAAGGATGGCGCGCATCGGATGGCGGCCGTCTACCCAGCCTACGAACTGACAAATGTCGTATCCGAGTAGCTTCTGGACGTCCTCCGGAAGGCTGCTGACAAGCGTCGGATCGAGACTAAGGTACTGGTTCTCCTGCTGTCGGATCCAACCGCAGCAGTAGTTGAGAGAGAGTCCAAAGCGCGGCGCGTCAGTGCGGTTCGCGCCGCCGCCGTGCCAAACTGCGCCGTTCCAGACGAGCACCGAGCCGCGTGGCATCTCGGCCGGGATGGTTGGCTCTCTCAGATCAACCGGGTCCTGCCGGAGGTGGGATCGCGGCACGAGGCGAGTTGCGCCGTTCTGGTGGGTGAAATCAGTCAGCGCCCAGATCGTATTGATGACCAACGGCGGGTGAGGAGCGGACGGATGATAAGCGTCATCCTGGTGAAGGGCTTGCGCCGTCTCCTCGCCGTGGATTTCCATGGTCGAGGCGATTGAAAGTTGGGCCTCTGGTCCGAGCGCGGAGCGTACCAAGCGCAAAACCGCAGGGTTGATGAGCAGCGGATCAAGCACGCGGGTCTTGGCAAACAGGTTGAACACGCGCTTCGTGCGTAACCCGGTGAATTCGTTGCCGCCGAAGCCGCACGCGGCATGCAGGCGGTCCAGCTCAGTCCGCACCGCGCCGATTTCGTCATCCTGGAGTAAATTCTTGATGATCGCGAAGCCGTCGCGAGCGAGCGCACCCTCGTGATTAGCCAGTTCTGCTGCGGGTACAGCCCGGGCCATGGTCAGACCAGGTCGTTGGCGCTAGCCCATGGTCGTCGTCCCCGCTCGCTTTCGGGCCGCCGATCTTCGCCCCACGTCAGGACGAACGGGTTTTCACCCCGCACCGCGCGAGCCACTGTGCCTTCCATGAAGGCACGCCAGTTGGCTCCGCTGAACACGTAGAAGCGGTCCTCCTGCACCGCCTCGAAGGTGGACTGAGCGATCTGCTCCGGCGCCATGCCGCGGCCCTGGAACTCTTCGCTTCCCGCGAGGAACGCCTTGTTCGCGAACTCGCGGTCGCTCCACGGCCGGTCGTCGTCCGGACGATTACGCCAGCTCTGGTGGATCCGGGTAGCGACCATGCCGGGACAAACAATACTAACGCCGATGCCCGTGATCATGGCCTTCATTTCGCTATACAGGGACTGGCTCAGGCCGAGCACCGCCGCCTTGGATGAGCAGTACGGCGCGTGATCGCCATTCCCGTTGAACGAGGCCAATGAACCGGTGTTGATCACGTGACCGCCCTCTCCATGCGCAAGCATGGCCGGTAGGAACGCTCGTATGCCGTTCACCACCCCCCAAACATTTACGTCCCAGACCCATCGCCAATCATCTTCGGCCATCAGCCAAGTCGGACCGGTGATCGATACTCCTGCGTTATTGAAAAGCAGGTGCACGTTGCCGAGCTTGTCCGCCGCCGCAGCAGCCAGTCCCTCGACAGCGGAGAAATCCGCTACGTCGACCTGATGGCCATGCGCTTCGATACCCTGACCGGTCAGGTGCGATACCGCTGACTCGATCGCTTGGCCTTCGATATCCGCTATCAGGATGCGGCAGCCGGCACGGCCAAACCGCTCCGCGAAAGCCAATCCGATACCGCTGGCGCCGCCGGTAATGACAGCTGCCTTGCTTGAGAAGTCGCGCATTTTCAGACCATCCCCTCGATCTCTGACTCAAGGCTTTAAGATCGGGCGGCAGCAAAAACAAACCCATTTTCTCAAAAAATTTTGAAGGCTTCGTCTCGCGCGGTTCAGAAAGTGGGTACACATCGCGCACTGTCAGCGGGGGTTACCCTCCCGAGCAGCCGCGGAGGCGCCAGCCCCTGAGGCAACTTAGCCGATTGACATCACCCGATGCTTGCGTGAAACTCGATTGAGAAAAGCGGTTTGCAGTGAACAGCCGCTCTGTAGGGGAGGATGCAATGAGAATGAGGACGGCCCTTTACCTGTCGTGCACTGCAGTTGCGCTGTCGCCCAGCGCTCCCGCTTGGTCACAAACGAACGATCGGGCCGACCCGACCACGACGCCGGCCGAGGCAGCGGCAGAAGCCGAAGGCGAGCAGGACGCGACCGGTGATGTGGTCGAGGAACGCATGATCATCGTGACAGGAAGCAAGTTCCAGGGGCTTCTCGACAAGCCGCAGGTCGCAACCGTAATCGACGCGGAGGCTCGAAACCTTGCCGGCGTGAACGGCACGCGGGACTTGATTGCCACCCAGCCGGGTTTCAATTTCACCGAGAACTTCGGCATCAATGTGCGCGGCATTGGGCGGCAGACCGCGCAGACACTGCTCGGGCAGGAAAATGCGGTTATTCAATATGTCGACGGGTTCATCAATCTAGTCCCGTCAAACATCGCCGAAAGCACTCTCTTCGGGGGGAACGTCCAGTTCATCCGCGGTCCCGCGGGTACAACGTACGGCCGCAACGCGATTGCCGGCGCGATCAATTTGCAATCCCGTGCGCCCACCAAGGAATTCGTCGGTCAGGCTGCGCTGGGTTACGGGGCCAACGATTTCTACAACATAGGAGTGAATATCTCCGGCCCAATTACCGACAATCTCGGTTTCCGGCTTGGAGCGCAGCGCTTTCACCAGAACACCTACCAGGAGAACTTGGGAAGTGCGGAAGGCGCCGGCTTCGCGGTCAAGAACCTCTACCTTGAACTGCAACTCGAGTGGACGTTGGGTGCTTTTCACATCCGTAACCGCACGACGACATTCCGCTACAGCAACCAGCCCAGCTATCCCACTGTGGCGCAATACAACACCACGGCGGTCTTCGGCGGCCTCTCACCCAATCCTCAGTATAAGTACACTGTCACGCCGCCATCCGAACCGCACCAGATCAACGTCGATTTTGTCGGCTACGACAGGTTGCGCGATAACCTTCAGACCATCACTAATGCGGACCTCGATCTGGGCGGAGCAACCCTCTATTATGTCGGCGGCTACCAACAGTACGTCGCAACTGGCTCAGCTGACCGGGATTTGACCTCGCGAGCCAGCTACAATGCTCTGCCTACCGATCCGTTCGCTCCGGGTACCGTAGTGCCAACCTTCTACACGACGAATTACGACAACGATAACCACTTCATGTCGCATGAACTCAGGCTCGAAAGCGAGCAGGGCTCGGTGATCGACTGGGTTGCAGGCGCCTACTACTTCAAGCAGGAATTCGACGAGCAATACTGGGAAGCGATCCCGACTGGCGGCGACGTCTTGATAACGGGCGGGGGCGGAGGTGTCATGCCGCAGCCAAACCCGCGAAAGGCTGAATACGAACAGCGCAACATCTACGACATCGAGTCGAAGGCGATCTTCGGCAACGTCGCGATGGACATCACCCCTACGATCCGTTTTGACGGGGGGCTAAGGCATACGTGGGACGACAAGGAAGCGCTCACCGACTTCCGTTACGTCTACTACTATCCGCCGTTCTTCGCGGGCGACGTCAGTCCGGCGGTCAGTGCAGCAAACCCCAGCCGTCAGGATGAGGGCCTGTCCGGGCGAGCCGCACTCGCCTGGCGTCCGAACGACAACGACCAAATTTACGTGTCCTATGCGCGCGGCTACCAGTCGTCGGCCTTCACTCTGGGGCAGGGACTGCCGCCGAACAACATTGCCGATTCGCAGCACCTCGACGTGTACGAGATCGGCGGCAAGCTGACTCGCGGCAAAGTGCGGTTCGATGGGTCTGTGTTCTTCCAGAACTTCCACGACATGCAGATTCCAATCTCAGCGGTAAATTTCGTCACCAATCCGACCACCGGAGTGACCGCACCTGGTCCGGTATTCACGCGCTTCACAAATGCGGAGCGGGCCGAAATCTACGGGCTGGAAGCCCAACTCACCTTCGAGCCTACACCGCGCTCAAACATAGTGGCATCGTACACCTACCTGCACCCGACGTTCGCGAGCTTCTGTCCGCCGATCGCCAATTCGACTGAGTGCGGTGTCGTCGACGTCACGAAGCCGCGGTTCCTCAATCCGCCGACCAACACGCAATTGAACCCGGATTACATCGTTGATCTGACTGGCAACGAGGTGCCCCGCACCCCGCGCCACAAGGCGTCACTCTACGGCTACCACGCGATCGACATCGGCCAGGCGGGTACGATCTATCCCGGCGGTACGATTGTCTATCAGAGCAGGTACTTCACCAACGCGTTCGAGCAGGGGAGAGTGGCCGGGCGTGCACTAGTCAACGCCACGCTGACCTATCGCACCGCAAATGAACGGCTGGACATTACCGGGGTCGTCACCAACCTGTTCAACAAAGCTTATTCCGACAGCGCGATAGCGACCAATCTGGGTGGTGCGGGGGTACAGCTCCTCAACACATACGCTGCACCGCGCCTCTGGAATATCACCGCGCGATATCGTTTCTAACATTCGAGAGCTCTCCAACGCCGGTGCTACCGGTTGCCTCGCGGCCCCCCGCTCTGATAGCGGTGGGGCCGCACTTTCTTAGGCGAAAGATCGCGCTTCGGTGCGATTCGAGCCGTTCTGTACTTGGATTTCGCCCAATGCCGCCTGAAAACCTGGCCGCCGCCGCGATCAACGCAGCACCGGGCTCGCGATACGAGCGCAAGAAGGAGGACATTCTCAATACGGCTGCCAGCTTGATCAACCGCAATGGACTGCGCGACACGACCTTGGCGGTGGTCGCGGCGGAATTGGGCATGAACCTCAAGAGCCTGCGGTACTACTTCACTCGCAAGGAGGAACTCGCCTGCGCCGCGTTCCTGCGATCGGTCGAACTGCACGAGGAACTGATCGCATCATCGCGCGATATCGACGATTTCGACGAGCGCATCAGGCACTTTATCGCCTCTTATTTCGCCCTCAAGGGCCGGGTGCGGCGGGGGCAACAGCCGCCATTCGTGCATTTTGGCGACATTCGCTCTCTCGCGGACGAGCGCCGGACGAAAGCAGGCAATCGCTACGTCGATTTCTTCCGCGGGACACGCAGCCTGCTCGATTGTCCCGGCCTTGCGATGCCGGCGGCGCAAAAAAATGCCGCCGCGCATTTCCTGGTGTCTCAACTGCTCTGGTCGGTGATCTGGACCCAGCCTTACGAGACCGAAGATTTCGACCGCGTTGCAGAGCGCTTCACCGATTTGCTTCTCAACGGCATTGCCGCGCGCCCAGTCACCATTCCCGCACCCCCTGGGGAGATGCACAATGCGTTCGAAGACCCCGACCGATTGTCGCAAAACGCGTTCCTTCGGACAGCGACGCACCTGATCAATGACCTCGGCTACCGCGGAGCGACGGTAGAAAAAATTTCGTCCGAACTGAACGTCACCAAGGGCGCTTTCTACCACCATAACGAGACGCGCGAGGAGCTCGTCTCTGCCTGCTTTGACCGTACGTTTGAAATTATCCGCGAGGCGCAGGACAGCGCTATGCGGACCCCCGCGGACGGGCTCACGCGGACGATCTTGGCGGCGAGCTCGCTTGTGTCACGCCAAATGCTGCCCGAGGGCGCGCTGCTGCGCACCTCGGCCCTGACAGCGGTCGGTTTCGAACTGCGCGAGGAGTTGCAGCACCGCATGGGGCGCACCACAATGCGCTTTGCTGACATGCTCAACGACGGCTTACTCGACGGCTCCGTCCGGCCGTCCGATATTCGCATCGCGTCCGAAATGATCACAGCTGCGATCAATTCCGCGCAGGAGCTTCAAAACTGGGTGCGCGAAGCCAGGGCCGATAACGCCGCCGAGCTATACCTGACGCCGTTGCTGTACGGCCTGGGGGCAGCCCGCGACCGGACCCGCGCGCCCCGCGCCTAGAGATCCCCGAACCCGCGACCCTCATCAACCATTCGCTCGAGCAGAGCGGCCGGCTTGTACCACTCGTTGGCTTGCCCCAGCTCGCGCGCCCTGCGGATAATCACAGGAAGTCCCTGGCTATCTGCCCAGCGCATCGGACCTCCCGTGTGGTGCGGCCAGTTGTATCCGTACAACCAGACTACATCGATGTCTGATGGCCGCTGCGCGATACCCTCCTCGAGGATCTTGGCCCCTTCGTTCACGAGCGGGTAGAGGCAGGTCGCTAGGATATCCGCATCAGAAGGTATGGGGGCGTTCTCCGGCCCGCCGTAAACTTCTTGGATCAGCCGTTCGACCACGGGCGAAGGCACGGCAGCGCGGTTTTCATCATAGTCGTAGAAGCCCGCACCGGTCTTCTGTCCGCGGCGATCGGCCTCGCAAAGCGCGTCGCGGAGATCGTCGCCGCTCTTGACGCCCTTGGTCCAGCCGATGTCCAGGCCGGCGAGATCGGACATTTCGAACGGCCCCATTTTAAAGCCGAACTCTTTCAGCACCCGATCAACGTCCCATGGCATCGCGCCTTGCCGCAACAGTTCGCGCGCCTGCACCTGGCGAGGGTAAAGCATCCGGTTGCCGACGAAGCCCGGGCAAACCCCCACGACTACCGCCACCTTGCCTATGCGGTTCGCGATATCAACAGAGGTCGCGATGACCGAGTTCGAGCTCGCTCGTCCGCGAACAATCTCGACCAGCTTCATGACGTTGGCGGGGGAGAAGAAGTGCAAGCCGATGACCGCTTCGGGACGGCCGGTAGCTGCGGCGATAGCGTTGACATCAAGGCCAGAGGTGTTCGTCGCTAGTATGGCGCCCGGTTTCACAATGGCATCCAACCGGGTGAAGATGTCCTTCTTGAGGTCGAGATTCTCGTAAACCGCCTCAATTATCAGATCGCACTGCGCCAAGTCGTTCATCTCGAGCGATCCAGTCAGGCGTGCCATGCGCACGTCGACCTCCTCGGCGGGAAAACGCCCACGGCTCGCGCTACGCTCGTAGTTCCGGCGGATAGTCGCGAATCCTCGATCCAGCGCTTCCTGGCCGGTTTCCACGATGTGCACCGGAATGCCGATGTTGGCGAAGTTCATTGCGATCCCGCCGCCCATTGTCCCGGCACCGACGATACCGACCTTCTCAATCGCGATTAGCGGGGTATCTTGTGGCACGTCATCGACGGTCGCCGCGCGTTCGAGCGCGCGGGAAACATAATCGGCAGTCTCAGTCATGTCGTGCTCCCGTCAATCAAAGGTGCAGGCCGAACCATCGAACGGCTAAATCGGTGGACTGTTCGAAGTACTCGTCATACACGACATAATGCTTGCATGGGTACGTATGATATTCCGCCGGTGCATTCTGGCGGATCATCATGTAAGCGGTAAATCCATGCTCGAGTCGGTTATTGAGTTCTTCGAACTCGGCATCGATGATGAGCGTAGGGACGCGTACCCTGGCCGCTCCGCCTAGCTGCGAATGCTCTACCATCCGCGCTACATCGGGCGTGCCTTTGAGGCCGGGCACGCCGTCCTGGCCGTTTTGCGGCACGAGCGGCTCGATCTCGCCTCGGGCCTTTGCTGCAGCGCGCCCCCGAGCCCAATCGCGGTGTTCAGGCGGGAAGCCAAAGCCGCCAATCTGAGCGACCACAGCCTTGATGCGCTCATCGTTACCCGCAGTGAAAACCGCGTGACCGCCACCGTAGCTCGTTCCCCAAATGCCAATGCGGCTAGAGTCGACGTCCGGCTTTGAGGCCAGGACGTGGAGGCAATTTTTGATGTCGGCCGTTTGATCGATGGGGTCGACGATCTCGCGCAAGACTTGCACTTTCATAGTACGCTCCCCCGCCTCCAACAGCGGAGGGCCGCTGCGCGGGGCGATTACCCGCCCATCGGATTGCCCCCAGCCGCGGTAATCGAAGGTCATGCACAGATACCCGGATTCGGCGTACTTGCGGGCGTAGCGAGCGAGGTGATCCTTTAAGCCGCCCCAGCCATGGCAAAGCAGGATCGCCGGATATCCCTCAGCCGGTTTTGATGAGCTGGGGGTGAAGATTTCCGCGGCGATTCGGGTTCCTTCACTGAACAGTTCAACGTCTCGTTGCTGTATATCGCTCACTTCCGGTTTCCTCCCGTACGAGCGGCGCTCGCCATGATGTTCTTGACATCGCTCACATCCCTAACAACCATACCCCAATTCTCAATAGGCTTGTTCCAAGGAGATGTTCATGGTGGAGGCCGTCAAGTTGGGACGCCCTGGGACGCGCCGAAGGGCAGTCTCCGGGGTCTTGACGGTGCGGTTCGGCGTGGAATGGACGACACGGCCTTCCGGGTTTTCTTCACAGGCGCGAAGCGGAAGTCGATTTCCCGGTGCCGTTCCGGCTGAGGACGGGGTCAGGTGACCTTGGCCCCGCTGAGCGGCGTCACGATACGCGACGATGCGCGAGACGTGGCAGGCCGCTTCTGCGCGCGCCTACTGGCCCAGTTCGGGGCCGAAGTCCGCCGTGACCCCGGTCTGCCCGGCAATTCGCCGACTAGGGGCTCAGATGCCGCTGATCTGTTCGGCAGCTGGCTCGACCAGGGAAAGCTCGACGGCGCGGCGATCGGCGACTTCCCGGCACTCGCCATCCACGACGGCACGGGGGATCGGTCTGCAGCTGACTTTTCGCTCGAGTACAGCTGGTTCGGCCGTGACGGGCCCTACGCGGCGTGGCTCGGAAATGACCAGATCGTCCAGGCGCTCGCCGGCCTTGCCTACAGCTTCGGCCCGGCGGCGGGGCCGCCCCTGCTCGCGCAGGGCTACGGTTCACAGATGATGGCCGGTGTGACCGGGTTCGTCGCGGCACTTGCCGGCATCCTTGCGAAACGTCGCGGCGTCACCCTGAAGAGTGCTCACGTCTCGATTTTCGATGCGGCCGTTGCATTCTCGGAGCCAAATGCAGTTTCTTACGCCCACTTCGGTCAAAGCGCCCGCCGCCTCGGTATCAACCGCTATATCCCGACCTATCCCTGCTCGATCTATGCTGCGCGCGGTGGATGGATTGGAGTAACCGCACTCACTCCTTTCCAATGGCACGCGCTGTGCGATCTTGTCGGGCTGCCTGAGCTTGCCTGCGATCCGCGTTTTGCCACTACGCTCGATCGGCTGGCCTCCGCAGACCTGATCGATACGCTGCTGGCGCCTGCGTTTGCCGAGCGAGATGCGCAAGAATTGGCCGAGTCGGGCCAGGCCGCACGCATCCCGATGGTGCCCCTGACCGATTTCGCATCCACTTCTAAGATCCCGCACTGGCAACATCGGCGCACGTTTGCAGCCGAACTGGGAGGACGGAAGATCGTAACTCCGAAGGCGCCGTTCCGCATAGACTGGAACGGCGCCAGGCTAGCCCTGCCTCCGACGGGCGCTGGCCGCGGGCCGCTGGCTGGGCTGCGGGTAATCGACTTCTCCATGGGCTGGGCGGGCCCGTTGGCAACGCGCACCCTCGCCGATCTAGGGGCGGAGGTGATCAAGATCGAGGCCGAAGCACGGCCTGATTGGTGGCCGGGGTGGGAAAAGCCTGAGCCTGGAACCACGGTCGAGGAAGCGCCTGTGTTCTGCGTCATGAACCGCGGAAAGCGCGGCGTTTCCTTGGATCTCAAGACCCAGCACGGGCTCGCCTCAGCCCGCCAACTGGTGCGCAGTGGTGATGTTCTGATCGAAAATTTCGCGCCTGGGGTGATGGACCGGTTGGACCTGGGGCGGGATGTCCTCCACGCGTTGAGACCCTCTTTGGTGATCATTGCGATGGGCGCGTTCGGCCAGGACGGCCCCTGGCGGGGTTTCCGGGCCTATGGGTCGACGGTGGAGCAGGCTTCGGGTTTGCCGCTCGTGAATGGTCTCGACGGTGGTTCGCCGGCCTTGCAGCATATAGCCTACGGCGATCCAGTTGCCGGCCTCTACGGTGCCGCGGCGGCGCTTCTAGGACTGCTTGGAAGGGAGCGGCTGGGTGGCTGCTTCATAGATTTGGCGCAGGTTGAGGCGCTGTTCCAATTCGCCGCCGAACCCATGATCAGATCGCAGGTCGACGACCAGCTTTCCGGACGCACTGGTAGCCGGCGGGCTGATGAGGCTCCCAGCTGCTGTGTAGCCACCAGTGATCCGGACGAATGGTTGGCAGTAGCCTGCCACGATGAGGCGGCTTGGCATGCGTTGTGCCGTTTCCTAGGCCGGGATGATTGGCTGTCCGATCCCGGCTTGTCCGATCCGGCCGGCCGTAACGTCTCTGCCGCAACCATCGAAGGCGCCATTGCACGCTGGGCGGCAACGCGGAATGTGGTTGATGCAGCGACCGTCCTGCAGGCTGCGGGCGTTCCTGCCGCCCCGGTTCAACCGTTGCAGCGTCTAGTCGCTGATCGGCAGTTGCATTCATCCGGCTATTGGGCCGAACTGCAACGTCCGCACATCGGCCGGCATCTTGCCGGCGCGTTGCCCTTCACGCTGGACGGCAAGCGATTATGCGCCGCGACCCCCGCTCCGATGCTCGGCGAGCATCAGGACAAGGTCTTCGAAAACAGGAATATGCCACCGTCGTGACCATTCGCAAGCTGCTCATCGCAAACAGAGGCGAGATCGCCATCCGGATCGCTGCCACGGCGGCAGAGATGGGCGTAGCAACTGTCATGGTCCACAGTGAGGACGACGCCCAATCGCTTCATGTCACGGCCGGTAGTAATGCGGTGCGCCTCTCGGGCGAAGGACCTGCAGCATATCTGGCGGCAGACCAGATCATCGAAACGGCACGCTCCACTGGCTGCGACGCCATTCATCCGGGCTATGGCTTCTTGTCGGAGAACGCCGCTTTCGCCCGCCTATGCGAGCGGGCCAGCCTGACGTTCGTCGGGCCTGATCCCGCTGCTCTCGATCTCTTCGGAAACAAGATGGCCGCGCGGTCTCTTGCCGGGGAATGCGGTGTGCCAGTTCTCGCCGGCACTGGGGGAGCGCTCACCCTCGAAGCCGCCGGTGAATTCCTGGCCAACGCGGGTCCGGCGGGCGTTATGCTCAAGGCAGTTGCCGGTGGGGGAGGTCGCGGCATGCGGCCGGTGCGCGACGCCGATGAACTCGAGCGGGTTTGGGAGCGCTGCCGGGCCGAAGCGCTGGCATTGTTCGGCGTCGGGGACCTCTATGCCGAAGAGCTTCTTCAGCCGGCGCGGCACCTGGAAATTCAGGTAATCGGCGACCAGGCCGGCAATCATTTCTGCCTGGGAGAACGAGAATGCTCTCTGCAGCGCCAGCGCCAGAAGCTGGTCGAGATCGCGCCGATTGAAGGCGTATCGCCCGCCCTGATCGCTGAGCTACGCGCGCATTCGCTGGAGATGGCCCGCCGCTCACGCCTGCAGTCGCTCTGCACCTTCGAGTTCCTGGTTTCGTCGGACGGAACAAGGATCGCCTTCATCGAGGCCAATCCGCGCTTGCAGGTCGAGCACACGGTGACCGAAGAGGTCACGGGACTTGATCTGGTGCGCTTGCAGCTTGGCGTCGCCGGCGGCTCCCCGCTTGCGGACCTCGGGCTCCTCGAACCGCCGACCGCCCGCGGGAATGCCGTCCAGGTGCGGATCAACCTAGAGACCATGCTGCCCGATGGAACAGCCAAACCCGCTGGCGGCACATTGACCGCCTATTCGCCCCCCAGCGGGCGCGGCGTGAGAGTGGACGGTTTCGGGTACGCCGGATACCGTACCAGTCCCCGTTTCGATCCCTTGCTCGCGAAACTGATCGTCTCGGTTCAAGAAGGCGGTCAGGCCGCCGCCCTCGCCAAGGCCGACCGCGCGCTGTCCCAATTCCGCGTGTCCGGGGCGCCGACAAACGTTGCATTCCTGCGGGCCCTCCTGGCCAGCCCCATGGTCCACACCGGCGAATGGCACACTGCGTTAATCGATGAGCGCGCCGCCGACCTCGTCTTGAGCGCCGGCGAATATGCTGATGAAATCGACCCAACGGGTGCCAGCGCCGCCGCCGAACCGCGCGCGGTAGCCACGATGCCGCACGGCTCGATCGCAGTGAACGCCCCGATGATCGGGACAGTCGTCGAATGCTCAGTGGAGGCGGGAGCGCACGTTCGCGCCGGCGAAGAGATCGCCGTGGTCGAAGCGATGAAGATGCAGCACGGCGTCACCGCGACGGCCGCGGGGCGCGTGTTGCAGGTCCTGGTCGCGGTAGGTGACACTGTCGATGCAGGTCAGCCGCTGGTGTTCCTGTTGCCGGACGCGGATCAGGAGGTGGTCGCCGCCGCCCAGGGACCTGAGCGCGACCTTGACGTGCTTCGAGCCGACTTAGCGCAGGTCGTCGCCAGGCAACTCGCCGCACTGGATGAGGCCCGCCCGGATGCCGTTGCCAAGCGCCGCAGAGCTGGCAAGCGGACCGCCCGCGAAAACATCGAGGATCTTTGCGACCCAGGCAGCTTCGTCGAGTACGGTCGTCTCGTCGTGGCCGGTCGTAGCCGGCGAGCGAGTTTCGAGGAGCTGATCGATTCAAGCCCCGCTGACGGCCTGGTCATGGGCACCGCTACGGTGAACGCGGCGCATTTCGGCCCGGAGCGTGCGCGGATCGCTACGATGGCATACGATTATACGGTATTCGCGGGCACCCAAGGGGCGCGCAATCACATTAAGACCGATCGCTTGGTGGAATTGGCCGAGCGCTGGCGCATCCCGCTGGTGTTATTCGCCGAAGGCGGCGGCGGCCGCCCAGGTGATACCGATGGGGGCGGGTTTATCCGCGCGTTCGAGTTATTCCCCAAGCTGTCCGGGAAGGTGCCCACGGTGGGGGTTGTCGCTGGTCGCTGCTTCGCCGGCAACGCGGCACTGCTAGGCTGCTGCGATGTCATTATCGCGACGCGCGACACAACGTTGGGAATGGGCGGTCCCGCGATGATCGAGGGCGGAGGGCTCGGCGTCTTCGCACCCGAAGAGGTCGGGCCGGCCGCCGTCCACGTGCGCAACGGGGTAATCGACATTCTGGTGGACGATGAGGCGCAGGCCGTGGATCGGGCGCGGGACTACCTCAGCTATTTTCAGGGGCAAGTGTCGGAGTGGGCTTGTGCGGACCAGCGGCTGCTGCGCCACGCGATCCCCGAGAACCGTCTCCGCAGCTACGACATCCGCGCCCTCATGGAGACGCTTTGCGACAGCGGCACCATTCTGGAACTGCGACGAGGCTTCGGACTCGCGATGGTCACAGCCTTGGCCCGGATCGAGGGGCAGCCGGTTGGCCTGATCGCGAATGACCCGGCGCATCTGGGGGGCGCGATCGACAGCGATGCAGCGGACAAGGCAGCGCGATTCATGCAGATTTGCGAGCGGTTTGGGTTGCCCGTTCTGTCCCTCAGCGACACCCCCGGCATCATGGTTGGGCCCGAAGTTGAGAAAACGGGTCTGGTTCGACATGCAGCGCGAATGTTCCTCGCCGGATCCAATCTAACGGTCCCGATCCTGTCGGTGGTGCTGCGAAAGAGTTATGGGCTGGGAGCCATTGCGATGACCGGCGGCAGCTATCAGGCGTCGGCATTCTCGGTTGCGTGGCCAACCGCCGAATTCGGCGGCATGGGTCTCGAGGGAGCAGTCAAGCTTGGGTACCGCAAGGAGCTTGATGCGATTGAGGATCCAGCGGAGCGCCAGCGGTACTTTGAGTCAATGGTGGCCCGCCTGTATGAGCACGGAAAGGCATTAACGACGGCCGCGACATTTCTGATCGACGACGTCATCGATCCTGCCGACACCCGCCGCTGGATCGTCGCGAGCCTCCAGTCGGTTGGCGGCCCGGGCGCACGGCGCCACTCCGCTGCACCAAAGTGGATCGACAGCTGGTGAAGGGCGCTTGAGAAAATAGGTATTTGCCGGTTGCACTTTCATGCACCTGGTATAGCCTGATCCGGACAACATAACCCGAGTGGGATTCAGTGGAGGCGATATGCTGAGGCGAGAAACAGCGCCGTGCGCAGCGTGTTCGGCAACAGGGGGGCGCCTGCAATGACCGCAGCCCCTGGAACTCTGCCTCGGCGTAAAAAGACCTTCTTCGACAAGATCGCCTACGGCTTCGGATCCGTTGCCTATGGCGTGAAGGACAACGGGTTCCAGGTCCTCCTGCTGCTCTATTACAATCAGGCTCTCGGGCTCGCCGCATCCGCGGTCGGCTTTGCGGTCATGATCGCGTTGATCTGCGACGCAATTTCCGACCCCATCATCGGTCGCATGTCTGACAACCTCAGGTCGCGCTGGGGGCGGCGGCATCCGTTCATGTACGCCGCCGCGCTCCCCGTTGCCATTTCCTACTACTTCCTTTGGAACCCGCCCGCGGGCCTGCAAGGAGACGGACTCTTCTACTACTTGCTGTTTCTGATGATCGCCATTCGAACGTTCATCACGTTTTATGAGATTCCAAGCAGCGCGCTGGTGGTCGACATGACAGAAGACTACGACGAGCGGACCTCGTTCCTCAGCTTCCGTTACTTTTTCGGCTGGGTCGGCGGGCTGACGATGGCCGTCGCGGCCTTCAGCGTGTTCCTGCGGCCGAGCCCCGAGTACCCGAACGGCCAGCTCAACCTTGAGGGCTACTCCCTCTACGGTTTGACGGCCTCCCTGATCATGCTGACGGCCATCGTTGTGTCAGCCGTGGGCACACATCGCCATATCCCGACGTTCCGTCCCACTCCGCCCAAGGAGCCCTTCGTCCTCTCCAAGTCGGCTCGCGAGATCTTCGCCACCCTGACCTTCAAGCCGTTCATGATCATGCTTGGCGCAACGTTTTTCGCTTATGCGGCTGCCGGGGTGGCGGGATCGATCCTAACCTACTTCCGAATCTATTTCTGGGAGCTCACCGGCGACCAGATCTCGATCTTGCTGTTCGGCAACTTTGCCTCAGTTTTCATCGCCCTGTTTCTTGCGCCGCGAGTGGCGTCCCGGATCGGCAAGAAACCGGCCGCGATTCTGTTCGCTGTCCTGACCATCTTCATGAGCCCGCTGGCCTACATTGGCCGACTGCTGGGTGTACTGCCCGAAAACGGCGATCCGATGCTGGTCGTGATCCTATTTTCCACCAGCTTTATAGGAACCATCCTGTCCATGAGCTCCGGCGTCATAGGATCCTCAATGATTGCCGACATCGTTGAAGATTACGCCTCGCGCACGCGCAAGTTTTCAGCGGGGCTGTTCTTCTCGGCTAATAGTTTTGTCCTGAAGTCGCTTTCGGGCGTCGGGGTGTTCGGCGCTGGGTTGATCCTCGACTTCGTGAGTTTTCCAGAAGGTGCCGAGGTCGGCTCTGTCCCGCAGTCGGTGCTCACCGACATGGCACTGGTCGAGATTCCCGTACTCGCATCGTTGCAGGTCATCTCGCTCCTGTTCGTCCTGGCATATCCAATTTCGCGCATCCGTCACGAGCAAAACTTGCGCGAGATCGCTGCTCAGGATGAAGCACGCGAAGCCGCGGCCGAGATGCAGGCGGTCGAGAGCGAAGACGCGCGAAATCCGACCGGCCGCGCTATTGTTTAGCTTCGGCCGTCAAGCCGCCAGTGGCGCTTCTGAATGCACAATGCTTTTCGCGCCATTCACTCAGATGGCGGCTGGTTCGCTCTTGGCCCAACTGCAGTCGCTGGAGCGAGTCCTACTAACGTACTCGCGATATTCGAGAGCGCAATGGTTGCTCTGAGTGAGGTTGTCCCCGCTGCGACCACCATTAGACAGAATCCCGCAAGACGCCTGGTAGCGCCCCATCACAGGTAATTTTGGTCACGCGAAACGGCCGCTTAAGATATTCGGTCGCCAGAAGCTGCCTGTCCGCTCCCGGCCCAAAACCGGTCATTCTGGCGGCCCGCCCACGATGACGGGGCTTTGGCGCAATTAGCTTTGAAGCCTCCGAGCGCCTCCACCCCAGAGAAACAAATTGCTCCCGGTGCGGCTTCTCCCGTATAAATAGGTCCACAGCAGCAATGCCTGCATAACATCGTTCAGGGTATTATCACCCGGGTGGACCCGCCCGAAAACGTCGCTGGGGCCTTCATTTGGTGACCCACGAGGCGAGGAGAACGACCGTACGAGACGGACAGACAAGCTCGCACGCACGCTTGTCGATGATACGGCTGCTCGGCGAGACACTGCTCTCGCAAAAAGGCACTCAAAAGAAGGTGAGCTATGTCCAAATGCCGGGCAACTCACCTGGGGCGGACAGTTCGTTCATATGCTGATCCGCCTCGCTGGAGAGAACCACCTCTCCTAACCGTTTTCGCAACATACATGCCCGCTGGGCAAGACCTCATGCATCGACTGGATAGCTTGCGCTGTAATCCCACATGATGAGACCATCCCGACCAGCACGCCGAGAGGCAAACAGGTGATGTAGCGGGATACGGGCCGACAATGCCGGTCTCGGGAAACCACCGGCTTCGGGTAGAACCGATAAGCGGCCTATGAACAGCTTACAAAGGGCTCAGCGGAGCACTCGAGCAAGTATCCTCCCCCACCCTGGTCATGACCCAAGATCATCGATCCAGGTGGGGGGGGATAACAGCATTGGGTCTAGCGATGCTGAAACAGATCCACCAGCGATCAGCAAAGGCGTCAGGAATAGCCCGCTCCCGAGCGATGCGACGAGCAAAGCGAGGAGTAGCGAAGGGAGCAGGTCGAGCGTAGCTCGGCCTCCAAAGAAGTTGACAGTTCGCCTCAGATACTTGGCTCACGAGATACAAATCGCATTCTACTCAAATAAATTTGCTGACGAAACTCCCATCTCGTGAGAGGCGGTACCATGCACTTCGAACATGAAGACTGGCCGCACCGAGCTCGCGTTGTCGATCGCAGCACGTCTGTAGAGCTTACGCTGGGGCAGTCTTATGAAGCCGCTTGTAGCGTTGCTGAGCAAGACAGCACCGAATTTGATTACGGCGAATTCGAAGAGAAATTTATTGAGCCTCTCACCGCAGCGCTTTTCGAGGCTCTAAAAGGCCGCGGCATCAAAGGCGCTGTCTGGATGGGTGAGGAATTCGCCTTCATATTTCCCGAGGGGGATGAGGGCGATCGTCACGCAGCCGAATTTAAGAAGTCCTTCGGTCACTCGTGAACATGGGCGAGTAGAGGTGCACCCCGGCATCATTTGCGATTTTCGAAAGGTCATGCAGCCACGATGGCATTGAGCCTTGTCGGGCAATCAAATCGTAAGGAAAGGGGTTGGACTCAAGATCAATTAAGCGCGCGCCCCTGAAGCACACCACGGAATAGTGGCTTATGTGGGCGAGCGCGGCAGGAGCTTCCAATCTCTGTGCGATTTGCCACCGGGACCCATCACTGAGCGAAGCCTTGCCAATCAACCGGTAATCTTGGGCTTGTGCGCTTACCGGATGGCTTTCTCTTCCAGTTATGACGAAGCCCTCAGCCACCAATGCCGCGGCTAACTGTCTGCCCAGCCCTCCCCCGAGCAGCCAGGCTACACTGATAGTCTCTTCATATGAAAACACGCGGATCTTGAGCTGGTCTCGGGCTGGGGTCAGCTGTGCCCGAAACGCCCGCACTCCAGGATCAGCCCGCTTTCTATATGTGCGTTCCCATTCAAGAATAATCCCTGGCATCGCCTCATCCAAAGCAATCTTGAAAAGAGCCGCTTCGAAGCGCTCATCATCTGAGGGCACCAGTTCGCTCATTGGTGTTGGCCCCCGAGAACGATTCCGGCCCAGGTTCCGTCAAAGCAAACCAGCCAGGTACTCGCCGCAGTTTTGCCAATTTCGAGCGAAAACGAAGTTCGTAGATTTCCAACGCCATCGCGATGATGGAAAATCATTTCGGGTCCTCCTTCTCAACAAACTAAATAAAGCATGAGAATCTCCGATCTTTTGGACAGGCAGCGACCGCGATTCTTGCCATTGATCATTCGCTTCATGCCAGCGGTGTATGGTGCCCGGGAACTTTGCATTGGGCATGGCGGGCCGGAGGCACGAATTGCGCACGACGCGCCCTGGATACGTTTTCCAGAACCTTATTCACGGGGGGGCCATCTCTCGGAAGATTGCATCCAGTGGATCATCGCTTCTGTGCAGAATGCGGTTGACCGCACGCGATTGAGAATGGCGATCATCCTCGACGACCATGCTCTTTACTTTGGTCCCAATGAGTCAGTTCGCGTATCGACAAATCTGCCGAGTGGAGGCCTTTGGATCGCCCGCGTTGAGCCGGAACCCGACCTAGCCAGGCCCCTTCAGCACTGATCCCTGAGCAGCAATTGAAAGTCAGCTTCAGCCATAGCGGCAGCCAGCCTTTCTGAAGTCGTCTCCCATCTGATCTCCTGAAGCGAGACTACACACCAGCCCCCGCTAAAGGCATCTGGCCGAAGCTTGTCGCATGTGGTGGCCCACTCAAAGCCTAGTGCTCCACTGCTCAACGTTTCTTGGCAGATGAGCTGGATCAGATTGGCAATCGCTTCAAGGTTAGGGCTGTCTGCCCCACCTAATGAGATGCCGTCGTCTTCCAAAGAAACGTAATCGAGTTCGAAGGAGAGGCACTCAGGATCAGGGAAGATCGCGCCTACTGCTGCCGATCTGTCCAAAAATAGCGTCTGCAAGAGAGTTGGTAACTGTTCCCCATCGTCGTCATCCCAATCGAACCCGAGGGCTTGCTCAAGCATTGCCCGCTCCTCTTTGTTGACCTGTAATGTGGTCGAAAACTGCGTGAAATAGTTGGCCATCTTGGAAAACCTCTGGTCAGCGCAATACGGAATGGATCCGCTCTCACATGGGTCAAAAGCCGTGAGCTCTTCCGCTTTGCTGTTTGTACCTCAGGGGGGATTCACCCGGAGCTCTCCGGTCGATCCTAAGCGACAGGCGCGTGCCTACGAGCTGCGACTACTTATTCGCGGCTGCTCCTTTTGAGCGTTTCCGAGGTATGGTGGGCCTCGAGACTGGTTGGACAACCATCCGGCGGGTTCCCTGAGGAGCCCTTGGGTCTCGGGGGAGGGTTGGACAATTCCAAGTTGTTGATCTTGTGCCTTGGCTTCATTCCGCCCCGAGGCACCACTTCCCAAGATCGCACAGCCTGACCTGCAAATGCGGCGGTTTCTGCTCGCGTCGTACTGATCGAGTGGATATGAACACGGCGATGGACGGTGGGCCGCTCTATTCAAACCCGGCTTTCATGGCGTTCGGCGGCGAAGTGGCGAGCCTGATCCGCGCGCGGGACTGGTCCACATCGCCGCTCGGTGAGCCCGGCACCTGGCCTCAACCGCTGGTGCAGGCCGTCAATCTGATCCTCTCGTCGCGGCTGCCCATGTTCCTGGCGTGGGGCCCGGAACTCGGCTTTCTCTACAACGACGCCTACGCCGTGATCCTGGCGGAAAAGCACCCTGCTGCCCTGGGCGGACGGTTCCAGGAGATATGGCCGGAGATCTGGCCGGACTTGCTCCCGCTGGTGCAATCCGCCCTACGGGGCGAGCCGGTGTATCACGAAAACCAGCATTTCGTGATGAACCGCAAAGGGTTCGACGAAGAGACCTGGTTCACGTTTTCCTATTCGGCGGTCGTCGATGACGGCGGCACCGCTCAGGGTATCTTCTGCGCCGTGGTGGAAACTACGCAGACCGTGCTTGCGGAACGCGCCTTGCGCGACAGCGAGGCGCGGCTGAGCCTTGCGGTCGAGGGCGCGCGGATCGGCACGTGGGACTGGGACCTGCGCACGATGCGCGGTGACTGGTCGCCCCGCACGATGGAAATCCTCGGCGCCAGCCACGGCACGGGCATCACGCCGGAGCAGCGCAGCGCGACCATCCATCCGGACGATCGCGGCCGCGTTTGGCGCGAATACGCCGCAGCGCTGAAGGACGGCAGCGACCTGGTCAGCGAATACCGGATCGTCCGGCCGTCTGGCGAGGTCCGCTGGATCGCTTCGCGCGGCGCGGTCGAGCGGGACGCGTGCGGCACGCCCGTTCGCACCGCCGGCATCGTGGTCGATGTGACCGAGAGCAAGGCTGCTGAAGCGGCGCTGCGCGAAAGCGAGGAGCGATTCCGCCTGATGGCGGACGCCGCTCCGCTGATCATGTGGATCACCGACGGCGAGGGCCGCACCGAGTTCTTCAACCGGCAGTGGACCATCTACACGGGCGACGAGTACCAGGCATCGACCGCCCACCGCATCGCCGGTGACTATGTCCACCCGGACGATGCGGCAGAGACAACCACCGCTTTCGACGCTGCCCGTTCGGCGGAAACCACCTTCCTGATCGAACATCGCATACGTTCGCGCTCAGGCGCATACCGCTGGTTCCTGGTGCGGGCGGAGCCGTACCATGATCCCCACACGGGTGCGGTCACCCGCTGGTTCGGCGCCTCTGTCGATATTCACGACCGCAAACTGGCCGAAGCGCGCCTGCGAGCGCTGAACGAGACGCTGGAAGTGCAGGTTGCCGCCCGGTCGGCCGAACGCGAGCGGCTGTGGAACCTGTCGCAGGATATGCTCGCCCGCGCCGACTTCACCGGCATGATGTCGGCGGTGAGCCCCGCATGGGGGCAGGTGCTGGGGTGGAGCGAGGCCGAATTGCTATCACGCGGGTATGCAAGCTTCATGCATCCGGAGGATGCGGACCCGACGCTCCAGGCGATCACCCGAATGCAGGAAACGGGCCGGCCCACCCGCTTCCGCAATCGCATCTCCGCCAGCGACGGCACCTTCAAGCCGATCGAATGGACCGTGACACCGGAGCCCGACGGCATCAACTTCATCGCCATCGGCCGCGATCTCAGCGAAACTCAGGCGCGCGAGGACGAACTTGAGGCCACTCAGGACGCGCTGCGCCAGGCACAAAAGATGGAAGCGGTGGGGCAGCTTACGGGCGGGTTGGCGCACGATTTCAACAACCTGCTGATGGGCGTTTCGGGCGCCTTGAGCCTCATTACCCGCCGGGTCGAGCAGGGGCGGGTCGACGAACTGGGCAAGTATCTCGAGATGGCGGAGGCGGGTATTTCGCGGGCGGCGAGCCTCACGCACCGTTTGCTCGCATTTTCGCGGCGTCAGACGCTCGATCCCAGGCCGGTCGATCTGCGCCAGGTCATCCAGGGCATCGGCGATTTCCTGCAGCGGTCCGTGGGACCGTCCGTGGCCGTCGAGATTGATGGCGGGGACGAAGTGTGGCCGACCTTGCTCGATGCCAACCAGTTCGAGAACGCCCTGCTGAACTTGTGCATCAACGCGCGCGACGCGATGCCGGAAGGCGGAACGGTGCGGATCGCCACCGAGAATTGCCGCCTCGAGGAAGGCTTCGCTGAGGGCGAGGAGGCGGCCGACTGCGTGCTCGTGTCGGTGACCGACACCGGCAGCGGAATGGACGCCCAGACCCTCGAGCGGGCGTTCGACCCGTTCTACACCACCAAGCCGACTGGCGAGGGGACCGGGTTGGGCCTGTCGATGGTCTATGGCTTCGTGCGCCAGTCGGGCGGGCAGGTGCGCATCCGTTCGGCTGTGGGTCAGGGGACGACGGTCGAACTGCGCTTCCCTCGCACGCTCTCCGCACAAGCGGCAGACGATCGGGTGGCGCCGGCCAGCGCACGGCCGGCTAACAGCCACGGTGAAACCGTGATGGTGGTCGACGATGAGGTCGTCATCCGTTCCCTGGTAACCGAAGTCCTGCGGGACATGGGCTACAACGTGATCGAAGCCGCCGACGGCGTGCAGGCGTTGGCCCTGCTTCAGTCGAGTCCCCCGCTCGATCTGCTGATCACCGATGTCGGCCTGCCCAATGGGGTCAACGGCCGCCAGCTGGCGGACGCGGCCAGGTCACGCCAGAACGATCTCAGGGTCCTGTTCATCACCGGCTACGCGGAGAACGCAGTGATCGGCGAAAGCCAGCTCGACGCCGGGATGCATCTCCTGACCAAGCCGTTCGAGATGGACGCCCTGACCGCCCGCGTGCAGGAGCTTGTTGCCGGCCCCTAGGCGCCGGACGGATGCCGGGCCGCTGGCATACCGGCCGCCCGCGCATTTGCCTTCGCCCGCTGATTTCCCTAAGGCGCAGGCCACGCCCCGGCCCCCGCGCGTCTCCAACCGACCCGCCGCCGGGGCGCTCGCGTTCACGGCTGTTCCAAGAAGGTAAGCGCCCATGTCCTCCCGCCGCCGCCAGGTTTACGAAGGCAAGGCCAAGATCCTCTATGAAGGGCCGGAGCCCGGCACCCTGATCCAGTACTTCAAGGACGATGCCACGGCCTTCAATGCCCAGAAGAAGGGCACGATCAACGGCAAGGGCGTGATCAACAACCGGATCAGCGAGTACGTCTTCACGCGCCTCGGCCACATCGGCATCCCGACGCACTTCATCCGGCGGCTGAACATGCGCGAGCAGCTGATCCGCCAGGTTGAGATCATCCCGATCGAGGTGATCGTGCGCAACGTCGCCGCGGGTTCGCTCAGCAAGCGGCTGGGCATCGAAGAAGGCGAACCGCTGCCGCACACGCTGATCGAGTATTGCTACAAGGACGACGCCCTGGGCGATCCGTTCATTTCGGAAGAAGAGATCGCCTGCTTCAACTGGGCCAGCCACGAAGAGATGCAGGACATTTCGTCGATGGCGATCCGCATCAACGATTTTCTGTGCGGCATGTTCGCCGCGATCGGCATCCGGCTGGTCGACTTCAAGCTGGAGTTCGGCCGGGTGTGGGATGGCGATTTCCCGCGCACGATCCTGGCGGACGAGATCAGCCCTGACGGGTGCCGGCTGTGGGACATCGCCACAGGGGAGAAGCTCGACAAGGACCGTTTCCGCCGCGATCTCGGTGGAGAAGAGCAGGCGTATCAGGAAGTCGCGCGCCGGCTCGGCCTGCTGCAGGACGATGGCGCGGGTCCGGGCGAGGTATTCGACATGAGCGCGCACCGGTCCCGCCTGCGCTCAACGCCCAAGCCCAAGAAGTAACCGCTCAGATCACGTAGCGCAGGGTCATCCCGCTTGGCCCGACCGCGAATCCGCAGTCGCTGATGTGGTCGCCATCCACCTGCACCGGATGCACGCAGCGGTCGAACGCCACCCGGCGCACGCTGCGGAAGCTGGCGAGGCCAAGCCGGTCGAGCGGCCAGCCGGCGAACGCCGCGGCGGTGAACGCGGCGACCCCGCGGCGCGACGGGCGTTCGAGCACGATCAGCTCCACTGAATCCGCTGCCAGTGAGGCGCCCGGCGGCAGGCGGAACGGCCCTGCGTAAAGTGCGCCGTGGCTGACGATCACAGCCGCCGCTTCGCACTTGAACGGCGTTCCGTCGGTCAGTTCGCCTGACAACGACATCGTTTCGCGGGGCCATTCGCGCAGCACGCGGAGCAGCGCCACGACGTACGCCATGCGGCCCAGCCGCCGCTTCAATGCGGGCGAGACCCGCGCCACGGCATGGCTGTCGGGCCCGATCGACAGGCACGACACCACCGGTAGATCGCCCAGCGTGTAAAGCGGTGCCCGCACCCATCCCTCTGGCCGGTCCCACGCGCGCATGACCTGATCTGCGAGCGCCCCTGGTTTGCGGACATAGCCGATCTCGCGCGCCACCAGATTGATGGTGCCCGCCGGCGCGATGCACAGCGGCACCGCGCCAGCCCTTGCGCCCAGCGACTGCACCGTGTCGCGCAAGGTACCGTGACCGCCGTGGACGCAGACCAGCTCGGCGTCAGGCGAAATCGTCACCCCTCGCAAGGTCGTCGCCACCGGCGTTACTCGCGCGCCGCGCGCCGTGAATGCCCGCACCAGCGCCTCCAACCGCTCCGGCCGAAAGCTGCCCGCGACGGGGTTGTAGACCAGATCGAGGTTCATGCGCGCCGCGGTTGTTGCCCGGTTCAGCTTCCGCCGGCAAGGAAGGGCGCGATGATGCGTTTCCTGCTGCTCGCCTGCACCGCCCTGCTGGCCGTTCCCGCCTCCGCTGAAGAACCGGCACCGGCCGGGTGGAGCTTCGCAGCCAGCGACGTGCCGGTCGACCCGGCGTTTACTTTCGGCACGCTGCCCAACGGGATGCGCTATGTCCTGCGCGAGAACCACACGCCGCAAGACACGGTGCTGGTGCGCCTGCGGATCGGATCGGGATCGCTGGAGGAAACCGACCAGGAGCGGGGTGTGGCGCACTTTCTGGAACACATGTCGTTCAATGGCTCCCGCAACGTGCCCGAGGGCGAGATGATCAGGTTGCTGGAGCGCGAGGGGCTGGCGTTCGGGGCCGATACCAATGCCTCGACCGGCTTCGAGGCGACCACCTACAAGCTCGATCTGCCGCGGAACGATCCCAAGCTGATCGACACCGCTTTGATGCTGATGCGCGAGACTGCCAGCGAGCTGACCCTTTCGGACGAAGCGATCGAGCGGGAGCGCGGGGTGGTGCTGGCCGAGAAGCGCGACCGCACTACCTATACGCTGAAGGAGACGCAGGACGAATGGGCGTTCGTCCAACCCGGCGCGCGGTTCCCCGACCGGCTGCCGATCGGCGAGGAGGAGACGCTCAAGGCAGCGGACGCGGCTCGCATCGGCGGATTCTATCGCCGCGCCTATGTTCCTGCGAACACGGTGCTGGTGGTCATTGGCGCGATCGATGTTGCCGCGGTCGAAAGTGCGATCCGGAAGCGGTTTGGGGACTGGTCGGGGCCCCCCGCTCCGCCCAAGCCGCGCGCCGGCCCGGTTGACCTTTCGCGGCAGGGCGAAACCGACATCTACCTCGATCCCGCATTGTCGGAGAGAGTCACCGTCACCCGCCTGTCGCCCTGGCGGCAAGAACCCGACACGATTGCCCAGCGCCGCACGGATCTGCTGGAAAGTATCGGCTACGCCGCCATCAATCGGCGGTTCGAAGCGATCGCCCGCCGGCCCGACGCGCCCTATCGCGGCGCGGGCTTCGGCACCGGCGATGTGTTCGAGGATGGGCGAACCACCAACCTCATCGTCGACGCGCTGGACGGCAAATGGCGCGAGGGGTTGGAAGCCGCGGTGCGCGAGTGGCGGCGCGCGCTCCAACACGGCTTCACCGATGCCGAGATCGCGGAACAGGTGGCCCGCACCCGGCAGAGCCAGGAGAACGCCGCACGGGCCGCCGCCACTCGCAGCAACGGGGTGCTCGTCAATGCGGTTGAGCGGCTGATCGCCGACGACCTGGTGCCAGCCACGCCAGAAAGCGCACTGGAACGGTTCAACGCATTCGCGCCGTCGATCACCCCGGCCACGGTGATGGCCGCTCTGACCGCCGATGCCGCTCCGCTCGACAATCCGCTGATCCGCTTCCAGGGCCGGGTCGCGCCCAAGGGCGGCGCGGACGCTCTGCGAACGGCCTGGAACGCGCTGATGGCCGAGGCTGTCGCATCGCCGACCGCCACCGCCGCCAACGAGTTCGCCTACACCGACTTTGGCAGCCCGAGCGCGGTGGTCACCGATATGGTCGAACCCCGCACCGGCATTCGCATCGTGCGTTTTGCCAACGGTGTGCGCCTCAACCTCAAGCGTACCGTCCTCGAAGCGGACCGGGTACGCTTTGCCATGTCGATCGACGGCGGCAGCTTGCTGGCGACCCGTGAGGACCCGCTGGCGACCGCGATGGCGTCCATGCTGCCGGCGGGCGGTCTGGGCCGGCATTCGCAGGACGAACTCGAAAGCCTGATGGCGGGACGCTCGGTCAGCCTCAATTTCGCAACCGCAGGCGATGTCTTCACCAGCGGCGGCGTCACCACGTCCCGCGATCTGGAACTTCAGTTGCAACTCCTCGCCGCGGCGGTGAGCGATTCGGGTTACCGGCGCGAAGGCGAAGTGCGTTACCGGCGCGAGACTGCCAACTGGTTCCTGCGCAAGGACGCCACCCCCGGCGGCGCCGTCGGATCGCGTATCGGCGGAATCCTGTCGGATGACGACCCGCGCTTCACCACTCAGCCGCCAGGGGATTACCAGAAGCTGTCGTTCGATAAGCTGCGCGCCGCGATCGGCGACCGCCTGGCGCGCGGCGCGCTTGAGCTGGCACTGGTCGGCGATGTCGACGAAGAACAGGCGATCGCGTTGGTGAGCAGCACGCTGGGTGCGTTGCCCCCGCGCGAGCCTGAGTTCCAGCCGCGGGAAGCGGCGCGAGAACGCGCTTTCACTGCCCAGCGTTCAGCCCGGGTCGTCCGCCATACCGGAGAAGCCGACCAGGCGTTGCTGCAGTACACCTGGCCTACCACCGACGACCGCGACGCCGTCACCGTCCAGCAACTCGAACTGCTTGAGCGGGTGGCGCGGATCGAACTGACCGACGAGATCCGCGAGCGGCTCGGCAAGGCCTATTCACCGGGGGCTTCCAGTTCGCCATCGCAAGTGTGGCGAGGATACGGCACGTTCTCCCTTGCCGCGTCGATCGACGTGGGCGATGTGGCGGCGACGCGCGCAGCCATCCGCACGGTTCTGGAGCAACTCAGCGCACAGCCGGTCAGCACCGATACGCTGGAGCGCGCGCGGCGTCCGCTGCTCGAAAACTATGCCAGCGCGCTGAAAACCAACGGTGGCTGGCTGCGCCTCGCCGGCCGCGCACAGAGCGAGCGCGAGCGGATCGACCGGTTCTATGCCGCCCAGGCGCAGATTGCAGCGATCACTCCCGCAGACCTGCAGGCGCTGGCCGCGCGGTACCTGGCGCCTGACGCGGCGGTCGAGGTGCTGGCCCTGCCGGCCGGGGAAAGCGGCGGCTAAGCCTTGCCGCACAGGGCGGCCTCGGCCATAGGCTGCCGGCGACCCCGCCAGCCAGCGAAAGGGCCGTAGCCCATGAAAGTCCGCGTTCACGTCAGCCTGAAGCCAGGGGTGCTCGACCCGCAGGGCCGTGCCGTTCATCACGCGCTGGAAGGTCTCGGGTTCTCAGGCGTGGAGGACGTGCGCGTCGGCCGCCTGATCGAACTTGAGGTGGCGAGTGGCACCACCGATGCCGCGCTGGACGAGATGTGCCGCAAGCTGCTCGCCAACATGGTGATCGAAAACTATCGTATCGAGAAGCTGGAGACCGCGTGATGGCGTTCCGCGGCGCGGTCATCACCTTCCCTGGCTCCAACTGCGATCGCGACATGGCGGTCGCGTTGGAGAAGGTCTCCGGCGAACGGTCGCTGCGGGTGTGGCATGGTGATGCTGAGCTACCCGATCGGCTCGATTTCATCGCAGTGCCGGGCGGGTTCTCGTACGGCGATTACCTGCGCTGCGGTGCCATCGCCAGCCGCAGTCCGATCATGCGTGCGGTGGTTGAGGCCGCGGGTCGCGGCGTGCCGGTGCTGGGGGTGTGCAACGGGTTCCAGGTGCTCACCGAGGCGGGGCTGCTGCCCGGCGCGCTGATGCGCAATGCGCAGCTCAACTTCACCTGCCGCGTGGCGCCGCTCACCGTCGAGAACAACCAGTCGCTGTTTACCGCGGGGTACGCAGCGGGATCGACGATCAGTCTTCCCGTGGCGCATCACGACGGCAATTTTTTCGCCGACACGGACACGCTGGACCGCCTTGAAGGCGAAGGCCGGGTGGCGTTCCGCTATGCCGATGATTGCAATGGATCGCAGCGCCGGATCGCCGGGATACTCAACGATACCGGCACGGTCCTGGGCATGATGCCGCACCCCGAACGGGCGATCGAGCCTGAGCTTGGCGGCACCCATGGCCGCGCGCTGTTCGCCAGCGCGGTCGGAGCGCTGGTCGGCGCCTAGGCGCGCAGGCGTTCGGGAACCGCCGCCCGCCGCCGGAACAGTTGCAGCGCATCGTCGGCCCGCATCGGCCGGCCGAAGTAATAGCCCTGGATCTTGGTGCACCCCATCCGGCGGATCATCTCGGCTTCCTCGGCCGTCTCGACACCTTCCGCGGTGGTGCTCATCTCCAGGCTGTCGGCCATCGCGACGACCGCGCGGATGATCGCCAGGCTCTCCTTGCTGTCCTGCGCCGCGCCTTGCACGAAGCTGCGATCGACCTTGATGGTCGAGAACTTGATCTTTCGAAGGTACCCTAGCGAGGAATAGCCAGTTCCGAAGTCATCGAGCGCGACGGTGCAGCCTAGCGCCATCACCTGCTCCAGCGAGGCGCGCGCGATACTGGCGTCGCGCAGGAAGATGCTCTCGGTCACTTCCAGCTCAAGCCGCCGCGCTTCCAGTCCGCTAGCGGTCAGCGCGCGCACCACGGTGGTGGCGAAATCGGGTTCGAACAGTTGTTCCGGAGAGACGTTGACCGCCACCCGGATATGGTCGGGCCAACGGGTCGCTTCGCGGCAAGCCTGTTCCATGACCCAGGTGCCGATGGGCACGATCAGGCGGGTATCCTCGGCGATCGGCACGAACTTGCCGGGGCTGATCGGGCCGTGATCGGCGCTGTTCCAGCGGACCAGCGCTTCGAAGCTGACCACGTTTTCCGAATTGGCATCGACCACCGGTTGGTAGTGGAGTTCCAGCTCACGCTTCTCCAGCGCCTGGCGGAGCGCGAATTCCAGCTGGCGGCGCTCCTCGGCGTTCGCGTGCAGCAGCGGCTCGTAATTGCGGTGCTCGTTGCCGCCGTCGTCCTTGGCTCGGTAGAGCGCGAGGTCGGCGTTGCGCATCAGTTCCTCGACCGACTTGCCATCCCGCGGACCGATGGCCGAGCCTACGGAAGCACCGACGTACAGCGTGTGGTGATCAACTTCGTACGGCTGCGACAGCCGCGCGATCACATTCTTCGCCACGCGTTCGATGCAGCCCCGTTCCGAAGCGTCACGCACGACGATCGCGAACTCGTCACCGCCAAGGCGGCCGCACATCTCGTTGTCGCCCATCAGCGCCTTCAGCCGCGCTGATACCTGCGCCAGCAGCTTGTCGCCCACGAGGTGACCGAGCGAATCGTTGACCGCCTTGAAGCGGTCGAGGTCGATCATCAGGAACGCGCAGCGGGTGCGCCATTGTTCGGCATACCGCAGCGCATCGCCCAGCGCCTCGGTCAGCATCAGCCGATTGGGCAAGCCCGTTAGGGTGTCGTAGCGCGCAAGATAAGCGATCTTCTCGCTCGATTCGCGCTGTTCGGTGACATCGGACCCGACCCCGCGCACGCCCAGGTACGCGCCGTTATCGTCCAGCATGGGTGTGCCCGACAGCTCCCACCAGCGATGCTCGCGGCCAATCGCGACCTTTACCAGCAGGTTGGAGAAGCTTTCGCGGCGTTTCAGGCGCTCGGCCAGATCGTGCAGTGAGGGCGGAAACTGGCCGGTCTCCCACGCCTCTCCTGCGATCAGCTCGACGAACGGCCGGCCTTCGACCTCTTCGACCGGACGCCCGAGCGCGAAGGCGAACCGGGGAGAGGCACCGCGGACCATCCGGTTGGTGTCCACCTGCCACAACCAGTCTGCCTGGTTTTCCTCGAATTCGCGCAGCAGCAGCGACACGACCTCGCTCTTCTCCGCGTTCCCCGCCTCGGCCAGGCAGGCGGTCAGATGCACGCGCGAGACACTGGCCACGCCCTTGGCCACCGCCGCCAGCATGATCGCGATGCCTGCGGCGAGAGAGAACTGTCCGAACCACAGGAAGCTCAGGATCATCGCGCCGCCCGCGACGGCGCCCATGATGATCGTCGCCAGGGGCGCGGCGCCCAACGCCAGGGAGGATCCGATCAGCAGCACGCTGAACAGCACCCCCAGGCTGGCGCGCTCGACGTCGGTCCCGAAAATCGCAAATCCGAAGATAGGGATGCACCATGCAGCGGAGACAACAAACGTCGCTCGCGCCTTGCGGTTCATCTCGTCCCGGGTGACGCGGGGCCGGTCCCCGACGGCGACACCCCGATTGGCCCGCCGGTTGACGACCAGGCTCACGCCAAGAGCGGCGATGAACACCGCCATCAACCAGATCGGCGCCGTGCCCGCATAAATTGCCAGCGTCAGCAGCGCACACAAAGCGTGAACCGCAGTCCGCTGCCCGGCGGTGCCGATTAGCTGCGAATACTGGAGACCGCGCAGCCGGCCCCAATCCTCACCGTCGGGATCCTTGAGGCCAAGGATCGCCAGGAGCGGCAAGTCGGCCGGCTTTTGCGGGGTAGGAGAGGTGCTGTCGCTCACCCGCCGCAGTTACCGCGCCAAAGGTTATGGCTCGGTAAACCGCGATAATGAAAGGGGAAAAAGCGTACGCGCGTGCAAGACGATGTTAACCATCACCCGCACGCGCGGCTGTTATTCTACCGTCACGGACTTCGCCAGATTGCGCGGCTGATCGACATCGGTGCCCTTCACGCACGCCACATGGTAGGCAAGCAACTGCACCGGCACGGCATAGACCAGCGGTGCGATCAGCGGGTGAACCTTGGGCATCGCGATGGTGGCGAGGCAGCCTTCGCCTGCTTCGGCCAGGCCTTCTTCGTCGGAAATGAGCACGATCTTGCCGCCTCGCGCGCGCACTTCCTGCATGTTGGAGACGGTCTTTTCGAACAGCGGTCCCGAGGGCGCGAGGACGATGACGGGGACGGCTTCGTCGATCAGCGCGATCGGCCCGTGCTTCATTTCGCCAGACGCATAACCTTCCGCATGGATGTAGCTGATTTCCTTCAGTTTCAGCGCGCCTTCGAGAGCCAGAGGATAGTCCGGGCCGCGGCCGAGATAGAGCACGTCGCGGGCCGGCGCGATCAGGTGCGCCATCGCTGCGATATCGTCATCATGATCAAGCGCTGCGTTGAGCGCGGCGGGTGCTTCGAGCAGGTGGCGAACGACTTCCTGTTCTTCGCTGCGGTCCATCCGTCCCTTCTTCACCGCCAGGTGCGCGGCCAGCGCGGCTAGCACGGCCAACTGACAGGTGAACGCCTTGGTGCTGGCAACGCCGATCTCCGGCCCTGCGTGCGTCGGCAGAAGCAGGTCGGCCTCACGCGCCATGGAACTCGTCGGTACGTTGACCACCACCGCGATGGTCTGGCCCGCCTGCTTGCAATATCGCAGCGCGGCCAGCGTATCGGCCGTCTCGCCGCTCTGGGAGATGAACAGCGACAGGCCGCCCTCCTCCAGAACCGGCTCGCGGTAACGGAACTCGCTCGCGTAATCGATGTCGACCGGCACCCGGGCGAAGGTCTCGAACCAGTACTTTGCCACCATGCCTGCGTAGAACGACGTTCCGCACGCAACGATGGTGATCCGGCGGATCGTCGACAGGTCAAAGTCGATCTGTGGCAGCGCCACGGTGCTGTCGACCTGACGGATGTAGCTGCGCAGCGTCTGCGCGACGACGATAGGCTGCTCGTAGATCTCTTTCTGCATGAAGTGGCGGTAATTGCCCTTCTCCACCGAGGCGGCGGAGGCACCGGAGGTGGTGATCTCGCGCGTCACCGGATTGTTGTCGGCGTCATAGACCTGCGCGTCGTCGCGCCTGACGACGGTCCAGTCGCCTTCCTCGAGATAAGCGATCCGCTGCGTCAGCGGCGCCAGCGCCAGCGCGTCGGAGCCGAGATAGGTTTCGTCGTCACCATAGCCGAGCACCAGCGGCGAACCGAGGCGCGCGCCGATCAGCATGTCGGGATGGGCGCGGAAGGCGATCGCCAGCGCGAATGCGCCCCGCAGGCGGGGAAGCACGGCCTTGACCGCGTCTTCCGGAGAGGCGCCGTTCTCGACTTCGCGGCTGATGAGATGGACCACGACTTCGCTGTCGGTTTCGCTCTCCAGCGCACGTCCGGCGGCGATCAGTTCGTCACGCAGCGGCTTGTAGTTTTCGATGATGCCGTTGTGGACCAGCGCGACATGTTCGGTCGCATGGGGGTGCGCGTTGTGCGCGGTCGGCGCGCCGTGGGTCGCCCAGCGGGTGTGTGCGATGCCGATGTCGCCCGGCGCCGGATGCGCGGCCAGTTCGCGCACCAGGTTCACCAGCTTGCCCTCGGCCCGGCGGCGGACAAGCTCGCCCTCGTGTACGGTGCACACGCCCGCGCTGTCATAGCCGCGGTATTCCATTCGCTTCAGTCCGTCGACCAGCCGGTCCGCGACTGATTCCTTGCCGACGATGCCGATGATGCCGCACATGGGTCTAGTATCCTGTCAGAGAGTATAGGGAACGCGGATCCCCGGCAGCTCTGCCGGAAAATCCTTGGTGTTTCGTGTAATTAGGATTGCGCCATTCACCTGCGCGGTCGCCAGGACATACGCGTGGGGGAGGCTCATTTCGGTCCGATAACAGACGTCGGCCGCCGCTGTAGCGATCCGCTGGTCCAATTCCACCACTTCGAAATGAGCGAGCGCTTCTTGCAGAACCTGGCGCGCCTCCAGCGCCTCCGCCGCCATGATCTCGGTCCATACGATGCGACTGATCTGGTGCCGCGCGTATCGCGCGATCTCCGCGCGAGCCTGGGGGCGGCGCTTGAGCCAGTCGACGATGATGCTGGTGTCGAAGAATGGCGCCGACAAGTTCAGTGCCGCTCATCATGGCGGCTACGCTTACCAGCACGCCGATCGTCGAAGTCATCGCGGATGTCCGGACGATCCGACCACAGCCCGTATCCCCGGTCGATCCAGCTGCGATCGTCGCCCCGGTGCAGCAGGTAAAGTTGCACGGCCTCGCGCAGCATCGCGGCCCGGGATTTTCCCTGATCGGCAGCCATCCGGTCTAGCCGCTGGATGTCGTCATCATGCAAATCGGCCAGAATTCGGGTCACCGCCGCGTGATATCGTCACTTGATATCATTGGCAAGATGTCCTGGTAGAGAAACGCGTTTCTGAGGATGCCGCTGCCCATCGTCCGGCGGTCGCAGCACCCGCGACGGACTGGGTTTAGGAAAAAATAAGGTTTCCGGCATATTCACCAATCATCGCAAAGACCCTTTCGCAGGCGGAGGGGCATCGTTTGCGACAGATGAACTTCGCAAAGGCCTTGGGGGGCAGTAAATGAGCGCTTTTGGACGCAGGAACGGACCCGGGGGAATGGCTCCGGGCGCGCGCCCGTCCTTTGGCGTGGCTCGACCCATGAAGGGCAGCGGCGGCGCTGCGGGCGCTCCTGCGCCCGTGCCGGGGGGCGATCAGTTCCCCCCTCTCCCGGGTGCTCCCGACGTATTCGCCGATGGTGGACCGGATTCAGCGCCGAACAAGAACGACGCGATGACGCGCCTGACCGATCGCGCGAACGCGATTCACGATCCGAACAGCCAGGTCGGCGGGTTCGAGGCCAGCGTTCACAAGATCAAGGAGCAGGTGCTCCCCCGCCTGCTTGAGCGGGTCGATCCCGAAGCGGCGGCGACGCTGACCAAGGACGAGCTCAGCGAAGAATTCCGGCCGATCATCCTGGAGGTTCTTGCCGAACTGAAAGTGACGCTGAACCGGCGCGAACAGTTCGCACTGGAAAAGGTGCTGATTGACGAGCTGCTCGGCTTCGGGCCGCTGGAAGAACTGCTCAACGACCCCGACATCTCCGACATCATGGTCAACGGCCCGGACCAGACCTACATCGAGAAAAAGGGCAAGCTGGTCATCGCGCCGATCCGCTTTCGCGACGAACAGCACCTGTTCCAGATCGCGCAGCGCATCGTGAACCAGGTCGGCCGCCGCGTTGACCAGACCACGCCGCTGGCCGACGCCCGTCTCAAGGACGGTAGCCGTGTCAACGTGATCGTCCCGCCATTGAGCTTGCGCGGCACCGCGATCTCGATCCGTAAGTTCTCCGAAAAGCCGATCACCATCGACATGCTACGCGACTTCGGCAGCATGAGCGACAAGATGGCGACCGCACTCAAGATCGCCGGTGCATGCCGGATGAACGTGGTCATCTCGGGCGGTACTGGCTCGGGCAAGACGACGATGCTCAACGCCCTGTCGAAGATGATCGACCCGGGCGAGCGCGTGCTGACGATCGAGGACGCGGCCGAGCTACGGTTGCAGCAGCCTCACTGGCTGCCGCTGGAAACGCGGCCTCCGAACCTTGAAGGCCAGGGCGCGATCACCATCGGCGACCTCGTCAAGAACGCGCTGCGTATGCGGCCTGACCGGATCATCCTGGGCGAAATCCGCGGAGCCGAGTGCTTCGACCTGCTCGCCGCGATGAACACCGGCCACGACGGTTCGATGTGCACGCTCCACGCCAACAGCCCGCGTGAATGCCTGGGCCGTATGGAAAACATGATTTTGATGGGCGACATCAAGATCCCCAAGGAAGCCATCAGCCGCCAGATCGCGGAGTCGGTCGACCTGATCGTGCAGGTGAAGCGCCTGCGCGACGGTTCGCGCCGGACCACCAACGTGACCGAGGTGATCGGCATGGAAGGTGACGTGATCGTCACCCAGGAACTGTTCAAGTTCGAGTATCTGGACGAGAGCGAGGACGGCAAGATCCTCGGCGAATTCCGCTCGAGCGGCCTGCGTCCCTATACCCTGGAGAAGGCCCGCCAGTTCGGTTTCGACCAAGCATATCTGGAAGCCTGCCTGTAACGGGCATCCTGCACCCGCAGCGCGCACATGGATCGTCCGCCCTACTGGCCCTTCAGCAAGCCCGGCACGCTGAGCGCCAGCAGCGTGACGCCGATGACCGAGAACACCAGGAACAGGCCGGTCCACGGGACCCAGCCGACACTGTCGATCCGCTCCCTCCGCATGCGGCGGCGTTCGCCATAGCGGGTGATCGCGGCGAGCAGCAGGAACAGGACTCCGCCGATCGCGGCCCATTCGGCGGTGCTGGCAAACAGCAGTTCTTCGGTCAGCTTCACGCGCGCCAATATGGGATGCGTTGCGCCCGCGACCAGTCTGCTTATGGCGCGGAGCGTGGCCGAGCCGATCCGATACCACCGCCCGCAGATGGCGCTCCTGATCCGCCTCGGCGCGGCATTGGTGCTGTCGATCATGCTAGTGTTCGTCAAGCTGGTCACCCAGTCGGGCGTGTCGCTGACCGAAACGCTGTTCTGGCGCCAGTTGCCGACGGTGCCGATCCTGCTCGCCTGGTTCGCCGCGCGCGGCCAGTTGTCGACGCTCGGCAGCACGCGGCTGAAAGCGCACGGTGGCCGCGCGATGACCGGGCTGATGGGCATGTTCCTCAACTTCGGAGCAGTGACCCTGCTACCGCTGGCAGAGGCGACCACCTTCAACTTCACCTCTGCGATCTGGGCCGTCATCCTCTCGGCGCTGCTGCTGCACGAACGGATCGGCGTGTGGCGATGGGCCGCGGTCCTGCTCGGGTTTGCGGGGGTGCTGGTGATCGCTCAACCCGGTAGTGGCCATATTCCCCTGTTGGGCGCCGCGGTCGCTCTCGGTGCCGCGTTCATGATCGCGCTGATCTCGATCCAGATCCGCGATCTTGCGCAGACAGAACATCCGCTGACGATCGTGTTCTGGTTTGCCGCGTTCAGCGTGGTGCCGCTGGCGATCGCGCTGCCGTTCGTGATCGTGCCGCACACCCTGTACCAGTGGTCGCTCCTGGGTGGCCTCGCATTGTTCGGGTTGCTCGGCCAGTTCCTGCTCACCGCGGCGCTGCGGTTCGGCGCCGTGGCGAGCGTCATCGTGATGGACTACAGCTCGCTGATCTGGGCGACCCTGCTGGGTTGGTGGGTGTTCGATCTGCTGCCGCCGCACACGACGTGGCTCGGCGCGCCGCTTGTGGTCGGCGCCGGATTGCTGATCGCCTGGCGCGAGCATCGCCTGTCGCTGCAAAAGGCGCGCGCGATGGTGGGGGAATAAGGGAACCCGCCGCGCGTGACGCCGTTGAGCTTCTCGACCGCTCTCTCACCAAGACAGAGGAATTGATCCCTTGGCCAAGAAACTGATCCTAGCGCTGGGCGTGGCCGCCATCACGCTGACCACGACCGCTTGCAACACCGTCAAAGGCCTTGGTCGCGACGTCGAGTCGGTTGGCGAAGCCGGCGACCGGGCCATCTGACCCCATCAACAGCCACAGGGCCCACGGGCCTTTCGTGGTCGCAGGGAAGCGCCCGTCGGTCTAACCGGCGGGCGTTTTTCCTTTCCGGCTCCATCCGCCGGGTCCGCGCGCGCGCCGCTCGCGCACTACGAGCCAGACCAGCAAACCGGCCGGCCCGGCCAGGGACGTCAGTAAAAGAATTGCTCCCTGCGCGATCCGCGGAAAGCCTTTCGCATCGGCATCGCGGGCAATCCACAGGCCAGTAAAGAGATCGAGCGCGAGATAGTGGGTCCAACCCACGGCAATCGCGCCTTCGGAGCGGAACGCGTCTTTCAACCCAGCGACCGAGTAGTTGCCGAAGTCGATCGCCGCCAGGCCCGGGTCCCGCACGGGGTCGGCCCATCCCAGGACCAACGCCGCCGCCATCGCCACGTAGGCGAGGCACAGCAGTCCGACGCCCAAGTACAGCACCAGTGCCAGCGGCGCCGGCCGGCGCGGCGCGAACAGCAGGACTGTCCAGGCCAGCAGCGCCACCACGTTAGTGGCGGTGAACAGCCCCTGCCACATGGCGCTTACCGCCCGCCTTGCTCGTTGAGCGTCGGCTCGCCCGCCGGGGCCTTGGGCTTTTCCCACGCCAGCACCGGCTTTCGCGCCGCCAGCGTTTCATCGAGCCGCCGGCGGGGCGCGAAGTGAGGCGCGGTTTTCAGACTTTCGTCGCCAGCGCGCGCCCGCTCGGCAAGACTGCGCAGCGCGAGGACCAGCTGATCGAGCCCGGCCTTGCTCTCGGTTTCGGTAGGTTCCACCAGCATCGCTCCGTGCACCACGAGCGGGAAGTACATCGTCATCGGGTGGAACCCCTCGTCGATCATGCCTTTCGCAAGGTCGAGCGTCGTCAGACCCCCGGCGAAACCTTTGTCGCTGAAGAGCGCCTCGTGCATGCACGGCCCGCTGGCGCCGAACGGCGCGTCAAGCACGTCGTCGAGGCTGCGCAGCAGGTAGTTCGCGTTGAGCACCGCGTCGCCCGATGCCTGGCGCAGCCCGTCGGCGCCGTGGCTCAGGATGTAAGCGAGCGCGCGAGTGAACATGCCCATCTGTCCATGAAAGGCGCACATGCGGCCGAACGTGTGCGGATGCTCTTCCCCCGCGTTCTCCTCCTCGATCAGATCAACCGTACCATCAGCGCGGCGCGTGGTGAACGGCAGCGGGGCGAACGGGCTCAGCGCTTCGGACAGCACCACCGGACCCGAGCCCGGACCGCCACCGCCATGCGGCGTGGAGAACGTCTTGTGCAGGTTGATGTGCATGGCATCGACGCCAAGGTCCCCCGGCCGCACCCGGCCGACGATGGCGTTGAAGTTCGCGCCGTCGCAATACACATATCCTCCGGCCGCATGGACCGCGTCGGAGATCGCCTTCATGTCGCGTTCGAACAAACCGCAGGTGTTGGGATTGGTAATCATCACCCCGGCGACATCGGGACCCAGCCGTGCTTTCAGCGCGGCCAGATCGACCCGCCCTTCGGCGGTCGCCGGTATGTTTTCCACCCGGTAGCCGGCAAAGGCGGCAGTCGCCGGGTTCGTGCCATGCGCGCTTTCCGGCACCAGGATCACCTCGCGCGGATCGCCGCGCGCTTCCAGCGCGGCACGGATGCACAGGATCCCGCACAGCTCCCCGTGTGCTCCGGCCTTGGGCGTCATCGCGACGCCGTGCATGCCGGTAAGCGTGATCAGCCATTGCGCCAGTTCGTCGATCACCTCCAGCGCGCCGCGCACGGTGTCGACCGGCTGCAAGGGGTGCACATCGAGGAAGCCCGGCATCCGTGCGACTTTTTCATTGAGGCGCGGGTTGTGCTTCATGGTGCACGAGCCAAGCGGAAAAAGCCCCAGATCGATCGCGTAGTTCTGGCGGCTGAGCCGGGTGTAGTGACGGATCGTTTCAGGCTCCGACAAACCGGGCAGGCCAATCTCGCCGTCGCGCGCCAACCCGCCCAAGCGGTTCGCACCGTCCACCGGCGTGGGCAAATCAACCCCAGTGGTCGCGAAGGTGCCGATCTCGAAAATGAGCGGCTCTTCCAGCATCAGCGCACGGTTGCCGGTCACCGTCTGGGTCGCGTCGCCTGATACGGGCGTCATCGCGGGCTTCCAGCCGCTTTGGTTAGGTGCGTTCATCGGATCGACTCCTCGAGAGCGGAGGCAAGGGTTTCGATGTCCTCCTCGCTGGCGGTCTCGGTCACCGCGATGACCAGGCCGTGCGACAGTTGATCCTCCGCGGGATATAGACGGCCAAGCGAAACCCCGGCGAGCACGTTGCGGTGCGCCAGATCGCGGACGACGGGCCGCGCGTCGGTGGGAAGCAGAATGGTGAACTCGTTGAAGAAGCTGTCGTTGAGCACCTTGACCCCCGGCACCTTCGCCAGCCGGTCGGCAGCCACGCAGGCCAGGCGGTGGTTCTCCGCCGCCAGCGCGCGCAGCCCCGCTTCTCCCAGCAAGGTCAGGTGGATCGTGAACGCCAGCGCGCACAGCCCGGAATTGGTGCAGATGTTGCTGGTCGCCTTCTCGCGGCGAATGTGCTGCTCGCGGGTGGAGAGCGTCAGCACGAACCCACGCTTGCCCTCGGCATCGACGGTTTCGCCGCACAGCCGGCCCGGCATCTGGCGGACGTGCTTGGGATCGCGCACCGCGAACAGGCCCAGGTAAGGGCCGCCGAATTGCAGGCCGACGCCGAGCGACTGGCCTTCGCCGACGACGATGTCCGCTCCCATCTCGCCTGGCGAGCGGAGCGCGCCCAAGGCCACGGGTTCGGTGTTAACCGCGATCAGCAACGCGCCCTTGGCATGGGCGGCCTCGGCGATGGGCGACAGGTCATATACCCGGCCAAGGACGTCCGGATACTGCACCACCACGCAGCTTGGTTCATTGGCCTCGATCTCGGCGATCAATTCACCGATCCCGCCATCGGCCTGGAGGCTCGGCGCGCGGTCGGCGATGCTGTCGCCGGTGAACTTCGCCATCGTGCGGATGGTCGACACGTAATGGGGGTGCAGCCCCTCGTGCAGGATCGCGAGGTTTCGCTTGGTTACCCGTCCGGCCATGCTGATTGCTTCCCAGCACGCGGTCGAGCCATCGTACATCGATGCATTGGCCACCGCGCAGCCATAAAGCCGTGCGACCTGGCTCTGGAACTCGAACAGCATCTGCAAGGTGCCTTGCGCGATTTCCGGCTGGTAGGGCGTATAGGCCGTCAGGAACTCGCCCCGCTGGATCAGGTGGTCGACCGTCGCCGGGACATGGTGGCGATAGGCCCCTGCCCCGCAGAAGAACGCCGCATCGCCCGCAGCCAGGTTCTTGCTCGACAGCCGCCGCATGTGCCGCTCGACCGCCATCTCGCTCGCGTGGGCCGGAAGCCCTTCGATCGGCTGCTTCAGGTACTGCTCGGCCGCGACATCCGTGAACAGCGCGTCCACGTCGGGCGCGCCGATCACGGAAAGCATCGCCGCGCGATCACTGTCGGTCAGGGGGAGATAGCGCATGGGTTCAGGTCTCTGCAGTGAAGAAGGTGGCGCGTGTACGGCGCGTGGCAAAACCAACCGTACATAGGGGTCGCGGCCAGCAGGCGCGCCGATGGGCCGGCGAAGGCGCGCCAAATTGGCTCACAGTCCGGCGACGAAGTCCTTGTAGGCGCTCCCGTCCATCAGGCCGTCCAGTTCGCCGGCGTCGGCGATCGTCAGCTTGAAGAACCAGCCGTCGCCTTCGGGGGCGGAGTTCACCAGCGCAGGATCCTCTTCCAGCGCCGGATTGCCTTCGATCACGGTGCCGCTGACGGGAGAGTACACATCGCTCGCCGCCTTCACGCTTTCGACCACGGCCGCCTCATCACCTTTGGTGACGGCCGCACCCTCGCCAGGCACTTCGACGAACACGATATCGCCTAGCTGGCTCTGCGCATAATCGGTGATGCCGACGGTGGCGGTGTCACCTTCGACTTCGATCCATTCGTGGTCTTGCGTGAAATAACGGGTCATTTCGATGCTCCGGTCGCCTGATTGCGGGGTTGGCGGTGATAGCGGTGGGGAATGAACGGCATCGTCTCCACCGTCAGCGGAACGCGCTTGCCGCGCACCTCGGCCTCCATAGGAGTGCCAGGCGCGGAGTATTGGGTATCGACGTACCCTATCGCGATCGGCGCACCCACGCTGGGCGCGAAGCCGCCAGAGGTAATGCGGCCGATCAGCGCTTCGTCAGAATAAATCGACGCGCCTTCGCGTACGGGCATGCGCCCCTCCACCGTAAAGCCGACCAGCTTGCGCGGGGCACCATCGGTCAGGGCGCGAAGGATCCGGTCGGCGCCGTGAAAGCCGCCCTGTTCGCGGCGGCGTTTTGAAATCGCGAACGCGGCGCTGCCTTCAACCGGGTCGATGTTCTCGTCGAGGTCATGGCCATAGAGCGGCAAGCCTGCTTCCAGCCGGAGCGAATCGCGCGCGCCCAGGCCGACGGGTCGCACCCGATCATCCGCACACAGCGTATCAGCCAGCTCAGCCAGGCGTTCGGCCGGGAACGACAGCTCGAAGCCATCCTCGCCGGTATAACCGCCCCGCCCAATGCCGAGTTGCTCGCCGCGCCATTCGACCGAGGTGCCCTGCATGAAGTACAGGCCATCCGCTGCGCCGGGGGCGATTGCCTCGAGCACTGCAGCCGCCTCAGGCCCCTGAAGCGCAAGCAGGCCGCGTTCGTCGAGATGCGTCAGGGTGATCTCGTCAGGCAGATGCTCGCGCAAGAAAGCGATGTCGTCCCACTTCGTCGCGCCATTGACGACAATGTAAAAGCGCGGCGTCTCGCCTCCCGGCGGCGTGACGTTGGTCACCATCAGGTCATCGAGAATGCCGCCATCCTCGGCCAGCAATAGCGAATACCGGATCCGTCCGGGCTTGAGCGCCGAGATATCACCGGGGAGAATGACCTCGAGCGCTTCGGCCGCGCCTTCCCCCTCGACGATCAACTGGCCCATGTGGCTGACATCGAACAGGCCGGCATGCTCACGGGTCCAGAGATGTTCGGCCATGATCCCACCCTGGGGACCGGCGTACTGGATCGGCATCTCGTACCCGGCGAAAGGCACCATCCGCGCACCGCGCGCGCGGTGCCACGCGTCCAGCGGCAGCGCCTCGATCTCGATGGGTTCTTCGCTCTCGCTCACGCGCACACTCCGACAGCGCGGCCGATGGCCGGCAAGGCCATCTCGAAACCGCTGCCCCCTCTGTCGGGAAACCTGAGAGTTTGGCCGGCGCCTTGCGGCACGCAGCTTACACCGTCGGTGGCCGCGCCCCCGGATTATCGGGCGACGAGGCGCTTTCCAGAGTGCCGCATGGCCCGCCACGGTCCGGTTGCCTGAGAGTTTCCGGGGCGGTTGCTCCTTCGGCGGCCCCGCCCCTGACAAGCAGACGGCGGGACGCTCTCCCATGGCGGACGCCGGAATCGCTTCCGAACGACAACTCTGCCCTGCGCGAGTCCGCTGGCGCGGTCAATCGAGATTGGGGCGCAGCCAACGTTCGGCGGTCGCGATATCCACGCCCCGCCGCCGGGCATAGTCTTCCAGCTGGTCGCGGCCGATCCGCGCGACCCCGAAATACTCGCTTTCGGGATGGCCGAAGTAAAACCCGCTAACCGCGGATGTCGGATACATGGCGTAGTTCTCGGTCAACGTCAGTCCGGCCGTGTTGCCCGCATCCAGCAATCCGAACAGCGTCGGCTTCAGGCTGTGATCGGGGCAGGCAGGATAGCCGGGCGCCGGGCGGATGCCGCGATATTCCTCGCGGATCAGCGCCTGGTTGGTCAGTTGCTCGTCAGGAGCGTAACCCCACAGATCAGTGCGCACGTGGCGGTGAAGGCTTTCGGCAAAGGCTTCCGCCAGCCGGTCGGCCAGCGCCTTCAGCAGAATGTCAGAGTAATCGTCCTTGTCGGCGCGGAAACGTTCTGAATGCGGCTCGATCCCGTGGATGCCGACAGCGAACCCGCCAATCCAGTCGCCCGACGGGTCGATGAAGTCGGCCAGGCACATGTTCGCCCGGTCGCGGCTTTTCTTCACCTGCTGGCGCAGGAACGGCAGCGTGACGTGCCGCTCCTCCTCCACCAGGTGGATCGTCACGTCGTCGCCATCGCGGGCGCACGGCCACAGGCCAGCGACCCCTTTGGCGGTCAGCCATTTCTCGCCGATGATCCGGTCGAGCATCGCGTCGGCGTCGGCCTTCAGGCTGCGAGCGGTGTCGCCGACCACGGCATCGTCCAGGATCGATGGATACGTGCCATGCAGTTCCCACGCGCGGAAGAACGGGGTCCAGTCGATGATCTCGCGCAAGTCTTCCAGCGGCCAGTCGGCGAAGGAATGCAGCCCCGGCCGCAGCGGCGGGGCGGGCTTGTCGCCGTACCGCGGATCGTAGAAGTTCGCGCGCGCTTCGTCGATGCTCAAGAGCACGCTTTGCGCCTTGCCCTCGCGCGCATGGCGCACCTTGGCGTATTCGCCCGCAGTGTCGGCGACAAACGGATCGCGCTGGGTATCCGACAGCAGGCGACTGGCCACCCCGACCGCGCGACTGGCGTCTAGCACATGGATCACCGGCCCATCGTAAGCGGGATCGATCCGCAACGCCGTGTGGACCTTGCTGGTCGTCGCGCCGCCGATCAGCAGCGGCATGGTCATGCCGGCGCGGGTCATCTCCTCGGCCACGGTGACCATCTCGTCGAGCGACGGGGTGATCAGGCCGGACAGCCCGATCATGTCAGCCTGTTCGTCATTGGCGGTGGCGATGATCTTCGACCACGGCACCATGACGCCCAGATCGATCACCTCGTAGCCGTTGCACTGGAGAACCACGCCGACGATATTCTTGCCAATGTCGTGCACGTCGCCCTTGACCGTCGCCATCACGATGCGGCCCTTGGACTGATCGGCCAGGCCGCTGGCTTCTTTCTCCGCCTCGATGAAGGGGATCAGGTGGGCGACCGCCTTTTTCATCACGCGGGCCGACTTGACGACTTGCGGCAGGAACATCTTGCCGCTGCCGAACAGGTCACCGACCACGTTCATGCCGTCCATCAGCGGACCCTCGATCACCTCGATCGGGCGCCCGCCCTGCGCCATGCGGGATTGGCGCGCTTCTTCGGTGTCGTCGACCACATAGGCGTCGATGCCCTTGACCAACGCGTGTTCAATCCGGCGTTCGACCGGCCAGCCGCGCCACTCCTCGGCAGCCTTTTCGTCGGCCGCGGACTTGCCCTTGTAGCTTTCGGCGAGTGCGATCAGCCGTTCTGTCGCATCCGGCCGGCGCATCAGGATCACGTCCTCGCACGCCTCACGCAAAACCGGGTCGATCTGGTCGTAAATATCGAGCTGACCGGCATTGACGATCGCCATGTCCAACCCGGCGGGGATCGCATGGTAGAGGAACACAGAATGCATCGCCCGCCGCACAGTCTCATTGCCGCGGAAGCTGAACGAGAGGTTCGACAGCCCGCCCGAAAAGTGCGCGTGCGGGCACAGCTGCCTGAGCTCGCTCACCGCCTCGATGAAATCCAGGCCGTACCGGTCGTGCTCCTCGATCCCGGTGGCGACGGCGAATATGTTGGGATCGAAGATGATGTCTTCGGGCGGGAAGCCGATCCCGGTCAGCAGAGCATAGGCACGCTGGCAGATGTCGACCTTGCGCTGTTTGCTGTCGGCCTGACCGGTTTCGTCGAAGGCCATCACCACGGCCGCGGCGCCATAATCCATGCACTTGCGGGCCTGGGCCAGGAACGCCTCTTCCCCCTCCTTCATGGAGATCGAATTGACGATCGGCTTGCCCGAAACGCATTTCAGCCCGGCTTCGATCACCTCCCACTTCGAACTGTCGATCATCACCGGCACGCGGGCGATGTCCGGCTCCGCGGTGATCAGCTTCAGGAAGGTGGTCATGGCTTCGACCGCGTCGAGCAGGCCTTCGTCCATGTTGACGTCGATTATCTGCGCGCCGTTCTCGACCTGCTGGCGCGCCACCTCGACCGCCGCGGTATAGTCGCCGGCCATGACGAGCTTCTTGAACGCCGCGGAGCCGGTGACGTTGGTGCGTTCGCCGATATTGACGAAACGAGAGGATGCGGATTGGGTCACGACAGACTTTCGATGGAGATCAGGCGGCGAGCGTGAATGGCTCCAGTCCCGCAAGCCGGGTGGCGATGTCAGGCTTAGGCACTTGCCGCGGAGCAAGGCCGCGGACCGCTTGCGCCATAGCCGCGATGTGTTCGGGAGTATTGCCGCAGCAGCCGCCGAGGATATTGATCTGGCCGCTGTCCGCCCAGCGCTTCACCAGCCTGGCGGTGGTCTCCGGCGCTTCATCGTACGCGCCCAACTCGTTCGGCAGGCCCGCGTTTGGGTAAGCCATCAGCAGCGTGTCGGCGATTGCGGAAAGGACCTGCACGTGGGGGCGCAATTGCTCGGCACCGAAACTGCAATTGAGCCCCACGGCCACGGGTTTCGCGTGGCGCACCGCGTGCCAGAACGCTTCGACCGTATGGCCAGACAGGTTGCGGCCCGACAGGTCGGTGAGCGTCAAAGACAGCATCAGCGGCACATCGCGCCCAAGCTCGTCGGCCAGCTGGCGAACCCCGGATATCGCTGCCTTGCAATTGAGCGTGTCGAATACCGTTTCGACCAGGATGAAGTCCGCCCCGCCCTCGATCAACGCGGCGGCCTGTTCGCGGTAGACTTCCTTGACCTCGTCGAACGTGACTTCGCGGTAGCCCGGATCCTCTACCCGCGGGCTCAGCGACAATGTCTTGTTCGTCGGGCCCATGGCACCTGCGACGAAGCGGTTGATGCCGTCGCGCGCCGTAGCCTCGTCGACAGCCTCGCGGATGGCGCGCGCGGCGGACACGTTCATCTCTCGGACCAGGCTTTCAGCCCCGTAGTCACTCTGGCTGATCCGGTTGGCGTTGAAGGTGTTCGTCGCCAGCAAGCATGCGCCCGCCTCGATGTAGCGCTCGCAGATCGCGCGGATCACGTCAGGCCGGGTCAGGTTGACGAGGTCGTTGTTGCCCTTCTGGTCGCGGGGCAGGCCGGTACTGCCGAGGTAATCTTCCTCGGACAGCCTGGCCGCCTGGATTGCGGTGCCATATGGGCCGTCCTTGATCAGGATGCGCTTGCTCGCTTCGGCGATCAGGTCGTCGCGTTTGCTCATGCGGCTTCTCCGGCAGGTCGGCGGCCGAGCAGGTGACAGATGGCGTAGCTCAGCTCGGCACGATTGAGAGTGTAGAAGTGGAACTGGCGCACGTCACCGGCGTAAAGCCGCCGGCACAATTCAGCCGCCACGGTGGCGGCAACCAGCTGCCGCGCGGCGGGGCGTTCATCGAGTCCCCGAAACAGGGTCTCCAACCACCCCGGGATGGCCGTGCCGCACAAGCCGCTCATCCGCTGGACGCTGGCAAAGCTCAGGATCGGCATGATGCCGGGGATGATCTCGGCAGTGATGCCCGCAGCGGCCGCCTTGTCGCGGAAGCGGAAGAAGCACTCGGGTTCGAAGAAGAACTGGGTGATCGCGCGGGTCGCCCCGGCGTCGAGCTTGCGCTTGAGATTGTCGAGATCGACCTGTTCGTCGACTGAGTCTGGATGGGTTTCCGGATACGCCGCAGTCGAAATCTCGAACGGGGCAATCTTCAGTAGCCCTTCGATCAAGGCGGCGGCATTTTCGTAGCCCCCGGGATGCGGGCGATACCCACCCGCCGGATCGGAGGAATCACCGCGCAGAGCGACGATGTGGCGAATTCCGCTGTCCCAGTATTCGCGCGCGATCGCATCGACTTCCTCGCGCGTGGCGTCCACACAGGTCAGGTGCGCGGCTGCCGGGATCGCGGTCTCGCGGATGATCCGTTGAACCGCGGCATGGGTCCGCTCGCGGGTCGAGCCACCCGCGCCGTAGGTCACGGAGACAAAATCCGGCCGCAGGGGTTCCAGCGTGCGCACGCTATCCCACAACGTTTCGGCCATTTTCTCTGTCTTCGGAGGAAAGAATTCGAACGAGACGCCGATGTCGCCGGGCAGCGAGGCATAAAGCGGCGCTGAGTGGGCAATTTCCTCGTTCATCGCGCGGCCCTCCGACGAGCAGTGCCGATCCTGGGAACGTCAGACACGCGGCGGACGGTCCATACCTTGACCGCAAGCTCGCCACCTTCGATCACCGCGCAACCGGCGGGCTCGAAGCCGAAGCGGGCCAGCATTTCGCTCATCTGCTCGTCGCCGAAACCCAGCCGCGCATGGGCATGAGCCCGCCGCAATTCCTCGCGTGCGTGCGCCGCCAGATCGACGATAGCGATCCGCCCCCCGGGACGGCACACCCGCGCCGCCTCGGCCAGCGCGAAATCGGGTTCAGTCGCGTAATGCAGCACTTGGTGGAAGACGATCGTGTCGAAGGTGCCAGGCGCAAACGGCAGCGCCGCAAAATCGCCCTGCACCAGTTCCACCCGTCCTGATGGCAGACCCTGCAAGCGCGCGCGGGCAAGCCGCAACATCTCCGGGCTCTTGTCGAGGCCGGTCACCCGATGCGCCAGCGGTTCCAGCAATTCCGCGACCCGTCCGGTGCCGGTACCGACGTCGAGCACCTCGCCCAAGCCCTCGTCACTGAGGGACGCCAGCAACGCCTGCTCGACCGCTTCCGCTGGCGCCAGGATGGCTCGGAGGCGATCCCATTCACCTGCATGGCGCGCGAAATACTCGGCTGCGCTCTTCTCCCGGGCGTCTCGGATCGCCGCCAGATGGCGCCGGTCCTCCGCGCAGGTGCGGGCGAAATTCGGATCATCTTCCTCAGCCGCGGCAAGCAACCCGGCAACCGCGCCTGCCGTTGCTTCCGCAGCCCCCGAAGTCGCGTGGCGCAGGAATACCCAACTGCCTTCCCGGCGGCGCTCGGCCAGGCCAGCGTCGCACAGGATCGCCACGTGGCGTGACACGCGGGGCTGGCTCTGCCCCAATGCATGCGCGAGTTCGCCAACCGCAAGCTCCATCGCGGCGATCAGGCGCATGATCCTGAGCCGGGTGAGGTCGCCCAACGCGCGCATGGTGGTCTCGATGCCCATCCCACATATAAAGATATTGTTATATGCGAAAGTCAAGCGACCGCTGCTTGCTTGCGCCGAAGTTAAGTTGGGAACGGGCGTTCGAATGAAGCGTCTGGGGGCTACCTCGAACCAGATTGCCACAGATGTACCCGCTGCCCCGCCACTCCAGTTTCTCGATGCTGCAGGATAGCCTGCCCAAGGTGTTCGAGCCTGCGCGCGACGACGCGTTTCGCGATCTGCTGCGGGCGCTTGATGACGGGGCTGCTACGCGGACCACGAGCTCCTTTCGCAAAGGCCGCTGAGACCGCAGGTTTGGTCTATGCGCACGACATCGGCGATCTTCATTAGATCGATATTTACCCAAACCTCATTTTCGGCCCTATACAGATCCAGGCATGACACCCGCTCCCTTGGTACTGATCGCTGACGACGAACCGCTGATGACGGAGCTGCTCGAATTTCGTTTGTCAGCGCGGGGATACGACACCGTGGTCGCGCACGATGGGCGTGAGGCGCTGGCAAAGCTTGACGAAACCAACCCGGCGGCCGTGGTGCTCGACATGATGATGCCGGTGCATGACGGGTTCGAGGTTCTCCGGCGGATGCGCGCCAGCACGCAACACGCCGCGACCCCCGTGATCATGTTGACCGCTCGTCGCGGAGAGGCGGACGTGGTCGGTGCGCTGGAGCTTGGCGCGGACGATTACCTGGTGAAGCCGTTTCTTCCGGAAGAATTGTTGGTCCGGCTGAGCCGCCTGCTAGCGGGGAAGAAGGCGTGAAGGCCGGCATCGTCGGGCTGGTTGCCGCCGCGTTTGCACTGTTCGCTTCACCTGCCGAGGCGGCGCAGCAGCAGAATGCGTATGAGGCGGGGGTCGCGGCCCGCCAGGCGGGTCAGCCGGCAGAGGCGCGTCGCTTGCTCATGGCCTGGCTGGCCGACCATCCGAACGACGCCGACGCGATGCTCCAGCTCGCTTATACCGACCTCGCGCTAGGAAACGTGGATGCCGCGGAGGCCGGCTTCGAATCCGTCCTGCGGCAGGCGCCGGACTATACTGACGCGCGTGACGGGCTGGCCGCAGTAGCGGCGCGTCGTGCTTCGCCTGCCCCGGATGCTCGAGGGTCGGTAATTGTGGAAGGCGCGCTAAGCGACCTCGGCGGCGGTGCGCGCGGCTGGAGCGAGGTTGCCGCCGATATCGAGACCGCCATTTCGCCCCGCACGACCATCGGCGCCCGGGCGGCGTATTACCGGCGCTTCGCGCGCGAGGACATTGAGGTCGTCGGCCGGATCGGTCTGCATCCTTCGGACGACGTGTGGCTACGCGCGTTCGTGGGCGGAACTCCGAATGCTGATTTTCGCCCGGAAGTGGCGGTTGGCGGCGGTATCGACTGGCGGGTCGCCCACGGCAACGCGACCGTCTTGACCCTCGATGCGTCCTACCAGCGGTTTCCGTTGCAGGACGTGATCACGGTCAACCCTGGCGTGGTGCAGTATCTGGCCGGCGGAAAGGCCTGGCTGACGCTGCGCGGGATCGGCACGGTGGACGATGGTGGACCACTCCAACTTGGCGCTCTGGCGCGCGGCGACTTCGTGCCCGCATCGGGGTGGCGCGTTTTCGCCGGCGCCTCCAACGGGCCGGACACCGATCTGGGTGTCGTCACCCGCGTGAAGGCTCTTTTCGGCGGCGTAGAGGCTCCGCTGAGCCCTCGCTTTGGCGTAACGGGGTCGCTGGCGCGAGAGTGGCGGGACGGGCCGCTTGACCGGACAGAGTTTCGGCTGGGATTGAAGGCTCGCTTTTGACTACGCTCGTCTCGCTTTGGGACTTTTCACTGCTGCTATGCCTGATCGCGCTGACGGCGATCGCGGGCCTGCTGCTGGCGCGCGTGATTGGCGAGTGGCGAGGCAAACACCGCGCCGATTGGCGCCGCAAGCTGCTGCCCGCCATGATGCGCGGGGAAACCATCGATGTTGGCGGATCGCGGCTTGCACGCCGCGTTGCCGCGACGCTTACCCTGGAGCTGACTGAACTCGTCCGCGGGTCTGATCGGGAGGCGCTGATCACGGCTGCCAGCTCAGCTGGAGCGGGTGAGGAACTGCGCCGGCGGCTCCGCTCCCGCGCACCACAGGACCGGTTGATCGCCGCAGAGGCGCTGGCGATGTTCCCCGATCATGTCGATGCTGTCACGAAAGTCGCACTCACCGACCCGAGCCCCGATGTACGCTTAGGCGCGGCGCTGGCCTTGGCCCAGGAAGGCCGCGCGCCGTCTGCCGGGGAGCTTGTCCGCGCGCTCGGGATCGGCACCCGGGAACACTCTCTCCTGGTGGTTTCGCTGATGCGCGACCTGGTCAAGACCGATCCCCATTCGGTCGAGGCATTGCTGTACGATCTCGATCTGCCGGACGAGGCGAAGCTTGCCGCAACCGACGCCCTGGCGGAGAGCGGCGCGGTTGATCATGCGCCGCTGGTTTCATGGATGGCCGAGGCCGCGGGCGAAGACAGCGATCTGCAGCCCCGGATCTTCCGCGCGCTCGGGCGGATCGGGCACCCGGCCGGCCACGAAGCGATCCTGGGCGGTCTCGACAGTCCTTCCTGGCAGGTCCGCACGGCGGCGGCCGAGGCGGCGGGACGGTCAGCGCTGAGCAGAGCCGTGCCGAAACTTGCCGGAATGCTCGACGACGAAGAATGGTGGGTCCGCTTCCGCGCCGGCGAGGCACTCGCCCGGCTCGGGGCGGCGGGCCGCCTGGCGCTGCATCGGGCGGCGATCGAGTCCGCGCCCGCCGCGCGCGCGGCGGCCAAGGCCACCTTGGCCGAGCGGGGCGTAGCCTGATGCTGCCGGCGATTGCCTCAGCCGAAAGCTGGATGACCAGCGCCGCCGAAGGCATCGCGCTGGTCGTGATCGTCACCGGTCTGCTGCAGGTCGCGTTCTACATCCTGCAGCTCGTGTTCGCAGCCTTCGCGCTCACGAACCGGCCACCGGTGCCGCGTGGAGCCACCTTATGGCGCCGCTATTCCGACCAGGCGCCCGCGATTTCCCTGCTGGCGCCGGCGTTCAACGAGGAAGTGACGGTGGTCGAAAGCGTCCGCTCGCTGCTCGCGCTGCAGTATCCGGATTTCGAAGTGCTGCTGATCAACGACGGGTCCAAGGACGGCACCCTCACGCGGGTGATCGATGAATTCGGGCTCAGCCGAGTGGAACGGTTCGTCGACGACCGGGTCGCTCACGCTCGCATCCGGGGATTCTACGCCAGCCCGGCGCTGCCGCGGCTCTTGGTGATCGACAAGGAGAACGGGGGCAAGGCGGATGCGCTCAACGCCGGGATCAACGCGTGCCGCACCTCGCTGTTCTGTGCGATCGACGCTGACTCCATTCTGGAGACCGATGCCCTGCTGCGCGTGGTGCGGCCCTTCATCGACGACCCTGATTTGACGATCGCCGCCGGCGGGACGATCCGCATCGCCAACGGCTGCACGATTGATGCGGGGCGGGTCACCGATGTGCGCCTGCCGTCCAACTTCTTCGCCCTGGTCCAGATCATGGAATACCTCCGCGCGTTTCTGATGGCGCGGTTGGCCCTGGGCAAGATGCAGGCCCTGACGGTGATCTCCGGCGCGTTCGGACTGTTCAAGCGGCAGCAGGTGGTCGAAGTCGGCGGCTACAGCCACGGCACCGTGGGCGAAGACATGGAACTTGTGCTCAAGCTGCACCGCCACATGCGCGATCTGAAGCAGCCATATCGCATAGAGTTCATCGCCGAACCGGTTTGCTGGACCGAGTGTCCGGAAGACGCGAAGGTCTTGGGCCGCCAGCGCAGCCGCTGGCAGCGCGGCGCGCTGGAATGTTTCGTCAAGCACAAGACGATGTGCTTCAACCCCCGTTACGGCCGGATCGGGTTTGTCGGCTTCGGACAGATCCTGCTGGTCGATGTCGTCGGACCGCTGATCGAGGTGCTCGGCTACATCCTGGTGCCGCTGCTCTACGCACTGGGACTGCTCGCCTTGCCGTGGCTGCTCGCGTTCCTGTCGGTGACCTTCACCTTTGGCGTGTTCGTCAGCGTCGCCACCTTGATCCTGGAAGAGATACAGCTGCGCCGATTCCCGCGGGCGCGCGAACTTGCGATCCTGGCACTGGTCGCGGTGGTGGAGAATTTCGGCTACCGTCAACTGTCGAATATCTGGCGGCTGCAAGGCTGGTGGCAGTTCCTGCGCAAGCAGCAGAGCTGGGGCACGATGACCCGCAAGGGGTTCGGCGGCGCGTCCCCGACCTGATCCTCAAAGCGCGCTGAGCTGCTCCAGGAGTGCGTCTCCCGTGGCGGTGCAGTCCTCGCCCGCCAGCGCGGCTTGTTCCAATGCCAGCGCAGCCTCGCCAACCTTGGAATGACCGAACATGCCTGCAATGCCGGCCAGCTTGTGCGCCCGGTCGATGATCGCAGCCCGGTCACCCGTTTGCAGGGCGTCGGCGATCGCATCGCGTTCATCCGCTGCCCGGGCGGCGAAGCGGGCCGACAACTCGGCCATTTTCTGTTCGAGCGAATTCACAGCAGTGCGCGTACCTGCGCCGCCAACGTGACCGGGTCGAAGGGTTTGGCAAGCACGCCCTTGGCATCGAGCGTGGCGAAGCTCTGCATTTCCGACCGCTGGGCGCGCGCGGTGACGAACACGACCGGAGTGCGGACTTCGCGCTCCCGCAGTCGAGCGAGCACGGCGGGGCCATCCATCACCGGCATCATCACGTCGAGCAGGATCACGTCGGGCTGCCATTCGGCGACCAGCGCCAGCGCCTCTTCCCCCGAAGCGGCGGTGCGCACGTCGAACCCTGGGTCGAGTGACAACGACAGCTCGGCGATTTCACGAATGTCGGGTTCATCATCGACGTACAGCACCCGGGTCATGCGCTATCCTTCCTGCTTTCGCCCGCGAGGCGCAAGGTCAGCCGCACCAGATCGTCGACTGAGCTGCGGCTTTTGACCAGCACCGCATCGACCTGTCCATCGGCGTGTGGTTCGTCCAATGCGGTGAACAGCAGCACTTTGAGACCAGGCGCCGCCGCGCGCAAATCGGGCACGAGTTCCAGCCCGCTGTGCGGCGCGATTCCGACATCGATGATCGCGGCAGCGAAGGTGTTCTGGCTCAGAGCGGCTCGTGCTTCATCCAGCGTCGCCACGGACACGATATGCGCGGTGCCATCGAACGCGGCGGCCACCACATCAAGACAGTCCTGATCGTCGTCGACATGCAGCACCGCGGGAAGGCCGGAAGCGGCCGACTGTTCGCTTGAGGCTTCGCAGATCAGAGGCAGGTCGACCGAGAACGTGGTGCCTCCGCCCGGCCGGTCGGTGAAGCCAATGGTGCCACCATGCCGCTGGGCGATCTCCCGCGCTATCGAAAGTCCCAGTCCCGTCCCGCCGCGTGCCCGACTGTCCGAGCTGTCGGCCATCGCGAACTTGCCAAAAATGCGGCTGCGAAACGCGTCCGGTATTCCTGCCCCCCGGTCGCTGACATCGATCCGCACGTTCTGGCCGTGCTGGCTAGCCATCAGTTCCACCGTCCCGCCGCGCGGCGAGTGCTTGATCGCATTGGATACCAGATTGGTGACGAGCTGCTCCAGCCGGTCGGCATCGCCCTCGATCACCAGAGGCCAGGCGGGATGGGTGAACTGCAACGCGACCTCGTGACTGGCCGCGAATTGCGCGTTGGCCGCCTCCACGCGCTCGATCAACGGAGTGACCCGCAGGCGGCGCATGTCGAAGTGCATATTGCCCGATTCGATCTTCTCGATGTCGAGGATGTCGTTGATCAGGCGGATCAGGCGTTCGCAGTTGCTGTGGGCAATCTGCACCAGGCGTGAGGCCTTTTCGCCAAGCTGTCCGACCGCGCCCGAGGATAACAGGCCAAGCGCTCCCCCGATCGAGGTCAGCGGCGTCCGCAACTCGTGGCTCACCGTGGAGACAAATTCAGTCTTCAGCCCTTCGATGCGCTTGCGTTCGGTCACGTCGCGAATGATGGCGACATATCCGCTGGCACCCGGGGTGATCCGGCTGATTGCCACGTCCGTTTCGAAAGTGGTGCCATCCTGGCGCAGACCGGTGAACTCCATCCTCCGCCCTGCACCGCGCCGGCCCGCGCTGCCGACGCTACGAAGCCAAGCCAGGCTGTCCTCCAGCGGTGGTGGGTTAGCCATCAGGAAGGTGTTATGCTTCCCCCTCAGGAAGTCATCATCGTAGCCGAACAGGCGGACGATGCTGGGATTGATCTCACGGATGTAGCCGTCCTGGTCCAGCAGCAGCAGGCCGTCGACCGTGCCATTGAGGATCGCCGTCTGCCGCTCGCCTAGTTCGTTCGCGCGGGCGAACTCCCGCTGGCGTTCTCGAACCGCGCGCGCCGTGATGATCGCCACTAAAGCGAGCAGCAGCGAATACGCCGCCAGCAGCAGATACGTCGTCTTCTCAACCCGTTCGCGGGAAAGATCGCGCGATTCGGTCGCGAGCTTTAGGTGCGCGCGCTCGATTTCGTCGAGCTGCTCGACCTCATCGCGCATGGCGTCCATCAGCCGCTTGCCCCGGCCCTCGGCGATCATTTCGCGTGCTGCGGCCGAATTGCCACCCCGCGCCTGACGGATCGTGGCATCGGCGAAGATGAGTTTTTGTCGTGAAAGCTCGCGCAACCGCGCGACGCCAGGCGCCAGACGCTCCTCGTCGCGCTTGGCCAGCTTTTCGAGCGTTCGGCCGATTTGCCCCTTTCCGTCGAGATAGGGATCGAGGAACTCTTGCCGTCCAGTCAGCACATAGCCGCGCTGACCGGTTTCCATGTTAAGGTGCTCGACCATCAGCTCGGTGAGCTGGGCTCGCGTTTCCACCGACTCATCAACCAGTTGCCGCAGTTCGCTGATATCGCGAAACTGGTTCTGCATCAGGAAGAAGAACCCCAGCAGACCCAGCGGGATCGCCATCAGCATGAGCGTAGAAAGCACGCGCCGGATCTGAAGTTTATTCATCGGTGCAAGACCCGCAATATTGGCGCTGTGTCGCTGCCCGAATATGGTTTCCCTGAAGTAAACACCACCTACGTCTCGACGCGGCGATCATCGCCAGTTCGGTCGGTTGCGCTGGTACCGTTGCAGCCGTTTTCGGCCAAAGAGGGAAGCTGGTGCCGCTTACAGGACTCGAACCTGTGACCCCATCATTACGAAAGCAAGTATCGCTCTACGATAATCACAGCAATTTCAGATGTTTGTACACCAGACGGACAAGGGTTTTACTGCTGACCCAAGCCTGTCCCAAGTCGCGCGAATACCGTCCCAGGCCACCTTCCTATTGAAAGAACTTTGGTAGGATGGATCGCCGGAATGCGACCCGTTCTATACCCACCAAGACCGGGCGCGGACCATGGCCGGCTCGCAAGCCTGTGCATCAATGTCGGCAGGCGACCAGTGTTGGCCGCTGGTGCCCCCTGCTTCATGAGGCCAGATAACGGCGTCTGCTTCCGAGGCTTTGGCCGACCCCAGCGAATGACCGAGAAGGGGTGGGGAGCGGACGTTGCTCTAAATCCCTTCCGCTAATCTATTGCAGGCAGCTCAAATGAGAATCTTGCTCCACCACCGGGATTGTTCTGGGCCCACACTCGGCCCCCGCCAGCCTCGACCATAGTCCGGCTGATGGCCAACCCGACTCCCATTCCACCGGGCTTGGTGCTCACAAACCCATCGAAGATGCTGGAGGTCGTGTCCTTTGGCAAACCAGGTCCATTGTCTTCGACGCTGAACACGATGTGATCGTTCACCCTACGCGCAGTCACGATCACCCTGCCCTTCTCGATCCCTGCCACTGCCTGGCACGCGTTACGCACGAGATTGGTCAGGACTTGCTGGACCTGGACGGGGTCGGCGTAGACGAATAGACCGTCCATGCATTTGGAGAGCACATCAACCCCGTGAAGGCGACCCGCCGTGGCTAAGGTGATTGATTGACTGATTATCTCTGGCGCCGGGGTCAGAGCACGCACGGGTTTTTGGCCCAGAGCCAATTGGCGCAATCGCTTGATGATCGATCCCGCTCGGATCGACACCTCTTTGATCTCGGACAAAACCGCCTTGGTTTCACTGAGCGGAGCGCGCTTTCAAGCATTCTCTCCATGCCTAAGACATAGGAGGACATAGCTTGAAGAGGTTGATTTACCTCGTGTGCCACTGTTGCAGCCATGCTGCCCATGGCGCTTAGCCGGGACGCATGGACCAGTTCATTCTGGAGGTGCAAAATCCGCTGCTCTGCAGCGACGCGTTCGTTGATATCAGTGCAAGTGCCGTACCACCGAACCACTTCGCCCGCTTGGTCCCTTTCTGGTCGGGCGCGTGTCAGAACATGCCGATAGCCGCCACTGTGATGCCGGAGGCGATACTCGATTTGGTAAGGTTCTCCGGTTTGAACCGAGTGCATCCAAAGGTCCCAGGCCGGCTCGCGGTCATCGGGGTGAAACAGGTCGGCCCAGCCTTCATCAATCTCTCTCCGCGTGGCACCCGTAAACTCACACCAGTATTGGCTGAAGTAGTTCGGCTGACCGTCTGCGCCAGTCAGCCACACCATCTGAGGAAGATTGTCGAGGGTTTGCCGAAGTCGTGCGTTCTCGTTGCCTAGATCTCGCGCAGAGGACTCGAGAGTGAACTTGGCGGTGTCTGCCGCCAGAAGTGCTTCCCGGTGCTCGGTGACATCATGCCCGACTGCAACTATCCCGATCGCACCGCCATCCGCGCCAAGGATCGGTTGGTAAATAAAGTCCATGTAGAGCAGCCTGTCGCTACCCTTGGGATGCATCGGCACCGCGTGGCCGATGAACGGCTGACCCGACGCATATACCTCCCCCACAAGGTCCCCAAAGCCTTGCTCAATCAGTTCGGGTGCAACCTCTGCTACCGTCTTCCCGACAATCTCCGTCACGCCAAGGAGATCGCGGTTCTTCCTGTTTGAGAAGCCGTAGCGATATTCGGGCCCGATGATCACGCACATAAAGCTATGAGATTCTTCAAACAGCGCGTGGAGGGTTTCCATCGCAGTCGCTCTAAGCGGTGACGCATCCCGCAGTTGCGGTTCGCTGAGCAGTCCTGCAGACACCATCCATCCTTTGCGCTGTTGCCGACCGCGGCGGCGCAATAGGCACATGAACGCAAAGCAGATACAGCACGGAAATGCCACGCGGTTTCGCAGATGCCCTGATCAGCGGTGGGGGGCTTACCTCCACTGACTCACTGTGAACCGAAGCAATCCACTACAATTCCAGTGTCGGGAACGGGTAGATTGCTACCGGCCCCCTTTCGGACTGCGCTACCAGCCGAGCGAGCGGCTTACAATGGGTGGATAGCGTCATCCGGCGCGGGATTAACTGGCTTCGCAACTGGACCGGTTCGTCTAGCGTTCTCCTGATGAGGGGTGTATCCAAAGCGAAGCTGGGTCGCGGCATTTCCAGCTAGAGGACCCAAATTGGCCCAGGAAACATCGGCCGCCCACTACAAGAAGATGTATGACCGGGTCTCAACCTTGGCTCGGATCGGCGTGTGGGAATGCGATCTTGCAACAGGTGAGCTTGCGTGGACCGACATGGTCTATGACATCTTCGGAGTGCGGCGAGGTCTGGCGATTGATCGCGAGATGACGCTCCAGCTCTACGAGCCCAATTCTCGGTGCGAAATGGAGCGGTTACGCAGCGAAGCGATTGCCAACGGCACAGGCTTCACGCTGGATATTCAGATCAAGCCTAAGGCAAACGGAGCCCGCTGGGTCCGCTTAACCGCGCAGGTAGAACAAGAGGCCGGCAAGTCGGTTCGAATATTCGGCACAAAGCAGGACGTGACAAGTGAGATCGCGGCACGCGACAAGCTGCACTCGCTCCAGACGGAACTAATTCACCTCTCTCGTGGGAGCGCCATGGGGGCCATGGCTTCCACGATCGCGCACGAGTTGAACCAGCCGCTTGCTGCGGTCTCCGCTTATCTTTCTGCCGCCCGCCGGATCGCGCCTCGTGAGACAGCTGGTTCCGACCTCGACGAATGCATCGAGGGGGCCTTGGAAGCCGCGCATAGAGCAGGCCATATCATTCGCTCAGTCCGGGCAATGAGCGCCAAAGGGGACGGCAAGAAGACGGAAGTAGAACTAGGCCCGGTATTGAAAGAAGCCACTGCTCTTGCGACCGCGGGTATCGAGCACCTTACCGTGTCTCGGGATGTCTCCTCCGGTCTGACGGTCTATGCAGATCGCATTCAGATTCAGCAGGTCGTGATCAATTTGATCCGCAACGCGTGCGAGGCGGCTGCGGGTAATGCCTGCCACATTGGCATCGAGGCGCGGTCTACGGGCTCATATGTCCAAGTTTGCGTGTCTGACGACGGCCCAGGCATACCGGCAGATATCATGACCCAGATCTTCGAAGCTTTCGTCTCGACCAAAGCGGAGGGTCTTGGAGTAGGGCTTTCAGTTTCACAAACGATCGTCGAGGCGCACGGAGGCCGAATGACCGCTACCAACTTGCCTGACGGAGGAGCATCAGTTTGCTTTACCCTTCCCGAGACGTTGGGTGAACTGGCTGCGAGCTAAGGTCGACCGGAGCGTCGCTCACATTGGCCAGCGACCGCGCCATGTGTTGTCCCCTTTGGGGTCGATTGCTGCCAGTCCACTTTTGGCCGCTTGAGCAAAAAAGCAGACCGTCCGCTCTCAGGGGTGCGACCGCTCCTCGCTTACGTCCGATATTGGGTGGCAAGCAGACATGGTGACCACGCGCTGACTAACGCACAGCGACTCAGGCATGCGCTTACAAAATTACTGCGCACGCCTGAATCTCATTCCTTTCACGCGGCTAGCATTCAACACTACAGCTGCCACCTCTCCCGAAGCCTCGCGCTCAAACTTGGCTGTGTAGATGTCTGGGAGACGGAACTCGTCGGGCCTTTGCGTCGCACTGAGTTCAGACTCGGCATAGCCGGACGTCGCGAGCAGCAGCCGACCGTCTTTCTGACGGACGTACATGGTGATGTCGACATTCTCACCGACATAGACGCCAGCGTAAGGCTGCAGTGTCTCTGCGGTCGGTCGCAACACAGCAGTGCGCCTTAGCGGCGCCCCCCCGGACTCGTTCGCAGCAAGGTCCCAAGAGGTTAGAACCATATCGTTTTCCACCCGGTCGAACTGCAAAGCGAAGGGAATTCCTCCCAAAGAGGTGACAAACCTCCCAGAACCCACCGGTCTCAACGTGGGAAAGGAAGGGCGGCCGCGCGGCGTAATTGTCAACCGGCCGTCAGTCACTGCCACCTCGACAGCGGCGGCGCCTCGAGTGTCCTGATAATGACCGACATACGCTTGAAGTTCACCCGGCGGGACAACGACCGTCTGGGCGAGTTCAGCAGCGCCCGCAGTTCGCGGCTGGGTTTCCGCCAATACGCGTGCCTCAGGGGATGCGTACAAACGGGCGACGTCAACGGCGAAAGAGTCCATTCCTTGGTAAGTGTTACACAGAGTAGCGATGGACAAGTCGGCCGTGGGGAGCTGAACGAGGTAAGTAAAATCTCCAACGCCATGATATTTCAGCACGGGGAATCCTGACAACGCCCCCTTTTCCACGCCGAAGGAATAACTGGTGTCATCGGCGACGTTTGGCGGTGGCGGAGCGTCATTTTCCAGCTGATTCAGCATCGCTCTCAGCCCTTGGCGCGGGTCGCGAAGCGCTTGCTCGAAACGAATGAGATCGTCGAGGTTGGTCGTCACTGAGATCGTGCCTACCGGGGAAATTCGATAGCGGAGTAGCCTGCGATAGCCATCGCCGTCACTTTCATGAAACAAGGCATGACCCGGCACCACTTGCGACTGGTTGAAGCCAATGCGCGTCGCGGTCATTCCATTGGGCCGAAGCAGCTTTTGGCTAAGGTAATCGTGGAAGGATCCACCGCTCGCCCGCTCGATCAGTATCTTGAGAAGAGCGTAATCGGTGTTGCTATACATCTGGTCCGCGCCGGGAACGAACCCAAGATTGCCCCACCGGGAGAGGATGCGGAAGAACTCGTCCTCGGAAAGCCGGTCGGATAGTTCGAAACCGGGGCCAGCGAGGGTGCCATAATCGGCTAGCCCGCTCGTATGGTGCAGAAGCTGTCGTATTGTTACAGCGTCGGCGTAGGATGGCACTTCCGGTACGTGCCGACGAACTGGATCGTCCAACGTGAACATGCCGTCTTTTGCGAGCATCGCGACTGCCAGGCCGACGAATACGCGCGCCTCCGAGTACGGAATCCAGCTCGCGGTACTACTGGTCATCGGAACACCAAGCGCCGGATCAGCCATGCCGTAGCTCTTTTCGAAAACGACCTTCCCAGCTTCGATCACCGCGACGCTGCAGCCGGGCGTCCGATTGCTGTCGTACCTCTTGAACACAGCATCAATGGCACCGGCCAAAGGGGGGCGCCGCGACACCTGCGCGCTAGCCGGTACCGACGCCAATGCGGCAACTGTCGCGAAGTACAAAAACTGGCGAAGGAGTCTCTGCATCTTTCCCCCCAGTTCAAAAGGAGCAGAAACAAACGGTATCAGAACGCAGCGAGCGGAGAAACTATCTTAACAGGATCTACAACTAGGACCGGCTGAGCAGAGAATCCACGGAGTTGGCCGATGTCCGCAATGGGGGCGTTAGCGGACAGGCAGCTTACGGTGCTCGGGCCCCCAAGAGCGGTCAGTCCGCTACCGGCCTAGCTTCAGCCGTTCCAGCGATGGTGGTGCCGCTATGCTGACCGTGGACCCCACAAGATGATGGCTGCTCCACCAAGACAGACCGCGGCGCCGATAAGATCCCACCTGTCTGGCTTCACCCCTTCGGCGAGCCAAAGCCACACCAATGCCGATGCTATGTAGACACCTCCATAGGCAGCATAAGTGCGACCGGCCTGCTCAGCATCCACAAGGGTAAGAAGGTAAGCAAACAGGCACAGAGACAGGGCGCCGGGTACGAGCCACCAAGGCGACTTGTCGAGCCGCAGCCAGGCCCAGAAGGCGAAGCAGCCCGCGATCTCCGCCAGCGCGGCTCCGATGTAGGCGACGACCGTCACTCGAAGCTTGTCGCACCGGTGATCCGTGTCTGCAACGGCAGTCCCCGCAACGCCTGGCCCGTTCGCTTGCGACCTATCATCGGAGGAGTGCTCTGCTGGCAACTTCCGCGGGTGCCGCTATTGGCAGCCTATGATCTTCGCCAAAATTGATCATTGGATCGGCCGGACCTTGTTCGTCCCGCCAATCGTCAAGTTCTGCCAATTAACCCGGCAGACCCAGTTCGCCGTGTCACGCCTCTTCTGGTTCATCGCGGCCCTAGACGGATTCTATCGCGCCGAGACGCTGTTGGGCTCCATTCTGTGGGGCGTTGTGAGCTTGTTGATGATGCTTTCGGCTGCGCGGCGCGCCGACAGCCCGACGATCAGCTTCATGTTCTTCCGGTTGTTGGCGGTAGTCTTGCTCTTGCTTGATATCCTGAGAGGGATCACCACAAATGAGTGGGCGGGATGCGAGTTCTGGTTTTTTGTTCTGGTGGCGGAGTACGCCGCAATAATCCGCACTATTCCGCCCAAAGAAGATACCCGGCTTAAGACACCGCAAAAGCAAGCGCCGACTAGCTGAGCCGGTCAGTTAGCGCTTTGACCGTACGCTGTTTCAAAGCTCGCTCCAAAGCCGGAGGAGCTCAACTGATTACAAGAGGACTGAATGGACAACACCGAAACCGACGCCAGCGAGATGCTGATCACACTGACCGCTGACATCGTCGCTGCGCATGTGAGCAACAACAACGTACCCGTTTCCGAAGTCACCACGCTGATCGAGACCGTACATCAGGCGCTCTCAGGTCTGGGCGAAGTCCAGGAAGTCGTGGAAGCTCGTCCGGAGCCCGCAGTCAGCGTACGCGCTTCCATCAAGCGGGATCACCTTGTTTGCCTGGAAGACGGCAAGAAGATGAAGATGCTTAAGCGTCACCTGATGACCGAGCACGGCATGACCCCTGAAGATTACCGGGCGCGTTGGGGCCTCGCGGCGGATTACCCGATGGTGGCGCCCGAGTACGCGGAGACCCGCCGCGATCTTGCCGTGAAGATCGGCTTGGGCCGCAAGCCGGGACAGAAGCGCGGGCGCAAGCCTAAGGCAGCACCAGCGACTTAGCCTCCCGCACGCCGAAAAAAAATAATCCGAGAAGCTGCCCCCACCTAGCTCAAAAGCTAAGTGGGGGTGGCGCTCAGGTACTCGGCGAAGACTTCGGCACGTAATAGTTGCCGTCGTTGCTGCGGCCCCAGTTCAGGCCTTCAGGCCGAGCCCGTAGACCGTCTTGCAGCATCATGCCGGCATGCTTCCCATTAAAGCCAAGACTAACCAGCACACCAACAATAGATGGGCCGGTGACAATGCCGTTGGCAATGCACTCGTTGATCAGAACTTGAGCTCGGTCGTGTTTGTTGACACGGTCTTTTGCCAGCTTGGCATCGAGCGCCTTCAGACTTCCGTAAATCACCGCGAACTTGGCTGGGTCCAGTTTAGAAGTTGATCGCTACGCACAGGCTAAGGATTCCAATCGTTTTCGCTTTCATTCCCAGACTCCTGGTGAGTGATTTAAGTTCTCCGCAACCTCTTGGCATGGCGCGGATCTGATGACTATCAGCTGTTGTCCTCGATCTCCGCCCCAGGCCCATTCTTCTTGAATGATTCGATGGCAGACATTGCGGACGACTTGCTGGTGTAGCCTTCCGACGAAAACATGACCTCGGAATTGTATTTGAAGCGGACGCGGAATTCGCCCTTTTTGTCTTTGTGCACTTCGAACTTGTGCGGCATTGGTTTCCCTCCCCGGACTCAGTGGACGATAAACGTAACTACCATGGTCACTCGCCATTCCGCGACATTGCCTTCCCGAACGACGACTTTGGTGTCTTTCACCCACGCGCCCTCGATGTTGTCGACGGTTTCGCCAACCTTCGCGATCCCGTCGCGGACCGCGGCTTCGATGCTTTGGGTGGAGCTCGCGATCACCTCGATCGTTTTGGCAATGGCCATGTCGGTTCTCCGTTAGGCGGGGATGTCAAGTGCAGCCATGCCCCCACTCCTCCGCAGGTGTCGAACGGACATGCTGATGAATGTTAGACCCGCGGGCTTGTTCACGGCAAGCCGTAAGCTGTTGCGACTGGCATTTGTGAGTCATGGATCGCAACGAAAATGACTCGTTAAACTTAACATTTGAGTGCAAAGAGAGGGGTGGGAGGGCCTCGTGTCCAAGACGCTCATTGTGTTGCTGGCGATCTTTCTAGTTGGCGCGCTACTAGCGTTTCTCATCGCCGAGTACCTGAGCAAACCACGTTAGCCGATCAGCCCAATCATACACCGCGCAGTGTAGTCCTCGGTAGACTCGTAGGTCAGGAACGTCGGAGTAGCGGCTTCATACTCAGTGCCTCAAACCATCGTAACCTGCCCAAAAAGGGTTGATCGCTGCGAATGTCGGCTTTCGACCCAATCTCGGACGCGACAGGAATCCAAGATGCTGCCGGCGAGCCAACGCCAAAAGCTCGCAAACCTTGGAACGAGCTCTGCTGCCTATTGTAAGTGGGTATAGCGTGGGTGGATGCCTGAATAAGGCCCAAAATGCCCCAAATAGGACCCAAGCGTCGATCCAGCCGAAAGACCGTTGCGCTTATCCCTCTGTATTTGCCTGCTGAGAGGCTGGTGCCGCTTACAGGACTCGAACCTGTGACCCCATCATTACGAATGTCGTGGCCCGTCACTCGGCGGCTTGGCTCCAACGCCTATGGTTTCCGACGATAAACTTCCCCGCGTTCCATTGATGTTCACGGAGCTTCCCGCTAATGTGATTGCTAGAAACGAGGCTAGCAATCACGATGCCCACTACCCGGATCAACAAAAGCAGCGTTGACGGCGTCAGGGCCGGACTGAAGGACGTGTTCCTCTGGGACGACAAGATCCCCGGGTTCGGGCTCAAGGTCACGCCAGCCGGGGCGCGGGTCTACCTCTACCAATTTCGCTTGCACGGGGGCCGCGGCGCAAAGGTTCGGCGCTACACGATTGGCAGGCACGGCGCCTTGACGCCCGACCAAGCGCGCAGCGAAGCGAACAGGCTGTCCATGTTGGTAGCCCAAGGGGTCGACCCTCAGTCGGACAAGGTCGAGCGCAAGCGCCAGTCGATCGACTTGGCGTTTCCAACCTACCTCGACGCCTTCGTGAAGGACTGCCTTGCTGCGAACTGGAAGGGTTCGGCTAGCGAGGTCGAGGCGATGCTTCGGCGCTACGCCCTGCCCGCCCTACGTTCAAAGTCGCTGCCGGAGGTCAACCGCGTCGATGTAGCAGCAATCATGCGCTCGGTGAAAGCGCGGCCCGCTCTCGCCAGCAAGCTGTTCGCGGTGCTTCGATACCTGTTCCGCCACGCGGTCAGTGAGGGCGATCTGGTCCGCTCGCCGCTAGACGGAATGAAGCCCCCTTCCGTTCCCGCCGCCCGCGACCGGGTACTTGAGGACTGGGAACTTGCCCTGATATGGGAGGGTGCCGTCGCAATGGGTGACCCGTTCGGCTCGATGGTGCGGCTGCTGATGCTCACGGGCCAACGCCGCAAAGAGGTAGCTGGCTTGCCCTGGTCCGAATTGCGCCAGGCCGATGCGATGTGGAAGTTGCCAGCCGATCGCGCGAAAAACGGCCAGCCGGTTGATACACCCCTTTCGACCTCGGCGGTCGTTCTGTTGAGCGCGCTCGCCAAGTCGGAGAAATGGCCCCGTCGCGGCTGGGTGATCTCCACTACCGGGAAGGTGCCATTCTCGGGCTACTCCAAGGCGAAGAAGCGCCTCGATGCCGAAATTGCTAAGCTCAACGCAGGTGAAGCGCTAGAGCGCTGGACGTTACACGATCTGCGGCGGACACTGGCGACGGGAATGCAGCGCCTTGGGGTGCGCTTCGAAGTCACGGAAGCGATACTCAACCATGTTTCGGGCTCCCGCTCCGGCGTGGCTGGTGTCTATCAGCGACACGACTGGGCCGCCGAAAAGGTGCGCGCCTTGCAGTCCTGGTCCGATCACATTGAGGGGCTGCTGACCCCATTTGACGAGTCGAACGTGGTTCAGTTCGCGGAAGCGCGAGCCTGAGCAGGTGGCGCGGCTAGGGTAGCTCCCGAACGGCGGCTCCGCACCGCTTGCCGCGCCATTATCATAAATGCGGTAACCGCGGCGGAGCGGCTATGAATGACGATGTGAGAGCGCGCTTGGATCGGCCTCAATGGGCTTGGCCAATCGCTGTCGCATACACGCTAGACGATGAAATCCGGGCGGACGCTCTTCGCGTGGCAACCGAGGTTCTCGACAGCTACCACCTGCACGGGATCGCAGAGTATACTGCGACAGCCTCGATGCATTTCCTTGCCGAATGCCTTGGCGCTGACGACAACGACGCCCATCGAGAACAAGTGCTCCGCGCTGCCGAGCAGCCCCTGCTTCGTCATCTACAGGCTGGCAGATTAGCAAGTTGGGGGCGGGAACAGGCAGAGAGCAACGAGTGGAAAGAACTTGGCCCCCTTGATTGGGATGGCGCCGAAGTCGTATTCAACACGCGGTTCTGCAACCTAGCGGTAGAGGGTTGGCGAGGCCGCGAAGAAGGCTCCTTGGGAGCCATTCTCTCCGGCGAGGCGCCTATCGTTCGGTACTATGACATTCGAGTAGGTCGCGACGACATGGTCGCCCTGTTCGGTCGAGACGCGCGTGCTGTTGTATCCTCCGACGCCGAGCGGCTGATTGCGGAAGCCCCCCGACTGACTGGCCGCTGGACGAGCATGGTGCCGTCATCACAAGCAAAGCTGGCTTATGACTTCTTCGGACGTGCGCGACGCCACCTGGCTGGAGGCTCTGAGGTTTTGAACCAAGCACAGTTGTGGTCGAGGTACGTTAGTTGGCTTCAGAAGAACTATCCGAACGCTCGCCCCTTCGTGCGGTCGGCATTCAAGGAACAACTTGATCGGTACGAAGATGGCTGGAGGGTCCGGGCGGACGGCAAGGGCCTCACCCATTCGCCGGACTAGCGTCGCCTCACTTCGCCATGCATCAGCCCTAAACCATTGATTATTCGCGCCTGACTTCGCCGCACTTTTGGCCGTGATCCTCCGGCAATTCGCGGCGGTGGGCCTTTCCGCGTTCAACCGCGCCCATTGAAGGCCACGCACGCTCGCGCTGGCCAACGGATGGCAACGGCGATGCACGATCTCCTGAACACTAAGGACGCGGCCCCTCGCGTCGGAGTTACCCCCGGCACGCTTGAGAACTGGCGCGTCGCTGGAACGGGCCCCCGCTTCATCAAGGCCGGTAAGCGGGTCTTCTATGACCCCGCTGACATTGAGGCGTGGAAAGAGGCGAACCGGTTTCAGTCTACGGCGGAGGCGGCTTGAGCCTTGACCAACCGCAACAGGGAACTGCCTCCTGAAAGGCAGAAGGGTCGGACCCTTTCGGTGTCCGACCCTCTCGTGACTGCGGCTGTGGCGGCCATTGCAATCGAGGGCTTCAATGTAGGCGATACTACCCGTTGGGGCAACCGACTTGCGTGTGCGGCGCGTAGCTGCATGACGCACGGCAAGCTCGGCGAAGATCGCCGTCTCACCCGCCGCGAAGCAGAGTCAGTCTGGCGGAAGGTGTTCGCCGGGGCAGGCGCCCGATGAGCGCGCACGTCCTTACATTGCCCGCCGCAGTCCGCCTAGGTTTCACGCATGTTTGCGTCGCGCCGGTTTCGTCCGGTTGGGCCGCAATGATGTGGGCCAAGACTGGTGGCCCGTACGGCCTGAGCGCTGCTCTCGACTACGAAGGCGCAGTCGATCGGGCTCGCGCATACGTCGCAGTGGACCCCGCAACCCGTGTTCTCGATGTACCAGCCGGTCAGGGCGAAATGGATGGTCGCGGCCTGGTGCACGTTGACCGGCGGGACGATGGCTGCCTCGAAGTCACGCAGGAGTCGGCTAGCGGAAACTCGTTCGCACTCCTTCGTCGCTATCGGGCACCTGATCGCAAGCGCGCCATGCTGTTCGCTGTCGAAGTGCTGGCACAGTATACCAACGGGAAAGGCCAGCCTTCGCGGCTGGGGCGGGTGCCGCTGTGAGCCTCGCACAGCGCGTTTACCGCGGCGAAGGACGCTCCCCGCCCCCGCGGCTCGATCTCAACGCCATACGGCGCGACAACCCGCTCCCGGCTGTGGCTGGCGCGGTGGTCAAGCTCAAGGCGTTCGGCGGTGAATGGAAGGCGTGCTGCCCATTCCATAGCGATCGTTCGCCATCCTTCACGATCTTCTCGAGCGGTAAGCGCTTCCATTGCTTCGGCTGCGGGGCATCCGGGGATGTGCTGGACTTCGTTATGCGGCTTCACGGGGTGGGTCTGCGCGATGCCGCTGACATGCTCGGCGGCGGCGACCTGCCTGTGGTTGAAGTGGCACCAGGCCAACACGCGGATAATCGCGACAGCGACCGTACGCCTGCGGCATTAGCGATCTGGCAGGGCGCGGGACCAGTCGAAGGCACAGTCGCCGAGCGCTATCTGCGTTGGCGCGGGATCACGATCCCTGCCCCAATATCACTGCGCTTTGCCGATCTGCCGTACGGAGCCCGCGGGCCGGTGTACCCGTGCCTGGTCGCGTGCGTATCGAGCGCCGAGGGCCCGCTCATCGGCATCCAGCGTACGTACCTCGCTTCGGATGGGTGCGGGAAAGCCGGCGTGCCCAAGCCGAAGCTGTCCCTGGGCAAGGTGTCAGGGGGCGCCATACGGCTGGCTGGGCTCGATGGTAGCGAGCTTATCGTCTGCGAAGGCGCAGAAGATGGCCTCTCGTTGCTTCAAGCGCTCGGTCGCCCGGTGTGGGTCTCGGCTGGCGCGTCGATGCTGCCTGCTATGCGGTTTCCTCAGGAGATCCGAGCGGTCGCGATCGGTGGGGACAACGACGACGCCGGGCGCCAAGCCGCGGACAAGGCGGCACGCGCGTACGTTGCCCGAGGCATCGAGGCGCGAGTGTTCTTCCCGCGCATCGGCAAAGATTTCAACCACGAGCTTATGGAAGGGGCGCGCGCATGACTGCCGCCATCAAGGAGGCGTTTGCGAGCGCCGAGACGATCAATCTGTGGTGCGAGCCTCGGGAACTGCCAGGCGGCCTTCATCCGGTGGAGCAGTTTAGCTGCGAGTTACTTCCGGCCCACTTGCGGGACTGGGTGGATGACATTTCGGAGCGGATGCAGACCCCGCCTGAATATGTCGCGATCCCTGCCATGGTGGGCGCGGCCACGGTAGTCGGGCGCAAGCTGGCCATCCGTCCCAAGCAGCAAGACGACTGGAAGGAAGTCCCCAACCTGTGGGGCTGCATCATCGGTCGGCCTGGTGTGATGAAGTCCCCCGCCATCGGCCAGGCGCTCAAGCCCCTTAACCGGCTCTCCGCTTTCGCCGGTGAACGCTTCGAGCGGGAGCGCGCCGAATACGATGCCGCAGATATGGAGCGCGACCTGCGCAAAGAAGCGTCCAAGGCGGCCATGAAGAAGGCGCTATCGACCAACGCTCAAGCGGACGTGTCTAATCTTCGCTTTGTCGACGAGGAAGGCCCGACTCTCCGTCGCTACAGCACGAACGATTCCAGTTACCAGGCGCTGGGCGATCTGCTGCGGCACAACACCAACGGCCTGCTGGTGTACAAGGACGAGCTCATGGGCCTGCTCAAGCCACTCGACCGTGAGGAAAACAGCGAGGCCCGAGCGTTCTACCTGCAAGGCTGGAACGGTGATGGCAGCTACACTTTTGACCGCATTGGCCGAGGCGCGAACCTTCACGTTCCGGCTCTGACAATCTCGGTGCTGGGGTCGACGCAGCCCGCGAAGATACAGAGCTACGTCGACGGCGTGGTGAGCGGGTCCGGCGACGATGGCCTGTTGCAGCGGTTCTCACTCGCAGTGTGGCCGGACGCTTCACCATCGTGGGAGTACGTCGACCGTCTCCCCCGGGCCGAGTACCGGCAGGCAGCCTTTGACGTGTTCGATCACTTGGACCGTCTGACGCCCGACAGCGTCGGCGCCGTGACGGACGAACATGATGCCCGCTTTCCTTACCTGCGCTTCGATGCGGAAGCTGGCGAGCGGTTCAAGGTGTGGTTGTCGGACCTGATGCGACGGCTGCGGGCGGACGACATGCACCCGGCACTCGAAAGCCACTTCGCGAAGTACCGTTCGCTGGTCCCGTCGATGGCCCTGCTGCATCATTTGATGAGCGGCAAGACGGGGTCGGTCGGGCTTTTGTCGGTTTTGTCGGGTATCGCCTGGAGCGATTACCTAGAGGGCCATGCCCGGCGTATCTATGGCTCCGCGGTCAACGACACAGCCCAAGCTGCGAAGGCAATCCTGCGGCATATCCGAGCGGGCGATCTCGAGAACGGCTTCAACCGCCGCGAGATCGAACGCCGCGGGTGGGCGGGCCTTCAATCCAACGTTGAACGCATCCAAGCCGGGCTCGGGCTGCTGGTCGACTATAGCTGGCTGCGCGAGGTTCCCGCCGACCAGCCTGGCGAGCGAGGCGGACGCCCGGCGCTTCCTACCTACATCATCAATCCAGCGGTGAGGGGCTAATGGGCTATCTCGACGAACTGCGGGCTTTCGTTTCCGAAAATGCGCCCGATGAGGCACTGACAAAACTGACAGAACCCGGTTTTGTCGGTTCTGTCAGTAGCCCTGTAGTCCACATTTCGCCTCAACCGGCTGCGCTCCTGCGCGAGTGGCACGCGAACCTGTCGAAGATCGACCAGTTCGTGACGCCGCCCGAGTGGAGTTTGGGTGACTGGCTGAAGCTCACCGACACAGCCTTATGGCTGTATGAAGGACACGCAAGTTACGCGGTGCGCCACGGCTGGACTGCGCTGGACCTGTTTGGCGTCCGCCCCGGGTTTCCGCAGCGCGGCGGTCTTGCTGATCTTCTCGACGGCGCCCGCAACCTGAAGGTGTCCGGGGGCAAGGCGTACTGGTCGCAATTCGGCGCGCCCCTCAACATTGGCGTGGGCATTGGCCAGGGCTGCGTGCCGTTGTGGGAGCTAAACTGATGACCAAGAAAAAAGCCGCGCCGATCGAGCCGCTTCCGCCACGGCGCGATGCCGACCCAGCCGAGAAAACTGCAATAGCACGGGCTCGCGTTGAACGAGGCAAGCGTGGTGCCCACGCACAAGTGCAACAGCGGCCTGAGACCGAAGGCACCGTTCTTGCGCTCGGGAGCCCCCACGACGATGAACAAGGCAACGCGGTACACCTAGCCGAGACGTTCGCCACCCGGTCGGACGACTTCGTATCCACGACGCTGATGCACCTGGCCAACGCAACCGCCCAGGGCGGCGCGCCATCGGTGCCGGGCATCAACACCAGCCTCGCGCTGATCGGCGCCATAGCTCCGCGGGACGAGCTCGAAGCGGCCCTCGCGGCGCAGATCGCGGCAACGCACGACCTGAGCATGGCAATGATCGCCCGGACGAAAACGGCGCAGCAAGCCGAGCTCATGCGCGACTTCGGCAACATCGCAACGAAACTTCAGCGCACCATGACAGCGCAGATTAAAGCCCTGTCGGACTGGCGCCGCGGCGGTGAACAGGTTGTTCGTCACCTGCATATCTATGAGGGCGGCCAAGCTGTGGTCGCTGAGACGGTCAACGTAGGGGGGCCTCAGAATGAAAACCTCGGCTTCAAACCCCATGAACAAGGCGCATTCATCGCCCCGGTGCCTGGCACGTACGCGGCGGGGCACTCTCTGTCAGTGTCCGGCTCTCCGGGGGCGGACCCGCTGCAAGCTCCACGGCGGGAAAACACAAGGCGGCGGCGCTCCGGTGGGTAACAAGAACCGGTTGGTCCACGGACGCCATTCGCGGGCGCACCGTGAGGCGATGGCGCTGATCCGTCAGTTCCAGCGTGCCGCCCGGGATTGCCTCGACCCCGGATAAGGTGGACGTTGGCCCCTCGAATCGGGAGGGACCTATGCGCAATCTGTGGCTGTTCATCGCCGTGGGGCTCGCGTTGGTATTTGCTGCGCCAGCTTCGGCGTCGTCGACGTTTGACGACTTCGCCACTGCGTGGTCCGAGCGCGACGCCCGCTATGTCGAGAAGCACGCCGCACTCGATAAGGAAGCGCGCGCAGCAACGGCTGCCTTCCTCGACAACGCAGATCCTGCTTCCGCTGAATCGGCGGCGCGGCTGGAAAAGATGATCGCGGCGATCAAGGCCGCTTCCTACGTCGACGGGCGTGGGATGATCCTCAGGGATTTGCGCATCCACATGGTCAAGAAACCCACTGCGGCGCGAACTGATCTCTGGATGCAGGAGAAGGCGGATTCAGTCCGCACCCAATCGAGCGATTTGGACGGGAAGTTTGCTGACCTCAAAAGGCGAAGCGCTGCGGGCCAGGGGGAGACTGACAGCTACTTCACCGACACGATCGCTGCGCTGATCATGGCCGCGACGCTTCAGGGGCAGGTGGAAGAGCTTACCCTCGTCGATGCTAACTTGGGGTCCTACTTCCAGGCCAAAGGTCAGGAGGACGCTTCTCGCCGTCAGGCCCGCGCCCGCATATTCGGCGCGATTGGTGCTGCGTTGAGTTCCTACAGCGCGCCGGAGAACAGCCTCTGGTCGGCAACCTGCACCACCGCATATGGCACTACCCGCTGCACCGGCATGTAGGTGAGCCAATGAGAAGGCCCCTATAGCGCTGCAGGGAGCCGCTCCATGTGCGCCATTCGCGAGAACGGCTGACTTGGGAAGGACAGGATACTTTTGGCGGCCATACTGGCGCGGGCTGCTTCTCGGGCTAAGGTCCAAAAATAGGTGGCGGGCAGACCTTACACTGACAGCTCATACGGCCACTAGTGGGCCGTTTGCTGCCCGATCCGCTTTCGGGCTCGACGGTCAGCAAGCAGCCGGTCCGCTTCTGGCAAATGCATCAGCGGGCGCGAACGTCCACCTTTGGGGTGGAGAGCAGACGCTAGGCTAACCGTGAAGGCCACGGTCGAAACTTCGGGCCACCGATCTGCCTGAAGAAAATTGT